>NZ_JBMKIC010000024.1:0-71252 GCF_049238665.1 Enterobacter cloacae complex sp. IR5450
AGCGGTAGTTCAGTCGGTTAGAATACCTGCCTGTCACGCAGGGGGTCGCGGGTTCGAGTCCCGTCCGTTCCGCCACTTATTAAAAGCCCTGAGCTAACGCTCAGGGCTTTTTTCTTATCTGTCATTTGATTGTTGCGAAATTAGCAAAAATCCTCTGCGTTTTACGATCTTTTTCGTCATAACAACTACAGCGATAATCTTCCTCAGTTTACGAACATAACGATTGAGGAATCATATGACTATCCCTGCACTGGGTCTGGGCACTTTTCGCCTGAAAGACGATGTTGTTATTGCATCTGTTAAAACCGCACTCGAGTTGGGCTATCGTGCTATTGATACGGCGCAGATTTATGATAACGAAGCTGCCGTAGGCCAGGCCATCGAAGAGAGTGGCGTACCGCGCGACGAACTTTTCGTCACCACTAAAATCTGGATTGAGAATCTCAGCAAAGACAAGCTGATCCCAAGCCTGAAGGAAAGTCTGAAAAAGCTGCGTACTGACTATGTTGATCTGACGCTGATCCACTGGCCATCTCCTGATGATGCCGTCTCTGTGGAAGAGTTTATGCAGGCGCTGCTGGAAGCAAAAGAGCAAGGCTTAACGCGTGAAATTGGCATCTCTAACTTCACCATCCCGTTGATGGAAAGGGCCATCGCCGCAGTGGGTAAAGAGAATATTGCCACCAACCAAATTGAACTCTCTCCTTACCTGCAAAACCGCAAAGTCGTGGACTGGGCGAAACAGCATAGTATTCACATCACCTCGTACATGACGCTGGCATATGGTAAGGCGCTGAAAGATGAAGTGATTGCGCGCATCGCTGAGAAACACAATGCGACAGCCGCACAGGTGATCCTGGCATGGGCGATGGGTGAGGGCTATGCCGTGATCCCGTCTTCAACCAAACGTGAAAACCTGGCAAGTAACCTGTTAGCGCGGGATCTCCAGCTTGATGATGAAGATAAAAACGCGATCGCTGCACTGGAATGCAACGATCGTCTTGTCAGCCCGGAAGGGTTAGCACCAGACTGGGATTAATAAAAACCCTCCCTCTGTACCCTTTAACCCTCACACAGCTCCTCCGGGAGCTGTTTTTATATGTTCGCTAAGGAAGTCGATAAAAGCGCGTATGCGCGTACTTACCGCTCTGTCACTGTAATACACTGCGCTAAAAGGCATCTCTACAGGTAAGCGTTTGTCAGCCATCAGTTCTACAAGCTGACCCGCAGCTATTTCCTTATCAATCATATAGTCTGATAAACAGGCGATCCCATTTCCTTCAAGACAAAGCTGTTTCAGCGTTTCTCCGCTATTAGACGAAAGTCCGCAGGTGATCTCATGAAGTTGTCCGTCATGACAGGCTACGGGCCAGGTGTTCAGCGAGACAGGTTCCGTAAAGCCCAGGCACAGGTGCTGCTTCAGCTCCTCAACGGTCTCCGGTTTGCCATGCTCTGCAATATATTGCGGTGACGCGATAATTTTGCGATAGCTGGTGAACAGAGGGCGAGCGCGTAAACTTGAATCCGTCAGGGTTCCGGTGCGGATCGCCACATCCACTTTACGCTCAATAAGATTGATAAACGTTTCCGAGGAGACCAGAGACAGGGTCATCTCCGGGTAGCGCTCACGAAAGGGCTTAATCAGCGGCATCAAAAAATGAAGCACGACCGACGTAGCCGCATCGATGCGCAGCAATCCGCGCGGGGTGCTGCGCGATTCCATTATTTCCGTTTCTGCCGCCGCCATCTCCTGCAAAACGGACTGCACGCGTCGAAAATAACGTTCACCTTCTTCCGTCAGGCTGAGCTGCCGCGTTGTCCTATTAAGCAGACTCACTCCGAGCTTCATCTCCAGCTTTTTCACCGAGCGGCTAATGGCGGAGTTCGCCTGCCCGAGCTGTTCGGCCGCACGGCTGAAGCTGCCGCTTTCAACAACGGCAACAAAGATAGTCAGTTCTTCCGATGTGGCTTTCATTATTGCATCATCCGCAAAATTCTATTGAGATTCTAACCATTTTTGTTATTTAAACACTGTCGCATACTGCCTGTCATCTTAATCCTGAAGAGACGGAGTATTTATGCCACTGGCGCTTCTTGCCCTGACGATCAGTGCCTTCGCAATTGGCACGACCGAATTTGTTATTGTAGGACTTGTTCCCACCATTGCTGAACAACTCGCCATTTCGCTGCCTTCTGCCGGGCTGCTGGTATCTATTTACGCGTTAGGCGTCGCTGTTGGGGCGCCTGTGCTGACCGCGCTGACTGGGCGCTTTGCGCGTAAAAAACTGTTAGTTGCCCTGATGGTGCTCTTCACCGCCGGCAATATTCTGGCGTGGCAGGCTCCGGACTACAGCACTCTGGTCATCGCCCGTTTGCTGACTGGCCTCGCGCACGGTGTCTTCTTCTCCATCGGTTCCACGATTGCAACCAGCCTGGTGCCAAAAGAGAAAGCGGCGTCAGCCATTGCGATTATGTTTGGCGGCTTAACCGTTGCGCTGGTCACCGGCGTGCCGTTAGGAACGTTTATTGGGCAACATTTTGGCTGGCGAGAAACCTTCCTCGCGGTATCGCTGTTGGGCGTGATTGCTCTGGTAGCCAGCCTGCTGCTGGTACCCTCCAGTATTCCGGGGCGCGCGAGCGCCAGCCTGAGCGATCAGGTTAAGGTTCTCACACACCCGCGCCTGCTGCTGATCTATGCCGTTACGGCTCTGGGTTATGGAGGTGTGTTCACTGCGTTCACCTTCCTTGCACCGATGATGCAGGAGCTGGCTGGTTTTTCTCCGGGCGCAGTGAGCTGGATTTTACTGGGCTACGGTATCTCCGTCGCAATCGGCAATATCTGGGGCGGCAAGCTTGCAGATAAGCATGGTGCGGTACCGGCGCTAAAATTCATTTTCGCCGCGCTGGTTGTCCTGCTGATGATTTTCCAGTTCACCGCGTCGATACAATACGCCGCGCTGGTAACCGTGTTGGTTATGGGAATATTCGCGTTTGGTAACGTACCGGGATTGCAGGTCTATGTTGTACAGAAAGCCGAACGCTATACGCCCAATGCGGTGGATGTCGCATCCGGCCTGAATATCGCCGCATTCAATATCGGCATCGCACTCGGATCGGTTATCGGCGGGCAGACGGTTGAACACGTTGGATTAACCCAAACGCCATGGATTGGTGCGGTAATTGTGCTTGTCGCTTTCCTCCTTATTGGTCTGAGTGGACGGCTTGATAAACCCGCTCGCGTCGCGCTTGGGTAAGTATCAGTAAGTGCTTGCTTACAAAACTGGAAAGCGGTTTCTCAGTAATTGCGTTGAAAGTGTGACCTAAAATCCCTATAACATTAGAACCAGTCCGTTTTCCGGGCTGGTTCATGTTACAGAGGCCGTTTCCAAAAGTGCGAAAAAATACCTATGCCATGCGTTATGTTGCCGGAATGCCCGCGGAGAGGATCTTGCCTCCGGGGTCGTTTGCGAGCCTGGGTCAGGCATTACCAGCGGGTACGCCATTAAGCAGTGACGAAAAAATTCGCGTACTGGTGTGGAACATCTTTAAACAACAGCGTGCGGAGTGGTTATCCGTACTTCAAAATTTTGGTAAAGATGCGCATCTGGTTCTGTTACAGGAGGCGCAAACCACGCCTGAGCTGGTCAGGTTTGCAACGACAAACTATCTTGCAGCCGATCAGGTGCCTGCCTTTGTTCTGCCACAGCATCCTTCTGGGGTGATGACCCTTTCAGCCGCACATCCGGTCTATTGCTGCCCGCTGCGTGAACGTGAGCCGATCCTGCGTCTGGCAAAATCGGCGCTGGTCACAGTCTATCCGTTGCCCGACACCCGTCTGCTGATGGTGGTAAACATTCATGCGGTGAACTTCAGCCTCGGTGTTGATGTGTACAGTAAGCAGTTACTTCCCATTGGCGATCAGATTGCTCATCACAGTGGGCCGATCATTATGGCAGGGGACTTCAATGCCTGGAGCCGTCCGCGTATGAACGCGTTGTACCGCTTCGCGCGTGAAATGTCGCTGCGTGAAGTTCGTTTTAACGATGACCAGCGCAAGAAAGCGTTTGGTCATCCTCTCGATTTTGTCTTCTATCGGGGTTTAAGCGTGCACGACGCCTCCGTTCTGGTGACGCGCGCCTCCGATCATAATCCTCTACTAGTTGAATTCAGTCCCGGCAAACCTGATAAATAATGGTGCGTCAGGTCTGCCGTGGGGCAGGCCTGTGCGGGTGCTGCCCTTTATTTTTTAACCCATAAAAGGACAGCAACATGACAACAACACACTCCCATCATGACAACGTCGAAAAACAGTTTGGTTCGCAGGCAAGTGCCTACCTGAGCAGCGCCGTGCACGCCTCTGGCCGCGACCTGGTGCGTCTCGGCGAGCGGCTCGCCGCGTTTCCTGACGCGCACGTGCTGGACTTAGGCTGCGGGGCAGGGCATGCCAGTTTTACCGCCGCAGAGCAGGTTGCTCAGGTGACGGCGTATGACTTATCGAGCCAGATGCTCGATGTGGTCGCTGAAGCGGCGAAAGCGAAAGGACTGAATAACGTCACGACGCGCCAGGGCTACGCTGAATCATTACCCTTTGAGGATGCATCGTTTGAGGTTGTGATTAGCCGTTACTCTGCACACCACTGGCATGATGTGGGGCAGGCATTACGGGAAGTGAAACGCGTACTCAAACCGGGCGGAATCTTCATCATCATGGACGTGATGTCTCCCGGACATCCGGTACGAAATATCTGGCTCCAGACGGTTGAAGCGCTGCGTGATACCTCGCACGTGCAAAACTACTCCAGTGGAGAGTGGCTTACGTTTATCACCGAAGCCGGCTTGATTTCACGCTCATTGATAACCGACCGTTTGCCGCTGGAGTTTGCGTCATGGATTGCGCGGATGCGCACCCCCGAGGCATTAACTCAGGCGATCCGATTGTACCAGGAGAGCGCCTCTGCTGATGTGAAGGCGTACTTTGAGCTGCATGACGATGGTTCGTTTACTAGCGACACCATTATGGCTGAAGCGCAAAAAGCAGGATAAACAAAAAAGGCACCGAGGGGAATCGGTGCCTTTTTAACAAGCGAACGTACTATCAGGAATCTGGCGTAGCGCTGTTTTTCACAAACAACGTCAGCTGGTCGCCAGGTTGCAGGTTGTCAGTATCGTTGTTCCAGCGCATCACATCTTTGATGTTTACGCCGTGACGCTTAGCAATACTGGACAGCGAGTCGCCTTTACGTACGCGATAGGTAATGCTATCGCTGTTTTTAGCGAGACGCTGTGCGCTGCTACCTGCACCTACGTTCAGCGTTTGACCCACTTTCAGACCAGATCCGCGCAGATTATTCCACTGCTGGAGATCTTTCGCATTCACGCCAAGACGTGATGCAATACCTGAAAGCGTATCACCTGAACGCACCTTATAGCTGCGGCTGCTTACAGGCGACGTATCAGCGATCAGCGTGGACTGAACGGCTGCGATTTCACCCGAAGCTAAAGACTCTCGTAACTGTTCCGCATGTTTCTGCGGAACCATCACATAGCGTGGGCCACTAGCACCCAGCGTGGAGCCTTTAACACCTGCATTAAAGGTTTTAAGCTTACTTACCGACATACCCGTCATATCGGCAACCTGTTGAATATCAACCGGGCTGCTGAGGCGGACACGCGCCAGTGCACGACTTTCGTCTGGTGTTGGCAGTTGTACACCGTAACGTTTGCTGTTCTTGAGAATGTCACTCAGTGCCAGCATTTTCGGTACGTAAATCTTTGTTTCCTGTGGCAGTGAGAGCGACCAGAAGTCTGTGGATTTTCCACGCGCTTTATTCGCTTTCATTGCCTTCAGTACACGACCTTCACCACTGTTATACGCCGCGACAGTCAATAACCAGTCGCCGTCAAACATCTTGTTCAGACGTTGCATCATGTCGAGAGCGGCTGTCGTTGAAGCGACAACATCACGACGCGCATCGTAGTTGCGGGTCTGCTTTAAACCATAATTTCGCCCTGTGCTCGGAATGATCTGCCAGATGCCTGCTGCATTGGCGCCAGACGTCGCGTGCGGGTCAAAAGCGCTCTCCACTATGGGTAGTAGTACCAGTTCCATAGGCATGTTACGTTTCTTAACTTGCCCGGCTATCCAGTACATATACGGCTCTGCCCGTAATGTTACATCGTGGAGATAGCTCTTATTTCTCAAATACTTCTGTTTCTGTTCGCGAATCCGGCTGTTTTCCGGAATTCCCATCTTTAGCTCGTCGCCAATAGAGGCCCACAAGTCTTGTTCCTGCGCGAAGGATGTCCCATCGTCCAACCATCGCGCCTGACTCGTAAACTTCCCTGCTTCCCCTTGACCAGCCGCAGAAAGGCTCTGTGCGTGCTGTTGTACGTTGCTGCCGTTTTGTGACTGGCAACCTACAAGCAGGACAGAGGCGAGTAATATCGCTTTTGCCTTCATGTGTGTGTCAATAGTTGCTTAAAAGACGAGCGATGATAACGGCGAAATTTTGAAAAGGCAACCCGCAATTATCTGAAGTTATCTTTCTTTGACCTTAACCATGCAAATCGCGCTTCAGGTTGTAACAAATTTGTTTCTTGATTAATTTTATTAATTAAATCAACATCATCAGTTCTTAAAAATAAATTAATTTGTCGTTCATTTTTCAGAATTACGGGGAGTGTTTTTTGGTTTTTTGCACGTAACTCCTTCACTTTCAGGTAATAATCCTGAATCGCCCGATCCTCAGGCAGCACGCTTGCAGCAAACTTCATATTCCCTAATGTATACTCATGTGCGCAACAAATTACGGTGTCGGCTGGAAGCGCATTAATTTTTTGTAAAGATTGATACATCTGTTCTGGCGTGCCTTCAAACAGCCTTCCACAGCCGCCAGAAAACAGCGTGTCGCCACAAAACAGATAAGGTTTGCTGTAGAAACAGAGATGACCGGAAGTGTGACCTGGCGTAGCAAATACGGAAAACTCCCACCCGAGGATGAGGATACTTTCGCCTTCTTCGACAACTTGCGTCGTACCCTTATCCTGTGTCTCTGCCGGTCCGTAGACGGGAAGATGAGGATAGCGCGCAAGGAGATCGGGAACACCGCCGACATGATCGTGATGGTGATGGGTAAGTAGGATCGCTTCAGGCTGCCAGCCGTTTTCTTTTATCGCGTGCAGGATCGGTGCGGATTCGCCTGGATCAACAATGATGCATCTGCGATCGTCGTCGACTAAAACCCAGATGTAATTGTCCTGAAAGGCGGAAATACTGATAAGATTCATGCATTACCTCTTATAGCGTGGCGGGTGTTTTGATGAAACCGGCAAGGATACCTCAGACTGTCGCACCACCGGAACGTTGGGCAGAGTTGCCCTGGGGTGAATATTATCGCGAGGCCTTAGAACTTCAGCTTAAACCCTGGCTCGCGAAAATGTATGGTTTTCACCTGCTTAAGATTGGCAATCTGAGCGCAGAAATCAATACCGAAAGCTGCGCTATCTCGCATCAGGTTAGCGTATCGCTTAATGGCTCCCCGGTTCAGGTGAAAGCGGATCCGCTGCATTTGCCGTTTGCGGAAAAATCCATTGATGCCTGTCTGCTCGCCCATACGCTGCCCTGGTGCAGCGATCCCCATCGTCTGCTGCGGGAAGCCGACCGCGTTTTGATTGATGACGGCTGGCTGATCCTGAGCGGTTTTAATCCGCTGAGTCTGATGGGGCTACGTAAACTGACGCCCGTTCTGCGCCGCACGCCGCCCTATAACAGCAGGATGTTTACCATGATGCGCCAGCTGGACTGGCTTTCACTGTTAAATTTCGAAGTGCTGAGCTATGGGGGTTTTCAGGTCATCCCCTGGACGCGTAAAGGCGGGGTTTTATTAAGCACCCATTTACCCGCGCTGGGCTGCATGCAATTTATTGTCGCGCGTAAGAGGACGATCCCCCTTACGCTCAACCCAATGAAGCAAAGCAAATCAAAAACGCGGATCCGCCAGACCGTGGGGGCCACGCGGCAGTACAAAAAACCGTGATCAGGATTCAGGTTGATAACCTGCATCCTCATGGGTTGGGTTGGATGCCGCCGCGCGAGCCAGCTCGTCACAGCGTTCGTTTTCAGGATGACCGGCGTGCCCCTTTACCCACTCCCATTTGATTTCGTGCTGACCGAGGGCGGCATCAAGACGCTTCCAGAGATCGACATTCTTGACCGGTTTTTTCTCTGCCGTTTTCCAGCCGCGTTTTTTCCAGTTGTGGATCCATTGGGTAATGCCCTGGCGGACATACTGGCTGTCGGTACTCAGCACCACGTCGCAATGTTCTTTTAACGCTTCCAGCGCCACGATGGCCGCCATCAACTCCATGCGGTTGTTGGTGGTCAGGAAATAGCCTTCACTAAAGGTTTTTTCATGCTGGCGATAGCGCATAATGGCACCATAGCCGCCGGGCCCTGGGTTACCGAGACAAGATCCATCGGTGAAAATTTCTACCTGTTTACGCATCTCTGGTAGACTTCCTGTATTTGAAACGTTCAGTAAAACGATAAGTCTGACATAAATGACCGCTATGAGCACTGCAATTACTCGCCAGATTGTTCTCGATACCGAAACCACCGGTATGAACCAGATTGGCGCCCACTACGAAGGGCATAAAATCATTGAGATTGGTGCCGTTGAAGTGGTGAACCGTCGCCTTACGGGCAACAACTTCCACGTTTACCTCAAACCCGATCGGCTGGTGGACCCGGAAGCGTTCGGCGTTCACGGAATTGCCGATGAGTTTTTGCTGGATAAGCCCACCTTTGCCGACGTCGCAGATGAATTTCTCGACTACATCAGAGGTGCGGAACTTGTCATTCATAACGCGTCGTTCGATATCGGCTTTATGGACTATGAGTTCAGCAAGCTCAACCGTGATATTCCGAAGACGAATACGTTCTGTAAAGTCACGGATAGCCTGGCGCTGGCAAGGAAGATGTTCCCCGGCAAGCGTAACAGCCTTGATGCCCTGTGCTCTCGCTATGAGATAGACAACACCAAGCGAACGCTGCACGGCGCGTTGCTCGATGCCCAGATCCTGGCCGATGTCTACCTGACCATGACCGGCGGGCAAACGTCGATGAAATTCAGTATGGAAAATGAATCCCAGCAAACGCGGGATGAAGGGGGAATTCAGCGCATTGTGCGTCAGGCGAATCGCCTGCGGGTTGTTTTAGCCAGTGATGAAGAACTGATGAACCATGAATCTCGTCTCGATTTAGTGCAGAAGAAGGGCGGAAGCTGTTTGTGGCGCACGTGAAAATGTGCCGAAACGTTTGTTAAATCACCGTTTGGGTGAATTTTGCAGCAAACGATTCAAAAGTTAAGAAAAAGCGTTGACGAGTTCAGAGTCAAACCGTAATATTCGCCTCGTTCCCCACACGGGAACAGTGGAGCGGTAGTTCAGTCGGTTAGAATACCTGCCTGTCACGCAGGGGGTCGCGGGTTCGAGTCCCGTCCGTTCCGCCACTATTCAGGCCCACGTTATTTATAACGTGGGCCTTTTTCATTTCTGCTTTTCCCTGATGTTACGCAAGGCGATAAGCCAGGGTAACATCGCGGGTTGCGTTTATCCGATCGTAAACTGATCTGCATCCTGCCAGGCCGGAAACTTCTCCCGATACTCCTTTAACGCCGTTAACGAGATCTCAGCGTCAATTCGTGTTGCCTGATGCGGCTCGGCGGTAGCAATAATCTCACCCTGCGGACTGATCACCCGGCTGTCACCGCGATAGTGATGCCCGTTGCCGTCCGTTCCTACGCGGTTACAGCCAACGACATAAGCCTGATTTTCAATCGCGCGCGCGGTCAGTAAAGCCTGCCAGTGCAGGGAGCGTGGGGCGGGCCAGTTGGCGACGTACAACGCCAGGTCATAATCGTTGCGGTTGCGCGACCACACCGGGAAGCGCAGGTCATAGCAGACCAGCGGCAGAATACGCCAGCCACGCCATTCAAATACCACGCGTTCGCTTCCGGCTTCATAATGTTGATGTTCATCCGCCATGCGGAACAGGTGGCGCTTATCGTAGAAATGCACCTTTCCCTCTGGCTCGACCAGCAGGAAGCGGTTAACCGGCCCGCGTTCGGTCTGGAGGGCGACGCTACCGGCAACCAGCGCGTTTGTCTCCTGCGCTTTGGCGTGCATCCAGGCCACAACCTCGTCCTGCGGCATCGACTGTTTTGCAGCCTCCATCGCAAAACCCGTGGTGAACATCTCCGGCAGGACAATCACATCGCGACCGCTAATCTCTTCGAGCTGGCGATCGAAATGGCGAAGGTTGGCGGGGCCGTCCATCCAAACTAAAGGCTGCTGCAAAACAGAAATCTTCAAACCAGGCACGATACCGACTCCTTAAAAGATCGCTTTTTGACACTGTAGCACGTCATTACGAGAAAATGTGGCATTAAAAAACCCCGCACGGAGCGGGGTTGATGGACGCTGAACGTCTTATGCGGCTTCAGGTTTGCGGTGCTTCTCCGGCAGCTTTACCGGCTGTGTCGCCAGCTCTTCTGGTTCGAAATCATCCACGTTAATACTGCGCAGACGGCTCTCTTCGGCTTTCACCAGAATTGCAGCTTCGCTGTTGACGATGATGCCACCCGCCAGCGCCTGTTTTGCCAGCTCATCCAGTCGTGTAAACGGCAGGTTTTTGCCCAGCTGTTTGCAGATCTTCTGGTGAATCGGGTCGGCGGCCATCACGTCAAGCAGCGCCTCTTCCAGCAAACCTACCGGGTTATGCGGGGTAGGTGCCAGATATTGACCCCGACCAATACGAGAGCGGGTTGCGCTCGGAACCTGAAGGATCTTCGCTACCTTGTGATCCAGCTTGTCGGACGGCGCCAGGTGATGACGACCGGTCGGGAAGATCACGACGCGCAGGGCACCTGCCACGAAGCGGTTCGGGAAGTTCGCCAGCAGATCGTCAATTGCCTGTTCGGCCTGATACATCGCATCCTGCACGCCCCAGTGCACCAGCGGCAGATCCGCTTCCTGACGGCCTTCATCGTCGTAACGTTTTAGAACCGCAGAGGCCAGGAAGATCTGGCTCAGCACGTCGCCCAGACGGGCAGAGATGCGCTCGCGACGCTTCAGGCTTCCGCCAAGAACGGCCATCGAGACGTCAGACAGCAGGGCCAGGTTAGCGCTCAGGCGGTTCAGGTGCTGGTAATAACGTTTAGTCGCATCGCTGGTCGGCGTCGCGCTGGTCAGCCCGCGCGTCAGGCCCAGCCAGAAGCTGCGCACCTTGTTACTGCCGACGTGACCGATATGTTTGAACAGCAGCTTGTCGAAGGCATCCACATCATTATTCTGAGCGGCAGCCATCTCTTCCAGCACGTACGGATGGCAGCGAATGGCGCCCTGACCGAAGATCATCATGCTGCGGGTCAGGATGTTTGCCCCTTCCACGGTGATGGCAATCGGAGCGCCCTGATAGCTGCGTGCCAGGAAGTTGCCTTCACCGAGCATGATCCCTTTACCGCCTGCGATATCCATTGCATCAATAATTGACTGCTGTGCACGGTGGGTACAGTGGTATTTCACAATTGCCGACAGCACGGCGGGTTTTTCGCCCAGCATAATTCCGTAGGTAATCAGCGAGGCTGCGGCGTCCATCACGTAGGCATTGCCCGCAATACGCGCCAGCGGCTCTTCGATACCTTCCATCTTGCCGATGGAGATTTTGAACTGACGGCGGATATGCGCGTAAGCCCCAATCCCCATCGCCACCGATTTCAGACCGCCGGTTGAGTTCGACGGCAGGGTAATGCCGCGGCCCACAGACAGACATTCTACCAGCATACGCCAGCCCTGACCGGCCATTTTCGGGCCACCGATGATGTAATCAATCGGGACAAAGATATCCTGACCGCGGGTAGGACCGTTCTGGAACGGTACGTTCAGCGGGAAGTGACGGCGACCAATCTCAACACCTGGGGTCGAGGTTGGGATCAGCGCACAGGTAATGCCCAGATCTTCTTCACCGCCCAGCAGTTTTTCCGGGTCAGAGAGTTTGAACGCCAGGCCCAGCACCGTGGCGATAGGCGCGAGGGTGATATAACGTTTGTTCCAGGTCAGGCGCATGCCCAGCACCTGCTGGCCCTGCCACTCGCCCATGCAAACCACGCCGGTATCGGGGATCGCGCCGGCATCAGAGCCCGCCTCCGGGCTGGTCAGCGCGAAGCACGGAATTTCCTGGCCACGCGCCAGACGCGGCAGGTAGTGATCTTTCTGCTCTTCTGTACCGTAATGCTGTAACAGCTCGCCCGGGCCTAAGGAGTTTGGCACGCCAACGGTAATCGCCAGGATCCCGGAGACACCCGCCAGTTTTTGCAGCACGCGAGCCTGAGCGTAAGCGGAGAATTCCAGACCGCCATACTCTTTCTTAATGATCATCGCGAAGAAGCGATGCTCTTTCAGGTATGCCCACAGCTCAGGCGGCAGGTCGGCCATTTCGTGAGTGATGGCAAAGTCGTTTGCCATGCGGCACGCTTCTTCTACCGGACCATCAATAAAGGCCTGTTCTTCGGCGGTCAGACGCGGCTGTGGATAGTTGTGAAGCTTTTTCCAGTCCGGGTTGCCCTGGAACAGATCGCCTTCCCACCAGGTCGTACCGGCGTCAATCGCTTCTTTCTCTGTACGCGACATCGGCGGCATCACTTTACGCAATCCCCTGAACACCGGCACAGAGATCATCGACTTACGCATCGGCGTCAGGTTAAACGGTAGTAAAATGATGGCCAGGGGAACAAGAACCCAGATATTCCACAGGCCAGCGACGCCAAGTGCAGCCGTCCAGGCCAGAAGAATCAGGCTACTCAGGAATAAACTGACACGGTGATAGAACAACACACCGAGCAGTACAACGGTTGCGAGAATGCTCAAAATCATCATAAAGAAAAGCTCCCTTGCTTGTAGGAGGTCCGACCACTTGTGATGATATGGTTGTAGTTGATGTCATTTCCTTTAGCAATGTGTTTACAAAATAATTACAACCTGGTTCACATTGTTCGCGTTTTAGCCGGCACAAAAAATCAAAACGCCGGACGATTCGCATGGCTTTAGCTTCTCGCTTTTACTGCTATCCGGTACACTCCACTGTGTTATTTCATCAATACTGAAGGATTATCCTCATGTACCAGGATCTTATTCGTAACGAACTGAACGAAGCGGCGGAAACGCTGGCGAACTTTCTGAAAGATGATGCCAATATTCACGCTATTCAGCGCGCGGCGGTCCTGCTTGCCGACAGCTTCAAAGCCGGCGGTAAAGTGCTCTCCTGCGGTAACGGCGGTTCCCACTGTGACGCCATGCACTTCGCCGAGGAGCTGACCGGACGCTATCGCGAAAACCGTCCGGGCTACCCGGCGATTGCGATTTCCGACGTGAGCCACATCTCCTGTGTAGGCAACGACTTCGGTTACGACCACATCTTTTCCCGCTACGTTGAAGCCGTAGGCCGTGAAGGCGACGTGCTGCTGGGTATCTCCACGTCCGGTAACTCCGCTAACGTGATCAAAGCGATCGCCGCCGCGCGTGAGAAGGGCATGAAAGTGATCACCCTGACCGGGAAAGATGGCGGTAAGATGGACGGTACAGCGGACATTGAAATCCGCGTTCCACACTTCGGTTATGCCGATCGCGTTCAGGAAATTCACATCAAAGTGATCCACATCCTGATCCAATTGATCGAAAAAGAGATGGTTAAGTAAGACTTCGCTGGGGGGCGCCGGTGCCCCCCGCTGTTGTGGAGGTGATATATGTGCGAACTGCTCGGGATGAGCGCCAATGTGCCAACCGATATCTGCTTTAGTTTTACCGGGCTGGTTCAGCGCGGTGGAGGAACCGGGCCGCATAAAGACGGCTGGGGCATTACCTTCTACGAAGGCAAAGGATGCCGCACGTTTAAAGATCCACAGCCCAGCTTTAACTCACCCATTGCCAGACTGGTGCAGGACTATCCTATTAAATCCTGTTCGGTGATCGCGCATATTCGCCAGGCCAATCGCGGCGAAGTGGCGCTGGAAAATACCCATCCGTTTACCCGTGAACTGTGGGGCCGTAACTGGACCTACGCGCACAACGGGCAGCTCTCGGGCTATAAATCACTGGAAACCGGCAATTTTCGTCCTGTCGGTGAAACGGACAGCGAAAAAGCATTTTGCTGGCTGCTGCACAAGCTGACCGAGCGCTATCCCCGTACGCCCGGCAACATGACCGCCGTTTTTAAGTACATAGCGTCACTGGCGTCTGAGTTACGCGCGAAGGGCGTCTTTAATATGCTGCTGTCTGACGGGCGCTACGTGATGGCGTTCTGCTCGACAAATCTGTTCTGGATCACCCGACGTGCGCCGTTTGGCGTCGCCACGCTGCTCGATCAGGATGTGGAAATTGATTTTCAGAAGGAGACCACACCGAACGATGTGGTCACTGTCATTGCAACGCAGCCACTGACGGGCAACGAAACCTGGCAAAAGATCATGCCAGGCGAGTGGGCGCTATTTTGTCTCGGGGACCGCGTAATTTGACGCCAGCTGCGGCTGAACCACTTCATGGCTGAGCGGTTTACTCACCACGTAACGGCCATTGACGATGGACACCACCGGCGGCTTATGGGTCTGCTCGAAGTAGTCATAGCCCGGTTTTAGCTGTTTCCAGAAATCTGTGTAAACAGAGTACTTATGGCGTGCCATGTTCGCATCCGTCATACGGAACGGATAGATGCTGACCTGAACATTCGGCTGACCGAAGACCAGTGCGCCCGTGACAAACTGGAAGATTTCATCAATGCCGGAATCCGTCATCGCATAACAGCCGACAGACACGCAGGCGCCGTGGATCATCAGGTATTTCCCTTCGTAACCGTGCGCACGGTCGAAGGCATTGGGGAAACCGATGTTAATCGCTTTATAGAAGCGGCTGTCCGGTTTTAGCTGGTTACGCTGAACGTTGTAAAACCCTTCCGGACTTTTGAAGTCACCCTGCCGCTGTTTCGGCCCCAGCCCGCCAGAATAGTTACAGATTTTGTAGCTATCGAGCAGCTGATAAGTCTCGCCCATTTTGACAAACAGATCGAGTGTGCGCTCTTCCTTGAAGATTTGAATATAAACCGGGGATCCCATCAACTGCTGTTTATACTCTTTACTGATCGGCGTCGTTGAACTATTACTGCCAAGCAGCCCGGCAAACGACATGCACGGTATCAGAAGCATCGCAATGAACAATGCGATTTTACGCATACTACTGGTTCCTTGATAAAACAATGACCAACTTGCCAGAACGGCAAAAGACACCCGAAATCAGACTAATCTGGACAGGAGCGCTCACATTAGCACCGATGGAGATTTTCGCAAGAGCCAACCTTTGCGTTTACAAATTAGTTTTACTTTATAACCCATTCACATTGTCCTGACTCCAGGAACTTTGCGCAATAGCTCGCATTTCGGCGCGCCAGACGGCGGATTTGCTGCCCCTGGCATGGCCGAAAATGGTACACTCCGGCCTCTCTGGATTGTTGTTCATGGATACCTGCTAACCACATGTTTAGAATCAGAAAAGGACTCGATCTGCCAATCTCTGGCGTGCCTGAACAGCACGTTACCACCGGCGCCAGTATTCATCATGTCGCCATTGTAGGTGATGATTACGTGGGCATGCGTCCTGCGATGCTGGTACAGGAAGGCGATCGCGTAATAAAAGGCCAGGCACTCTTCGAGGATAAAAAAAATCCTGGCGTTATGTTTACAGCCCCAGCCAGCGGCACCGTTGTTGCCATCCATCGTGGTGAGCGTCGCGTCCTGCAATCGGTTGTTATTCAAATTGAAGGTGATGAGAAACGCGAATTTGCGCGTTTTGACGCCGCCGATCTCGCCACCCTCAGCCACGACGTGGTGCAGACGCAACTGCTGGAGTCGGGACTGTGGACGGCGCTTCGCACGCGGCCCTATAGCAAAACGCCCGTGCCAGGCACTGTGCCGGCCGCTATCTTCGTTACGGCCATCGACACCAACCCGCTCAGCGCAGATCCGCAGCCTCTTATCCTGGCGGAACGAAAAGCTTTCGATGCCGGCCTCACCGTGTTAACACGCCTGACGCCGGGCAAAGTGCATGTCTGCCAGGCCAGCGGCGGTAAGCTGGGCGGTCATCCGCAAGGGCAGGTGGCCTTTAATGAATTTGCCGGCCCGCATCCGGCGGGACTGGTGGGAACGCATATTCATTTCCTGGAGCCGGTAAGCCTGACGAAACAGGTCTGGCATCTTAATTATCAGGACGTGATCGCTATCGGTAAGCTGTTCACCACGGGTGAGCTGTGCGCAGAACGCATTATTGCCATCGGCGGCCCTCAGGCAACCCAACCGCGTCTGGTTCGCACGCTGCTTGGGGCTGACCTGACGGCGCTGTTGGCTGGCGAAACGAAAGAGGGTGAAAACCGTATTATTTCCGGTTCGGTGCTGAGCGGCAGGCACGCGACAGGCCCGATGGCCTGGCTGGGTCGTTTCCATCTTCAGGTGAGTGTGGTGCTTGAAGGACGCGAGAAAGAGCTGTTCGGCTGGGTACTGCCTGGCGCAGAAAAATACTCGGTAACCCGCACCACGCTCGGCCACTTCCTGCGTCATAAGCTGTTTAACTTCTCCACCAGCACCAACGGCGGTGAGCGCGCCATGGTTCCGATTGGCAACTACGAACGCGTGATGCCGCTGGATATTCTGCCCACCGTGCTGCTGCGGGATCTCCTGGCCGGTGATACCGACGGTGCCCAGGCGCTGGGCTGTCTGGAGCTGGACGAAGAAGATCTGGCGCTGTGTACCTATGTGTGTCCAGGTAAATACGAATATGGACCCGTATTGCGCGAGGTGTTAACCCGCATTGAGCAGGAAGGATAAACATGGGCTTAAAACACCTCTTTGAAAAAATTGAGCCGCACTTTACCGAAGGGAAGCTCAAAAAGTACTACCCGCTGTATGAAGCGACAACGACCATTTTCTACACGCCGGGTCTGGTAACGAAAGGCGCGGCGCACGTTCGCGACGCCATCGACCTCAAGCGAATGATGATTCTGGTCTGGTTTGCGGTCTTCCCGGCCATGTTCTGGGGGATGTATAACGTTGGGTTGCAAACTATTCCGGCGCTGCACCATATGTATGATGCAGAGCAGCTGGCGCAGGTGATTCAGTCTGACTGGCACTATCGTCTGGCACAGTCGCTGGGGGTGAGCTTTGCGGCAGATGCCGGCTGGATCAGCATGATGACGCTGGGCGCTGTCTTCTTCCTCCCCATCTATATGACTGTCTTTATCGTGGGCGGTTTCTGGGAGGTGCTGTTCGCCATTATTCGCAAACATGAGATCAACGAGGGCTTCTTTGTTACCTCTATTCTGTTTGCGCTGATTGTTCCGCCAACGCTGCCGCTCTGGCAGGCGGCGATGGGGATCAGCTTTGGCGTGGTGATTGCCAAGGAGATCTTCGGCGGGACCGGACGCAACTTCCTCAACCCGGCGCTGGC
This sequence comes from Enterobacter cloacae complex sp. IR5450, assembly GCF_049238665.1. NCBI lineage: Bacteria > Pseudomonadati > Pseudomonadota > Gammaproteobacteria > Enterobacterales > Enterobacteriaceae > Enterobacter > Enterobacter cloacae complex sp. IR5450. The sequence goes on from NZ_JBMKIC010000024.1 coordinate 17,542, forward strand.
AGGACGCGCGTTCCTGTTCTTTGCTTATCCGGCGCAAATCTCGGGCGACCTGGTGTGGACGGCAGCAGACGGATTCTCCGGCGCGACGCCACTTTCACAGTGGGCGGCTGGCGGCGGCGAAACGCTGGTCAATAATGCAACCGGACAGCCTGTCACCTGGTTTGATGCGTTTATCGGCAATATTCCAGGCTCCATCGGTGAAGTGTCTACCCTGATGATTTTGATCGGCGGAGCCATCATCCTCTTTGGCCGCGTGGCGTCCTGGCGCATTGTCGCTGGCGTCATGCTCGGGATGGTACTCACCGCCACGCTTTTCAACTTCATTGGTTCAGACACAAACCCGATGTTCTCCATGCCGTGGTACTGGCACCTCGTGCTGGGAGGCTTTGCGTTTGGCATGATGTTCATGGCCACCGATCCCGTCTCGGCTTCGTTTACCGACAGAGGTAAATGGTGTTACGGCGCGCTCATTGGGGTGATGTGTGTACTGATTCGCGTGGTCAACCCGGCTTATCCGGAAGGGATGATGTTGGCCATTCTGTTTGCCAATCTGTTTGCGCCGCTGTTCGACTACCTGGTCGTGCGCGCCAACATTAAACGGAGGAAGGCGCGTGGCTGAGATCAAAAATAACGACAGCATCAGCAAAACGCTGCTGGTGGTGCTGGTACTGTGTCTGGTTTGTTCCATTGTCGTGGCCGGTTCTGCCGTAGGGTTGAAACCGCTACAGCAGGAGCAACGTGCGCTGGATAAACAGCGTAACATCCTGGCCGTTGCCGGGCTGATGCAGGAAGGCATGACGAAGGATGACGTCGCAGCGGTGTTTGCCGAACGTATTACCGCACGGCTGGTGGATTTAAAAACCGGGGAGTTAATGGATAAAGACCCGGCGAAATACAACCAGGCGCTGGCGCTAAAAGATCCGCAAATGAGCACCACGCTTGACGCCTCGCAGGATCCGGCAGGCATTAAGCGCCGCAGCAATGTCGCGGAGATTTACCTCGTCCGTGACGAGCAAAAACGCATTCAGAAAATCGTGTTGCCCATCTATGGCAACGGTTTATGGTCAATGATGTACGCCTTTGTGGCGCTGGATACCGACGGCCGTACGGTTAAAGGCATTACTTATTACGATCAGGGCGAAACGCCGGGGCTGGGGGGCGAAGTTGAGAACCCTAACTGGCGGGCACAGTTTGTTGGTAAAAAAGTGCTCGACGACAACGGCCAGCCTGCGCTGAAGGTGGTAAAAGGGGGCGCGCGTCCCGGCGATGAATTTGCCGTTGATGGCCTTTCCGGCGCCACGCTCACCTCAAACGGTGTGCAGCACAGCTTTGATTTCTGGATGGGTGAACTGGGCTTTGGTCCCTTCCTGAAGAATGTACGTGAAGGAGCGCTGAATAATGGCTGATACGGGTGAACTGAAAGAAGTTAAAAAGGTGCTGATTGGCCCGCTGTTAGCCAATAACCCGATAACGCTTCAGGTGCTGGGGGTGTGCTCGGCGCTGGCGGTCACCACCAAGCTGGAAACGGCGGTGGTCATGACGCTGGCGGTAACGCTGGTGACAGCGTTTTCCAGCATGTTTATCTCAATGATCCGCCACCACATACCCAACAGCGTAAGGATCATCGTGCAGATGGCGATCATCGCCTCGCTGGTGATCGTGGTCGATCAGCTCCTGCGCGCCTTCGCCTATGAAACCTCGAAGCAGCTTTCGGTGTTTGTCGGCCTGATTATCACCAACTGTATCGTGATGGGGCGTGCTGAAGCCTATGCGATGAAAATGCCGCCGCTGGCGAGCTTTATGGACGGTATCGGCAACGGCCTGGGTTACGGCGTAATCCTGTTGACGGTTGGTTTCCTGCGCGAACTTATTGGCAGCGGCAAGCTGTTTGGCATTCCGGTGTTGGATACGGTACAGAACGGCGGCTGGTATCTGCCGAACGGCCTGTTCCTGCTGGCCCCAAGCGCATTTTTCATTATCGGTTTGCTGATCTGGCTGATTCGTACGTTGAAGCCTGAACAGCAGGAAAAGGAGTAACCGACAATGGCTCATTACCTGAGTTTATTTGTGCGCGCGGTGTTTGTTGAAAACATGGCGCTCGCTTTCTTCCTGGGCATGTGTACGTTCCTTGCCGTTTCTAAAAAGGTATCGACGGCATTTGGTCTGGGCGTGGCAGTTACCGTTGTGCTGGGGCTTTCCGTTCCGATTAACAACCTGGTATTCAACTTCGTGCTGCGCGATGGCGCGCTGGTGGAGGGGGTTGATCTTAGCTTCCTGAACTTCATCACCTTTATCGGAGTGATTGCGGCGCTTGTTCAGATCCTGGAGATGATCCTCGATAAATACTTCCCGTCGCTGTACAACGCGCTGGGGATCTTCCTGCCGCTGATCGCCGTGAACTGCGCCATTTTTGGCGGTGTTTCCTTTATGGTTCAGCGTGATTACAACTTCAGTGAATCGGTTGTGTATGGCTTCGGTTCCGGTATCGGCTGGATGCTGGCGATTGTTACCATGGCGGGGATCCGTGAAAAAATGAAATATGCCAACGTACCTGCGGGGCTTCGTGGCTTAGGGATCACCTTTATCACCACCGGCCTGATGGCGTTGGGCTTTATGTCCTTCTCCGGTGTGCAGCTATAAGGGCTAACAAATGGAAATTATTCTTGGCGTGGTGATGTTCACGCTGATAGTACTGGTGCTGTCAGGGCTGATCCTGGCGGCGCGTGCGAAGCTGGTCAATTCCGGGGATGTGATCATTGATATCAATGACGATCCGCAGAATCAGATCCGTACCCCGGCAGGGGATAAGCTGCTTAACACGCTCTCCGGCAACGGGATTTTTGTCTCGTCTGCCTGTGGCGGCGGTGGCTCCTGTGGCCAGTGCCGTGTGACGGTGAAAGAGGGCGGCGGTGATATTCTACCAACGGAACTGTCGCATATTACGAAGCGTGAAGCGAAAGAGGGATGCCGTCTGGCGTGTCAGGTCGCTGTGCGCCAGAATATGAAAATTGAGCTGCCGGAGGAGATCTTCGGCGTGAAAAAATGGGAGTGCGAAGTTATCTCTAACGATAACAAAGCCACGTTCATTAAAGAGCTCAAGCTGCGTGTCCCTGAAGGGGAGAGCGTCCCGTTCCGTGCGGGTGGGTATATCCAGATTGAATGTCCGGCACACACCGTCGCGTATGCTGACTTCGACGTGCCCGAAGAGTACCGGGCCGACTGGGATAAATTTAACCTCTTCCGCTTTGTTTCCGAGGTAAAAGAGCCCGCGCTCCGCGCCTATTCCATGGCTAACTACCCGGAAGAGAAGGGCATTATTATGCTCAACGTGCGTATCGCCACGCCGCCACCGAATGTGCCTGATGCCCCCCCTGGCGTCATGTCATCCTATATCTGGTCCCTCAAGCCTGGCGACAAAGTGACGATTTCCGGCCCGTTCGGCGAATTCTTTGCCAAAGATACTGACGCGGAGATGGTCTTTATCGGCGGCGGAGCGGGTATGGCGCCGATGCGTTCGCATATCTTTGACCAGCTCAAACGACTTGGCAGCAAGCGCAAGATCAGCTTCTGGTACGGAGCGCGTTCACTGCGCGAAATGTTCTATGACGATGAGTTTGAACAACTGGCACGTGATAACCCTAACTTTACCTTCCATGTGGCGTTATCCGATCCGCAGCCGGAAGATAACTGGACAGGCTATACGGGCTTCATCCACAACGTGCTGTATGAAAATTACCTCAAACAGCACCCGGCACCGGAAGACTGCGAGTTCTATATGTGTGGTCCACCAATGATGAACGCGGCCGTGATTAAGATGCTAAAAGATCTTGGCGTGGAAGATGAGAACATCATGCTCGATGATTTCGGAGGCTGATTATGCTGACCTTTCTGGCGACCTTTGCGGTGTTTGTGTTGGTGATCTCCGGCATGTCCTTAGGCTGGATCATCAAGCGTAAAAGCATTCAGGGCAGTTGCGGAGGCATCTCTTCCATCGGAATGGAAAAAGTGTGCGATTGTCCGGAACCGTGCGATGCGCGGAAAAAGCGGATGGCTCGCGAGCAGCAACGCATTATTTAGTCTTCCTGGTCGGGTAAGGCAACGCCGCCACCCGACAATTCCCATGCACACTTCTCAACCCTCATTTGTTTACTGTATACTTATCCAGTAACGAGTGAGGGCTTACTATGCGCAAAATAATCCATGTCGATATGGACTGCTTTTTTGCCGCAGTGGAGATGCGTGACAACCCGGCGCTGCGGGATATTCCCATTGCCATTGGCGGCAGCCGGGTACAGCGCGGTGTCATCAGCACCGCCAACTATCCTGCTCGCAAATACGGCGTGCGCAGCGCCATGCCGACAGCGATGGCGCTGAAACTGTGCCCGCATCTCACTCTTTTGCCCGGACGTTTTGATGCCTATAAAGAAGCATCGAGCCACATTCGGGAGATCTTTTCCCGCTACACCTCACTTATCGAACCGTTATCGCTGGATGAAGCCTATCTTGATGTCACCCACAGCGTGCACTGCCACGGCTCCGCCACCCTGATGGCGCAGGAGATCCGCCAGACTATTTTTAACGAGCTGAACCTGACGGCATCGGCGGGTGTCGCGCCGGTCAAATTTCTCGCCAAAATCGCCTCCGATTTAAATAAGCCCAACGGCCAGTACGTTATCACTCCGGAAGAGGTTTCGGCGTTTTTAAAGACGCTGCCGCTCAGCAAAATCCCCGGAGTGGGCAAAGTCTCCGCCGCGAAGCTGGAAAGTATGGGGCTACGCACCTGCGAAGACGTTCAGCGCAGCGATCTGGCGCTGCTGCTTAAGCGTTTTGGCAAGTTTGGCCGCGTACTGTGGGAACGCAGTCAGGGCATTGATGACCGGGATGTGAACAACGAACGGCTGCGTAAATCGGTCGGCGTTGAACGCACGCTGAGCGAAGATATCCATGACTGGACCGAATGTGAAACCATTATTACGGAACAACTCTATCCTGAACTTGAACGACGCTTACTGAAGGTCAAACCGGATCTGCTTATTGCCCGGCAGGGCATCAAATTGAAATTTAACGATTTTCAGCAGACGACGCAGGAACACGTCTGGCCACGCCTCAACAAAGAGGATCTTATCGCGACGGCAAAAAAGGCATGGGAAGAACGGCGGGGTGGGCGAGGGGTGAGGCTGGTGGGGCTGCACGTCACCTTGCTGGATCCGCAGCTGGAGCGTCAGCTGGTGTTGGGGCTGTAGATTACGCTAATTGTAGGCCCGGTAAGCGTAGCGCCACCGGGCATCAAACGGCTAATTACTTAACAGGAATTGCTTTCAGCAGCTCAGTCAGCAGCGTCCAGTAGTGACCGACGCTTTCAATGTGAACCTGCTCATCCGGGGAGTGTGGCCCGGTGATGGTTGGCCCGATGGAGACCATGTCCATATCCGGATATGGTTTCTTGAACAGACCACACTCCAGACCCGCGTGAATAACCTGAATGTTCGGGGTGCTGTTGAACAGTCGCTGATAAGTTTCACGCACCAGTGCCATGACCGGAGAACTTGCATCCGGCTGCCAGCCCGGGTAGCTGCCTTTTGCAGACGTTTTCGCGCCCGCCAGGGTACCCAGAGATTCCAGCATGCTCACAACGTACTCTTTACCGCTGTCGATCAGGGAACGGATCAGGCATATGATCTCTGCGCTGTCGTCACCCATGGTCACCACGCCCACGTTCAGGGAGGTTTCCACCACGCCTTTCGCCACGTCAGAGTTGCGAATAACGCCGTTTGGCGTTGCGTTCAGCAGCTGGACGAACGTGTCACGAGACTGTGCGGTCAGCGCGGCTTTATCCGTCGTAACGGACTCCAGCACCACCGTCAGGTTTTTCTCTTTTGCAGACAGTTCGTTTTTCAGGATCTCCAGATACACGCTGGAGAGTTTTTTCAGTTCGTCCGCTTTCGACGCAGGCACTGCCAAGGTAGCGAAGGCTTCGCGAGGGATCGCGTTACGCAGAGTACCGCCGTTGAAGTCCACCAGACGCAGATCCAGTTCAGCGGCATGGCCCGCCAGGAAACGCGCCAGCAGTTTGTTGGCGTTGCCCAGGCCCAGGTGAATATCACCGCCGGAGTGACCGCCTTTCAGCCCTTTCAGCGTCAGCTTAAAGGTCTCGAATCCAGCAGGGATCGCTTCGCGGGACAGCGGCAGGGTAGAGATGAAATCGATCCCGCCCGCGCAGCCCATGTAGATCTCACCTTCTTCTTCGGAGTCGGTGTTGATCAGAATGTCCGCTTGCAGCCAGTTTGCCTGGAGACCGAACGCGCCATCCATGCCCGCTTCTTCAGTCATGGTCAGCAGCACTTCCAGCGGACCGTGTTCAACGCTGTCGTCAGCCAGCACGGCCAGCGCGGAAGCCATACCAATACCGTTATCTGCGCCCAGGGTCGTGCCGCGCGCCTTCACCCACTCGCCGTCGATGTACGGCTGAATCGGGTCTTTTGTGAAGTCGTGAACGGTGTCGTTGTTTTTCTGCGGAACCATGTCCAGGTGCGCCTGCAATACCACTGGCTTACGGTTTTCCATACCTGCGGTGGCAGGTTTGCGGATAAGAATATTGCCAACCTGGTCGCGTTCAGCGTGCAGACCTTTTTCCTTTGCCCAGCCCATAATATGTTCGGCAAGCTGTTCTTCGTGATAGGAAGGGTGCGGAATGGAGCAGATTTTGGCAAAAATATCCCACAGCGGCTGTGGAGATAATTGAGACAGTTCAGACACGATAAGGTCTCCTTGTCGTTGCGCTGCAAAACAATGTTGCAGGTCACAGGGTTAGCAGGTTAATCGTTACCACAAGTCAGGCTTGCGAGATGCAACTGAGAATACCACTTTCTCCCGTGGCTGGTAGCATTAAGCATGTAAAAACTCAGGCTCATGGCGCGTAACACTGGTTTTTAGTGCGTCAGATCTCTATAATCTCGCGCAACCTGGTTCACCCTCATTTTTTTTAAGCCGTATATAAACAGGCTGGGACACTTCACATGAGCGAAAAATACGTCGTCACCTGGGACATGTTGCAGATTCACGCACGCAAACTGGCTGCGCGTCTGATGCCTTCCGAACAGTGGAAAGGCATTATTGCCGTCAGCCGTGGCGGTCTGGTACCGGGGGCGCTGCTGGCACGTGAGCTGGGTATTCGTCATGTCGATACCGTATGTATCTCCAGCTACGATCACGACAACCAGCGCGAACTGAAAGTGCTAAAACGCGCGGAAGGCGACGGTGAAGGCTTTATCGTTATCGACGATCTGGTGGATACCGGCGGTACTGCGGTGGCTATCCGCGAAATGTATCCAAAAGCGCACTTCGTCACTATCTTCGCGAAACCAGCGGGTCGCCCACTGGTTGATGATTACGTCATTGATATCCCGCAGGATACCTGGATTGAACAGCCATGGGATATGGGCGTGGTCTTCGTACCGCCTATCTCTGGCCGTTAATTTCAGTACGTAACTTTACACGCCCGGTTATGCCGGGCGTTGTTCTTTTTACCCTGCCACGCGTTACAATGGTCTTCATATGACGTATCCATGGAGGCAACGCAATGACGCAGGCGAATCTCACCGAAACTCTCTTCAAACCCCGTTTCAAGCACCCTGAAACGTCGACGCTGGTGCGTCGGTTTAATCCGGGGACAATGCCTGCCGTTCAGTCAGCGTTAGACGGTAAAAACGTGCCCCACTGGTATCGAATGATTAACCGCCTGATGTGGATCTGGCGCGGCATCGATCCGCGTGAAATCCTCGACGTGCAGGCGCGTATCGTGATGAGCGAGTCCGAGCGTACCGACAGCGATCTCTACGATACGGTGGTGGGCTACCGTGGTGGAAACTGGATCTACGAATGGTCAAAGCAGGCCATGCTCTGGCAGCAAAAAGCGAGCCAGGAAGAAGATGCCACTCTCAGCGGCAAGCACTGGCTGCATGCGGCAAACCTTTACAGCATCGCTGCATATCCGCATCTTAAAGGCGACGAACTGGCAGAGCAGGCGCAGGCGCTGGCAAACCGGGCTTATGAAGAGGCTGCGCAGCGGTTGCCTGGCCGGATGCGTGAAATTGAGTTCGCCATTCCCGGCGGCAGCCCGGTGACCGGATTCCTGCATATGCCGGAGGGGGAAGGGCCGTTCCCGACGGTTCTGATGTGCGGTGGACTGGACTCGTTACAAATTGACTATTACAGCCTGTATGAGCGCTACTTTGCCCCAAACGGAATCGCCATGCTCACGCTTGATATGCCTTCCATTGGTTTTTCATCCAAATGGAAACTTACGCAAGACTCCAGCCTGCTGCATCAGCATGCTTTAAAAGCGCTGGAGAATATCCCCTGGGTTGATCACACCCGGGTTGGCGCGTTTGGCTTCCGCTTTGGCGCTAACGTCGCGGTACGGCTTGCCTACCTTGAATCTTCACGCCTGAAGGCCGTCGCCTGTCTTGGTCCGGTGGTGCATGCTCTGTTAAGCGATCCTGCGCGTCAGGGTAGCGTTCCTGAGATGTATCTGGACGTACTGGCGAGCCGACTTGGCATGCATGATGCTTCAGACGAAGCGTTGCGCATTGAACTTAATCGTTATTCATTAAAAACGCAGGGCTTACTCGGCCGCCGCTGCCCAACCCCGATGATGTCCGGTTTCTGGAAGAACGATCCGTTTAGCCCGGAAGAGGAGTCACGCTTAATCACGTCGTCATCTTCTGATGGTAAATTGCTGGAGGTGCCCTTCAGCCCGGTGTACCAGAATTTTGACAAAGCGCTGAAAGAGATCACACGCTGGATCACGCAGAGATTGTGTTAATAGTTTGCTAAATTTCGTTGGTTTGGTAAAACAGTGCTTCACAAAAGGAGATCGCAATGACGTTACCGAGTGGACACCCGAAAAGTAGACTGATTAAGAAGTTCATGGCTCTTGGCCCGTATATTCGAGAAGAGCAGTGTGAAGAGAATCGCTTTTTTTTCGACTGCCTGGCTGTTTGCGTCAACGTGAAGCCTGCACCCGAAAAACGTGAGTTCTGGGGCTGGTGGATAGAAATGGAAGCGCAGGAAAACCGTTTTACCTATACCTATCAGTTTGGCCTGTTTAATAAAGACGGGCACTGGCAGGCGACGAGCATCAAAGATCAGGAAGTGATCGATCGCCTGGAGCATACGCTAAAAGAATTTCACGGCAGAGCTCGCGACCTGCTGGCAACATTGGATCTGAAGCTGGAGCCTGCGGACGATTTTTCCAGCGAAGCGGTGAAACTGAGAGCCTGATGATGTCCCAGCGCCGGGTGGCGGCTACGCCTTACCCGGTCTGAAAAATGTACTATCCCGTACGCCCGGTAAGCACAGCGTCACCGGGCACAAAAAAACCGGCTCAGCGCCGGTTTTTTTATTACCACAACATCAGAACTGGTAGGTCATGCCCAGCGCAACGATATCATCGCTGCTTACGCCCAGTTTATTATCGTCATCGATCTGGTTGATTTTATAATCAACAAACGCAGACATATTTTTGTTGAAATAATATGTCGCACCTACGTCGATGTATTTCACGATATCTTCATCGCCGATACCTTCGATATCTTTGCCTTTAGACTGCACGTAACCCAGAGATGGACGCAGACCAAAGTCAAACTGATATTGCGCGACCACTTCGAAGTTTTGCGCTTTATTTGCAAAGCCACCGGAAATAGGGGCCATATTGCGGGTTTCGGAATAGATAGTGGCCAGATAAATATCATTGGCATCATATTTCAAACCGGTTGCCCAGCCTTCTGCTTTTTTACCTTCGCCGCGTGCCTGAAGGTTTTGCTCGTTGGTGCGGTCGGAGCTGGCATACGCACCAATCACAGAAAAATCGCTGCCGCCGAAGTCATAGCTCAGGGAGGTACCGAAGCCGTCACCGTTTTGCTTCTTCACGTCGCGGTTTTCATTTTTGCCCTGGTATTGCAGGGTCATATTCAGGCCGTCAACCAGGCCAAAGAAATCGGTATTACGGTATGTGGCCAGACCGGAGGCGCGTTTCGTCATGAAGTTATCGGTCTGTGCCAGGCCGTCACCGCCGAACTCCGGGAACATATCGGTGTATGCGGCGACGTCATACAGCGCGCCCAGGTTACGGCCATAATCCAGTGAGCCGAAGTCTTTCAGTTTCAGCCCGGCAAATGCCAGACGTGTTTTTTGAGAAGAGTCGCTTTCAGCTTTGTTACCCGCGAACTCAGCTTCCCAACGTCCGTAGCCCGTCAGCTGATCGTTAATCTGCGTTTCACCCTTAAAGCCGAAACGAACATAAGTCTGGTCACCATCCTTAGCGTCATCATCACTGATGTAGTGCATTGCTTTTACTTTGCCGTACACGTCCAGTTTATTCCCGTTTTTATTATAAACTTCTGCTGCCTGAACAGATGCGGAAGCAACTACGCCCATTACCACTAATGCCAGAGTGCTCTTTTTCATTTTCAATCCTGATTTTATAAAAACGCGCTAATATTCGCTGAGTAATAAGATTCGGCTTATTACCCCGTGAAAAACAGGAAGGGTTTTATCGTTCGTGGGTGAAAGTTTTATGACAAAGTAAGAATATGTCTAAAAAAGTATGTTTTAATTTTTCGGTAATAAAATTGTCAAAATCTGCCGCTACGCTTCCTGATCCCGCGCAACAAAGTGACGGGTCATGCGCTAAGGCAGTTGGCAACGGGGCTGACACCTGTTAAAACGTCTGACTGACATCATTTTCCCTTATTGTTGAACGGCAGAGAATCATGAGTGACAGCCAGACGCTGGTGGTAAAACTCGGTACCAGTGTGTTAACAGGCGGATCGCGCCGCCTGAATCGTGCCCATATCGTTGAGCTTGTACGTCAGTGCGCTCAGTTGCATGCCGCAGGGCATCGTATTGTAATTGTGACATCCGGGGCGATTGCCGCCGGGCGTGAACACCTGGGCTACCCCGAACTCCCCGCGACGATCGCTTCCAAACAGCTGCTGGCCGCCGTGGGACAAAGCCGACTCATACAGCTCTGGGAACAACTGTTCTCCATCTACGGCATTCACGTCGGGCAGATGCTGCTGACGCGTGCGGATATGGAAGACAGAGAACGTTTCCTGAATGCCCGCGATACGCTGCGCGCGCTGCTGGATAACCATATCGTTCCGGTCATTAACGAAAACGACGCTGTTGCCACCGCTGAAATCAAAGTGGGCGACAACGATAACCTCTCTGCGCTGGCGGCGATCCTGGCAGGGGCCGATAAGCTGCTGCTTCTGACCGATCAGCAGGGGCTGTTTACCGCTGATCCGCGCTCTAATCCACAGGCTGAACTGATCAAAGACGTTCACGGCATTGACGATGCGCTGCGCGCCATCGCGGGTGACAGCGTTTCTGGTCTGGGGACCGGCGGTATGGGCACCAAGCTCCAGGCCGCGGACGTGGCGTGCCGGGCCGGCATCGACACCATCATCGCCGCGGGCAGCCGTCCGGGCGTGATAGGTGATGTGATGGAAGGCATCTCTGTAGGCACTCGCTTCCACGCCCAGGCGTCCCCGCTGGAAAACCGCAAACGCTGGATCTTTGGCGCGCCCCCGGCTGGCGAACTGACCGTGGATGAAGGCGCGACCGCCGCTATTCTGGAAAGAGGAAGCTCGTTACTTCCAAAAGGAATTAAAAGCGTGACAGGCAACTTCTCGCGTGGTGAAGTGATCCGAATCCGTAACCTTGAAGGTCGCGACATCGCTCATGGCGTAAGTCGTTATAACAGCGACGCGCTGCGTCGGATTGCTGGTCACCATTCCCAGCAGATCGACGCCATCCTGGGCTATGAATATGGCCCGGTTGCCGTGCATCGTGACGACATGATTATTCGTTAAGGAGCCAGAACATGCTGGAACAAATGGGCGCAGCCGCGAAAGCCGCCTCGTATAAACTGGCGCTCCTTTCCAGCCGCGAGAAAAACCGCGTGCTGGAAAAAATCGCTGATTATCTGGAATCTCAGTCGCAGGAAATTTTGCTCGCCAACGAGCAGGATCTGCTGGAAGCGCGTCGCAACGGCTTGAGCGAAGCGATGCTCGACCGTCTGGCGCTGACCCCGGCGCGTTTGAAAGGTATTGCCGACGACGTCCGTCAGGTGTGCAACCTCGCCGACCCGGTAGGGCAGGTGATTGACGGTGGGGTGCTCGACAGCGGGTTACGCCTTGAACGTCGTCGCGTGCCGCTTGGCGTCATTGGGGTGATTTACGAAGCGCGTCCAAACGTGACGGTGGATGTCGCCTCCCTGTGCCTGAAGACCGGTAACGCCGCGATCCTGCGTGGCGGGAAAGAGACCTGGCGCACCAACGCCGCGACGGTAAATGTCATTCAGCAGGCGCTGGAGGAGTGTGGTTTACCGGCGGGTGCCGTGCAGGCGATTGAAAGCCCCGACCGTGCTCTGGTTAACGAGATGCTGCGCATGGACAAATACATCGACATGCTCATCCCACGCGGCGGTGCGGGCCTGCACAAGCTGTGCCGCGAGCAATCTACCATTCCGGTGATCACCGGTGGTATTGGCGTATGCCATATCGTGGTGGATGACACCGCGGAGGTAGAACCTGCGCTGAAGATTATCGTCAACGCTAAAACCCAGCGTCCAAGCACCTGTAATACGGTAGAAACGCTGTTGGTGCATCAGGGCATCGCCAGTACCTTCCTGCCAGCGCTGAGCAAGCAGATGGCGGAAAGTGGCGTCACGCTGCATGCGGACGAGAAGGCTTTCGCCCTGCTGAAAGACGGTCCGGCGAAGGTCGTTCCGGTTAACGCGGAGCAGTACGACGATGAGTATTTGTCGCTGGATCTGAACGTGAAGGTAGTTGCGGATCTCGATGACGCTATTGCGCACATTCGTGAACACGGAACCCAGCATTCTGACGCGATCCTGACGCGCACCCTGCGCAATGCCGATCGGTTTGTGAATGAAGTGGATTCGTCTGCGGTTTACGTCAATGCCTCGACGCGCTTTACCGATGGCGGCCAGTTTGGTCTGGGCGCGGAGGTGGCGGTGAGCACACAGAAGCTGCACGCCCGCGGTCCGATGGGGCTGGAAGCGCTGACCACCTACAAGTGGATCGGCTTTGGTGATGATACCATTCGTGCGTAAATAATCGCGGGTGATGCAAAAATAGCCGTTTGATTCAAAAGGGCATTGACGCATCACCCGGTTAGATCTACTCTTTTGCCCCGTGGTTACGCTCGTAACCGGCCTTTCAGGGCCGATATAGCTCAGTTGGTAGAGCAGCGCATTCGTAATGCGAAGGTCGTAGGTTCGACTCCTATTATCGGCACCATCCCCTAGTTTTTTCAAGTCAACTCACATCAACAAATTCCTTTTAAAACATAGGTTTTACGTTGTTTTCAGTCATTTGACGTCAACCTCTATCTATTGAAATCAACATGCCTTTGGGGGCACAATCAGGGGCATATTCTGTTCGGTCTAGGAAATGTGCCCCCAATGATGCTGAATGCCCGAAAGGTTGAAGCCGCGAAAGGAAAAGAGAAGAGCTACAAGCTGTCTGATGGAGGTGGTCTGTATCTTCAAGTAGAACCCAATGGCTCGCGTTACTGGCGTATGAAGTACCGTTTTGCTGGCAAAGAGAAGCGTTTATCTTTTGGTGTCTATCCAACGGTTTCTTTGGCTGATGCCAGGCAAAAGCGTGAAGACGCAAAGAAATTGCTCGCAGCCGGTGAAGACCCTGGCGAAGTGAAGAAAGCCAAAAAACATGCTTTAACCGCTGCTACAGAGATACTCAATCCATTCAAAGAAGTGGCGTTAGAGTGGCACAAAATGAAGTCACCTAAATGGTCTGAAGGCTACGCTTCAGACATCATTGAGGCATTTGAGAAAGACATCTTCCCGCAGATTGGCCATCGACCCATTGCTGATATTAAGCCCCTAGAGCTGCTTGAAGTTCTGAGATTAATAGAAGCCAGAGGAGCAATGGAAAAAGCGAAGAAAGTCCGTCAACGATGCGGTGAAGTATTCCGCTATGCCATCGTAACAGGTCGAGCGATCTACAACCCGGCACCGGATCTTGCCAGTGCAATGCAAGGGCACGAAGCAGTTCACTATCCATTCCTGAAAGCTAACGAGCTGCCGGAGTTCTTTACTGCTCTTAATGCTTATTCAGGAAGTCCGATTGTATTACTGGGTGCATATTTGCTCATCTTAACAGGTCTCAGAACTGGAGAGTTACGAGCAGCGGAATGGCGTGAGGTGGATTTTGAGAACGCACTGTGGGAAATCCCTAAAGAACGCATGAAAATGCGTAGGGCTCATATTGTACCGCTATCAAGACAAGCATTAGCTCATCTCGGGCGATTGAAAGAACTGACAGGCAACTATCCGCTCATGTTTCCTGGACGCAACGATCCCAGTAAGTGCATGAGTGAAGCCAGCATCAACCAAGTTTTTAAACGTATTGGATATGCTGGTCTTGTGACGGGGCATGGATTCAGGCATACGATGAGTACGATTCTACACGAGAAAGGTTTTAACAGTGCTTGGATTGAGACCCAGCTTGCACATTTGGATAAAAATTCTATTCGTGGGATTTACAACCATGCTCAATATTTAGAAGGGCGCAGGAAAATGATGCAATGGTATGCAGATTTTATTGAGGGAATTAATCTTAATGGCAAATAAATTTACTCCTTTAAAATTATTTCGCACGCATTATAAAGTGGCTGAAGTTGCTAAGATACTAAGTTGTGAAGAAGAAGATATTTTGTATCTGGCCGGGGAGAACGATTTTTTGTTCTCAGCCTATGTCGGCAGGGAGGGTAACTTCTCAAAGCATCGAGTAAGAAATATAAATGAATTTATTAATCATATTGATTCATTGGATAAGGACGATGAGGGTTATAGTTATATTAGCCAATATAGTCTCATAAAAATATATGAAGTAAAAAATGATAAAAATTTAGTTATTGCACGTATCAAAGGTTATTTTAAATATCCGCCAAA
This sequence comes from Enterobacter cloacae complex sp. IR5450, assembly GCF_049238665.1. Lineage (NCBI taxonomy): Bacteria > Pseudomonadati > Pseudomonadota > Gammaproteobacteria > Enterobacterales > Enterobacteriaceae > Enterobacter > Enterobacter cloacae complex sp. IR5450. The sequence continues at coordinate 32,546 of NZ_JBMKIC010000024.1, forward strand.
AGTCCAAAAGGACTTTATCTTTTTTAGTGGTCAATTTCCAGATTACCCTTCACTTCTCGTTCCAGCTGGGAAAGTGTTTTCAAATAATGTTAAATTTATCCAGATGGACTGGAAAAATTCGGATGGCTTTTTTTTGGAGCATGATGGGTATCTTGAAAGCGAGGACGTTCGAAAGCTTCATAACATCATTAATAATGAGTCATCGTCTACTGATGTATATAAAACGCTATCAATTGCTCAACAAGAGCGACATGCAGCAAAAAGAAATCAAGTTTTGAGTGTGGCCATTTATCTTTATAAAGAAAATTCGAATGTTAAAAAAGAAAACGCTACAGCATTAACAGAGCTTATCTTCACCCGAGCCGATGAATTTTGGCCTGATAAGAAAGAACCTCCGTTGTCTTTCGCAGTAATTAGTAAGTTGATTTCAAGTATTTTCAAAAAACCTGTTTTTACAAATAATTAACATTATTGGCGAGTAAGTTTTTTTTACTTACTCGCCTTTTTTACATCCAAACCAAGTGCTTTAATCCTCTCCGTTGACACGAATAGATGAATTGAGAGGAACGAATCATGGCGCTCACTGATACTCGCCCTAGTGCAGACTCACTAATTGATATGAAGTATATCACCTCTGATTGCTTGTTTACTGATAAGTGGATTTATAAGCTGATCTCTCTTGGTAAATTCCCGAAGCCGATTAAGTTAGGACGAATGTCAAGGTGGCGTGCTGGTGATTATTATGCCTGGAGAGATAGTCACACATCTAATTAAAATTGTTAAGAATAGGACCAATATGACTAATATGACATCTATTAAACTCCCAATGGAGGGTAAATCCTTTTATCCTTCTCTTAAATGCGAACAAGTTACGGTATTAGATACTTATAAGGTCAGTATCTTCAATGAAGGATATGGTGATTCTGCATGTATAATAAGAATCATCGAGATCTTTATGTTAAATAAACTGCGTCATAAAGGAGAGGAATTACGTTCTTTAACAGGGCTAACAATCCCCGATACGGAAGCGACTGCCGATGAAATCAATCTCTTAATGAGTCGACTTGAGGTGCTATGTCAGCGTGAAGAAGAAGAGTTATCCTTCCGACAAAAGGATGTTAGCTCTGCCGAGTACGCATTAAAAAATGCAGGGTTGAATGTTAACTCCAGAACAGTTTCTGAAGTAAAAAACAAAAATGCCGTGAAAGGGGCGCGTGATGCCTATGAACGACAGTACAATTCTGCATTTTTACGACAGAAAGAGCAGCAAACCCGGGTAAGTCTCTTCAGAGGATTCGGAAGTTTGTTACTTGAAGAGGCTGAACATATCGGGAAGAACGTTAGTAAAAAATATCTTAACTCGTTTTCCAGACCGTTAACTTCTCCCGCTGAGTTTATTAACGTTTTAAACGATGCGACTTTAGTTCGGGATGTGAGATTTATCTTGGATGCTCTATGTGCACTGGATAATGCAGTTGAGCACATTCTTAAATGTTGTGCATACCCAAATGACCGTTACGAACTGGAAAGAGGTGGGATAAGTCGAACTATGGCCTATCGGGAGTACTACCGCGCTGAAAATGCCATTCTTCGCTCCGTAGTAAGCGATCGTGAATATGCAGAGCATGCTGTTAAATATAATCAGCTCTCTGAATACAAGAAAAAAATATTTCGTAAATAATAAAAGGATAAATCATGTACGCATTCAAAGCCGAAAGGCCGGACGCTGCACGCCGTTATCACAGTAAATTCGTATCTGGCACAAATTACCAGGAATCTTCAAACAGAAGATTTGCATTAAGCAAACCAACAGAAAATATTTTGCGAAGCTCAATTCTTGAGTCTGGTTGGTTAATCAATAATATCACTTTGCGTGATGTTAATGCTGTTTCAGGTAATGCCATTAATATTGGAGCCAGCGAGTTACATACAGGACGAGTTCACGGTGGCAGATTCCGTAAGATGTTAGCGATAAATGGCACTGAATTTTTTCTGTCCGAAACTGACACGTGTGCACGAATCAGCTATTTAGATATGTCACATATTTATCATACAGGTGCTCAGGGCGAATTTGATAAATCGGTCAGTGCGTTTTTTAGTCAGGCTTATGCACTTGATATGTTGCGGGTTGGTTTTAATGGAGAGTCAATTGCCGATACGACTGATCCAGAGATGAATAAAAAAGGTGAAGACGTAAATATCGGGTGGCATGCGCTGGCAAAAAATTATCAGGGTGGTCAACAAGTCTTAACTACTCCTGTAACCCTTGGAGATACCGGGGAATGGAAGAATCTCGACCTGCTTGCTAATCACCTCATTACAAAGCTGATTGCCGAACCTTATCGTGAAGATCCACGCTTGGTGGTTCTTGTGGGTGCCGAGCTTGCTGCTAAACAGCGACTTAAGCTCTTCAACGCGGCTGATCGCCCGGCTGATGTGAATGCTGCGCAAATGGCAGTCAGTTCGGTTGCCGGACGGTTTGCTTTTATCCCGCCGTTCATGCCGGGAAAACGTCTTGCGGTCACTACGCTGGATAATCTGCACATTTATACCCAGTCCCGAACCCGATCATTCCGGGCTGAGTTTGATGATGAGAAAAGTGAATACGTTAATTCTTATCTTCGCAATGAAGGCTATGCGCTGGGGGAGCCTGAGCTTTATGCCGCTGTGGATGAGAGCGCTGTAACTTTTTCCGACTGATGCTGATGAAATAAAAAGACCCGCTAACAAGCGGGTCTGATTCACAGCAAAGGAAAACGAAAAACTTAACTTCAAACTGAGGTTTAAGCATGTCAGGATTTAGAAGAATCTTCAATAAACTAAATTCGGTTATAAATTCCTTGCGCCTTGCTAATTGCTCGGGCTATATTCTCTCCGTTGCCGCAAAATCGGCAACCGGGCGTGGAAACCCGAGTAATCTAACGGCGACACCAGACGCGCCTTGCGTCTTTTTTTGTGTCCGTGCCTTTGCGCACCTGCTATTTGTACAGTGGTGTCTATGCCGCTGTAGCTTTAGTGTAATGGTGGCCCAGGTGGGGCTGACTTCGGTCAGGCCGGTATCCGTTAGAGCCGGTATTTCCACCCCCGTCTGGGCTACCACCAGTGAGCGTGGAAACTCCGGTGGTAGCGTTACCCGCTATCTAACGGAGACTGCCACCATGGCTACGATCCCTGCTTTGCCTCACCCTCAATTTACCTTTGTATTTCTCGCTGTTCGCCGTTCTGACTGTGCCGCACGTCCATTCGCTGTGCGTACTGTTGCAACCTGCGAGCGTGATGCACGTCTGAAACTCGTTGCCGATTTTGTACTGAGCTTCGCCGCACGTATTCCGATGAACAATTTCGGAGAGGTGAACGCATGAGCCATTTATCTATCACTAAACATGGTTGCACCTTGACTGAAGCGGGCGAAAGCCGTCTTTTACGAGTTGCTCAGGCCAGCGATTTTCTTGCCGAAATTCTTTCAATGCCTGTAATGAGCGGAACGAAAACGATTTCAGCTGAAGGTGCCGCAGCGCTAATGGCATGTATTGCAGAACAGCTGGAAGGTGTAGTGAAGGAAACCAGCACCATGAAAGGAGAAAGCGATGCACGCTAATATCGCGATCAACTCAACAGAATTTCGGGCGGCATTTCTGCGTTCCTGCATTGCTGACGCCTATATCTCCCTGATGCTGCGGATTAATGGGGAAGCTGTGTATATCGAGGATGGCGAGCGTATCGAGCTGACACCTGAGAGTGTGGCCATGAATATTCTTTATCACATTGAAGCACCCTGGATTAACGAATTCGGCCAGGAAGAGGGGCATCGCCTGGCGTGTGACGTTCTGGAGCGAATGCTGTCACCCGGTTACATGGCTGAAAATATTCGCCTTTCCGCATTTGGTGTTTCTGAGCTACGCGAAGTGTACCGGGACATCGTTTTCGGTGCGCCCGATGGAGAAGTACCTCCTGGTTTCAGCATTACCACTGCGGGAGTCGGGGAGGTACTGTTATGAAAGTTCAGTCTGTATCTGCGGTTTCGGGGGCAGCAAACGGGCGATGGCCACACATCCTTTCCGCATTAGGGATTAATGTTCCTTCCGCCCGACGCCACGGTGCCTGTCCGGCCTGCGGCGGAAAAGATCGCTTCCGTCTTGATGACAAAGAGGGGCGCGGAACATGGTTCTGTAATCAGTGCGGCAATGGCGATGGCCTTGATTTAGTCCGTCTGGTGACAGGGCGCTCAGTGAAGGAGGTCGCGGGAATGGTCTCTGAGGTTCTGGCATTACCTGAAGTACAGGATAAACCCGCTATGCCAGCCAGGAAAAAGGTGGCGGGAAAAGAGACCGGAGCAGACCGCTATCAGAAACTTAAAAAGTTGTCTCAAAACGGTGAATCAGCCTATCTGACCGGAAAGGGATTGCAGGGTTACTCTTTACCGCTTCTTACTGCTGCCATAAATCTGGCGGGGATGACTTTTCCAGCCGGGTCGCTGCTGCTGCCTTTAACTGACATCACCGGGAATGTTACAGGCGGTCAGCTTATTAACTCTGATGGTGATAAAAGTCTTTTACCCGGCAGTCAGCTGTCAGGCGCGTTTATTGCCGTGGCTGATGTTCCGTCTGATGCTCCAGAACAGGTCATTATCACTGAAGGATATGCCACTGCGTTGACGGTCAGCCTCCTGGCTGACGGTTGGATCGTTGCTGCCATTGCGGCCACAAATTTGGTGAAGGTTGCGGAGCAAATCCGGATTCGATGGCCGGACACCCGGATTATCCTGGCTGGAGATAACGATCTTGTTGACGGGAAAGAGAACACTGGCCGGGTATGGGCTGAAAAAGCCGCGAAAGCCGTAGATGGTTGGGTAACGCTTCCTCCGGTACGTCATAAAGCCGACTGGGATGATTATCGTCAGGAAACCGGGAAGGAAAGGGCGCGTGAAGCCTTCCGGGAGGAAATGACGTTGCACGGAAAAGGGCAAACCAGATTACCGCAGGGGTTCAGGCTCACGAAAGAATATTTGTGGTATGACAAGCTGGTGAATAAATCAGATGGTGATACTGAGATCCGTAATATCAAGATTTGCAGTCCGCTGCGTGTGACTGCTATCACCAGCGATGCTGACGGCAGTAATTATGGCCGTCTGCTGGAATGGGAGGACACCAACGGCATTAGCCGAAAATGGGCAATGCCGATGGAAATGCTGGGTGGTAGCGGAGAGGAACTGCGGCGCGTACTGCTGGTCAATGGGCTTTCTTATATCAATATCAACGGGATGGCCAGAGCGCACCTGATGGAATACATCTCCCTGTGCAAGCCCGACAGAAAAGTGACCTGCGTGAATAAAACAGGCTGGCATGGCGGCGTTTATGTTCTTCAGGATGAAGTGATCGGCAGAGAGTCACAGTCTGTCATCCTCCAGACTTCCAGCGTTCAGGGGCGTGATTTTCGTGTTACGGGCACCACGGAAGAATGGCGGGAAAATATAGGCCGCTATTGCGTCAATAATGCCCGACTGGCCTTTGCCGTAAGCCTGGCATTCGCCGCGCCGCTTCTGAAGCTGGTTGGTATAGGTGGCGGCGGTTATCACCTGAAAGGTGAATCTACAGACGGTAAAACCACGACCATGAAAGTGGCTGCTTCGGTGTGTGGTGGTACGGATTTCTGGCATACATGGCGTGCTACCGGGAACGCGCTGGAAGGAACGGCCAGCCGCCGCAATGATGCCACACTGATGCTTGATGAAATCCGCGAGGTGGATGGCAGAGAGGCGGGGAATATTGCCTACATGCTGGCGAACGGGCAGGGCAAAGCCCGCGCCCGAACTGATGGTTCGGTACGGGAAACAAACCGCTGGAATTTGTTGTTTCTTTCCACGGGGGAGCTGTCACTGGTCGAGCATGCCGCCAGTGCCGGAGAGCGAACCTACGCCGGGGTTGAAGTACGCATGATCCAGATCCCGAGTGATTCGGGCAAGCATGGGGTATTTGAGGAGCTGCACGGCTTTAGTGGTGGTAAAGCGCTGGCGGAGCATCTGGAACACGCCGTTATTCATTATCATGGCTCACCCTTCCGCGACTGGCTGCATTGTCTGACAGCCGATCTCCAGGAACTGACCAGCCAGGCGAAAGCGTTGCTGAAGGACTACACCCGCAGGCTGACCCCAGCGGATGCAGGAAACCAAGTTGGGCGTGCCGTTACCCGTTTTGCGCTGGTTGCTATGGCTGGAGAACTTGCCACACAAGCCGGGATAACCGGATGGCCTGAAGGTGAGGCGTTCAGGGCTGCTGAGTGTTGCCTGGCCTCATGGATGGCTGATCGAGGGCATACCGCGAACCAGGAGGATAAAACCGCACTGGAGCAGGTCAGGGATTATATGACACGTAACCAGTTCAGCCGCTTTGCTGACTGGCACGACGACAAGAACCGTCCACTGTCGATGATGGGGTTCAGGAAAGTGGACAAGGGCGACAACGTGACAGAATCCACTGTGACCTTCTACGTATTGCCATCTGGCTGGAAAGAAATTTGTAAAGGGTTCGATTCGCGAAAGGTAGCCAGATTGTGTGTTGAGGCGGGCTGGCTGAAAGCCGGGGAAGACGGGAGAACGCAAAACAGCGTTCGCCTGCCAGAAATAGGGCTTAAGCGGGTTTACCAGTTTAATACGCAAGTACTGGGTAGCGCCGATCCCGAATAGTTATCGCGTGAGTCTTATTTTTATGAGGTAACACTGGTAACAGAGGTAACAGGCAGTAATGACGAGGCTTGCCACTGTTACCAGTCAGAAATAGCCACTGGTAACAGTGGTAACAAAAATCAGTGTGTTACCACGCGTTACCTCTTTATTTGGCTCACTGGTAACAGATTAATTTCAATTAAATCAACGATGTTACACGTGTTACCAGTGTTACACGTTCAGAACAAGAGGGAGGGAACCAAAATCCCTTCTTCTGGCAGGCAACAGAGGTTTAGCTATGCGAGTGATGAAAATTTACTGCCCGGAGTGTATGTCTGCGGCAACGGTGAGGAAAACAAACCGAAAGCACCCCAAATTATCAGATGTGTACTGTTATTGCTCAAATGTAGAGTGTGGGCACACGTTTGTGATGAACGTTTCCTTCTCACACACGATTAGTCCCAGCGCTTTGCGCGGTCAGGGACGGATTAAAGAGCTAATGGATGCCCTGCCACCGGACGAGCGACAAAAAGCATTAGAACTCCTGATGGCAGCCAAAGAGAGTCACTGAACGGTTCGCCGGGAGTAACTAAAATTTTCCCGGCTTCGGTTCATTAAATTTCAGCAGCTTAAGAAAAAATGTCTATAAGAATCAGTTTGTTAACTTTTAAGTGTGCCGTCAGTTATCATGAAAAATCTCACCTAAAAATTTATATCCCTTTACTATCAATAGCTTAATTCAAGTGCTTACGATTTTGGAGTAAAGCTAAACTGAAAAAAGCTGAAATTCTTTTCATTCTTTTCAGTTCTCTGCTCGCTGTAAATCCCCAGTTGTGGCGCGGTCTGGCGCTATCATTTGTAAAAAATCCCAACTGAAAAATTTTTGCGATCTGAAAACCGCAGGCGGGTGCGGTGTAGTGCGATTTTGGTCATATGAAGTTTTTTTGGTCAACAATGATTCATAATTTCAACTATTAATTTTTTCATCTATTATGTGATAGACATGTTTGAATTGTGATATGAAAGAGTATATGCTCGATTTAGAGAAATATTACTGTTTTTGTGTTCCAATTGAATAGTGTTGATGTGCCTATAGAACTGGTATTCTATATTTTTATTTTTTGGGAGATATTATTAGTATTTATATTTTTACAAAAGTATTAGTTATAAAGGTGTTAATATGAAAAATGATTCAAAAGAAACAAAGGAGTATGTTAGGCGTAAAATTGATTTATATATTCTATCGCTGGCTATTTTATTCTGTTTTTTCATTTTTATTACATTAAGATTCCCTGTATGTTTTGGTGCTAAATGTGAGTTTATCGGCTGGTCTTTGTTATTGAAAAATAATGTTGTTCCCTTGGTATGTCTTGGGTTGCTCATTTATTGTTGGATTGCCTACCGTAGATTTAAATATGATACTAATAAAACTGTAGAGCTCCCATTAAAAATAATAAAGATAGAGAAAATAAATTACGAGCATCTAACTTTCTTAGCTACATATATTATTCCGTTAATTACCTTTGATTTTGAAAAAGAGAGATATGTTATCGTTCTGGCAGTTCTCTTAATAATCATGGGGGTGATTTATATTAAAACGGATTTGTTTTATGCCAATCCTTCCTTGGCTTTATTGGGGTTTAATATTTATAAGTTGGACGTTAGTATAACTGGAGGTATTAATAAAACAGGGTTGATATTAATTACTAGGCGACAATTGAAAGAAAATGACATGGTAAGTTATATTGTGCTTGATGAAAGAGTTTACTATTCTGGAGATTAAGGATTAAGTATGTCACCACAGCAAATGGATAAGAAAGACTTAGATGACAATCTGAGTTATTATATAAATAATAAAGATGATGTTTCTGTAATTATTTACGCTATTCTTAAAAGCAGCCCTGACGCATATCGTATGGATATCGAAGCGAGCGCTCAGGATAGCTTAAAAGAGTTATTTTTAGATAGTATTAAGAATAATATCATTGATGATGGCGATCTTAGTGTTTTGCCTCTATCGTCAGCGGATGAAAGAAATAATGTTATTTATCAATATGATATAGGATGGCCTGATGAGTTAACCTCTATGCAAAATATGCTTGGACAACCAGGTGAAGCCGTTTTTGATTTCAAAACACAACAAATAGAAGATATCAGAGTATTGCTAGTTTGCATTGGTAATGCAGATCAGCAAATTGTACTCTACAAAACCATGGCTCCAGTTAATATTTTCTCTCGTACTGGTTTTTTTCTAAAAAAATCAGCTACAAGACTTGAAGAAATTAAGGATGACTTCTTCAGGGTAAGTGATAACTTCCAAATTATTAAAGTAGAAAATGATTTATATGTAGTGGATCTTAAATTAATCGAAAAAATGTTTGGTTTTCATGAGGTTATTAAAAAAGAAGCCACTCTTGGCATGACTGCCATTGAAGGGATGAATATTATCACTGATATAGAGGTGATAAAAGAGTTAATAGATGATATAAAATATGCGCGAAAGTTAACTAGAATAGCAAAATCTTCTCCAGTTATATTAGCCAAGATTGAAAATGAAAAAATTATTGAGTTTTGTAAGACCTATCCTGTATTAATCAACAGAATAAGATTTAACGAAGATGGTACAAAAATCGCCCTTGATACTAAAGTTTCAAAAGATCTGTTTATTAAAATATTGATGGATGACTTTTTAACTTCGCAACTGACTCAGTTCTATTATGAAAGCCTTGCAAAGGATGCGGTAAAGTAGCTGCAGACAATGCAAAAAATAGCTGATAAATATTGTGGTGATATTTTCACCACAATTGAATATTCTCATGTATTGACGAATAATGTGCGGATTTTCATTAATCATAGTGAATCATGAAAAATATAAACTATCTTTTTATATAAGCTATAACAGCTTTGTATTTTTTGTTTTGACACATGCTCTATGAATCTCAATGAAGGTGTAGCCACAAACAAGGTGGGGGGGGCATTTTAGGGGGCATTATTTCGTTGTTAATTTTTTTTTGTTATATAAAACAATGCACTGAGGCTGTGTTTTGCTCCTATTATCGCACCATTTAAATCAAGTGGTTAGGTAAATATCCTCCTTCTTTTCACAAACCAGCCTTAATCAATGTAACGGCGGGTGTAAGTGAATTTAATCTACGTTAATCAACGCAAAATTCTTCTCAGCGATCTAGTTTTCCTCAGGTAGCCAGCCAAACGTTGGGCTATTTTCTCCCTGATTTTTACGAATAAAATTCATGTTATAGCTATTCCCGCTATTAGTAGCGGGAATAGCTATAGCTGTGTTTATGTGCAAACAAAAAAACGCCAGCGTTAGAAAGGCTGGCGCGGGTGGTGGGATTAGGAGAATGAAGTGTTATACATCGGCTACAGATGCATATTTCTCGGGTGGGGCTGGAATAATCATCGTAAATGTCTCTCCTAGAGAAGGTGACCAGTAGTGATATTGCTGATGGATTTATAACCCTGACGTTTCATCAATCCAGTGGCCCGGCGGGCACGAAGAATGTCGATACTGCTGATGAAGGGAGACTGCTCCATAATCGTAAATCCACTACGGTCAGTACGTACCAGCTCATATTTTTCGACGATAAAATTCACTGCGTTGCTGAGTGAGATACCAGCATTGATATGTTCACGAATAGTGCTTTCATCGCTGAACGGAGTGTCATTAAGGGTTAGACCATAGTGTTGTGCCAGAAGATGTTTGAGTAGTATCTGCCAGACCTCGATAGGCGACAGGCGTGACGAAACAGGCACCGTGGTCGGTGCAGTTGAAATTTGCATGCGTTGAGTCCTGATAAACGAGTATTGAGGAGGTTCTAGCTAGTTTCTGATTGAGGATAAATTACGATGTAAACGTAACCGCAACTCCCCAACGTATCTGACTCGCAGGCGAAACCGTTGCGGGTATGGATGTATTGTTTAGCCTCACGTGGGTCGAGTTTGCCGCTAAGCAGAGCGGTTTCCATATCCTGGGTTAATGCCGGGAAGATCGCATCCAGCGCTGTGGATTGTTCCGGGCTGAATGTGCCGAGAAGCGTGGCACGGTCGGCCAGAAAATGCAGCCGTCGACCTTCCTGAACTAACCGGACGCTGAATGATGGAACGGTTTGACTGTGTAAACCCCAAACGTGTTCCTGAACAGGTTCTTTAGTCATCGTGATATTCCAGACTTATCGTAGCGTCACGCTACGCAGGATGGCATACGGGCCGTCGCGGTCCTGACGACGTTCAGCAAAAACGGCTAGTACGCCGCTGATATCCTGGACGTGGCGACCGGTGTAATGGCAGACGCTACCGGTCCAGCGGTAACGACCTTTACAGTACGTTGCCAGACGTGAACCGGGCGTTTGGCGGTAAAGCATCATCGCCTGGCGCTTGCTGATGATTTTCATAGCCATCCCCGCTCGGCAAACGAGACGATCTCTCGGTGGCCGATGATGAGATGGTCGAGAACCCGCACATCAACCAGTAACAGCGTGTTTTGCAGGTTGCTGGTGAGCAGTCGGTCTGCCCTGCTGGGCTCTGCCATGCCGGAGGGATGGTTATGCGCGAGGATCACCGCTGCTGCGTTATGCCGCAGAGCTGCCTTTACGATTTCGCGAGGATGGACCTCAGTATGGTTGATGGTGCCGGTGAACAGAGTTTCGCAGGCCAGCAACTGATGCTGGTTATCCAAAAACAGAGCGACAAACTCTTCCCGCTCCAGCACAGCCATCTTTAACCGCAACCAGTCACGGGTTTCGGTTGCGGAGAGGAATGACACGCCGGGCTGTCGCAGGTGTTTATCCAGCAGGTTCAAGGCCCTTTGAATTGTTCGCTGTGCATATGGCGTTAAGGCTAGTGGTACGGCGGGAGCGGATGCGGGTATCAGTGATATTACAGTGCTCATTTATCCTCCTTTTTCAGTCGGCAGTCTCTTCAGCCCAGCGCCTGCTGCATTTGCTCAGCCATCACCCACAAAGCACGGTTAAGCTTCAGATCGCCATCGATCCCTTTCACTGCGCGGGTATGGCTACGCTTGCCTTGGGCAGTACGAGCGCTCAAACCACCTTTTATCAGGTTTTCCTGTAGCCGATTGAACACGGTCCACAGATCGCTGGATTCGTCCTGCCAGCGACGTGGCGCAAGGATTTGTTCTTCGGTTACTGGCTGATGCTCCTCTCCAAAACGATAGGTCAACGCCGCTTTCGCAAATGCTTGTTGAGCCGGAGGGGGAAGCATGAGGCTTTGCATTGAGTCACGCTTTTCTTCAATTCGGTCAAAAACCCCAAGCACTTCATAAGCTCCTTCAATCACTTTCTCTACCACGTTTCCTTTATGCGGTACTCGCACCTCGCCAAAACTCTCACCGCATATCAGCCCGTTCTGGCAAACCGCGCGAAATAATCCCGGCAGCATCTGGTAAGAACTTGAACCATCGTGGCTGTTCAGTAGGATGATTTCTGGCACCTGCTTACCCGTGATTTGGCCTTCCCGACGCAGACGAAGCATGTGTTTAGTGTGCTCACGTTTACCGGGATCGCGAACACGGGCCTGACAGGCGAAGAACGGCTGAAAACCTTCCCGTTGCAGGCTTTCAAGTAGAGTAATAGTTGGAATGCAGGTATATCGTTCACTACGGGATTCATGCTTTTCAGCGCTGAATACACTGGGAACGTGGTTCATCATTTCATCGTGCGTTAATGGACGGTCGCGACGGATAAGATTGACCCTGCCAAAGCGGGAAGCTAAGCGCATAGATAACTCCTTTTCTGAATTCATCGGCATAAAATGAAAAAGGCCATGCTCCCGAAAGAACATGACCTCTGATACTGCTAACGGCGTTATTCGAATATGTTAACGACCCATATATTCTACTTTTGCACTGGTGGCCTTGCCATCATTGCCTACAGTGACCACTACCTTGTCGTAGGTTCGATATCCAGCATTGTAGACTTCAAATACCACTGTATTTCCCTTCACTTCATAGCTGCCAAAATCAGCGGCCTCAGCGGTTTCGCTGTCATACTCTTTTGTATACGCCTGTTTGGCTGCTTTCATGACTGAACCTTTATTTATCTCTGGTGAACTGCTCCCGGCGCTGGTGGGAAGAGCAGAGACGTATTTCGGGCAGACGCTCATCATGTCGCCACGGGTGAAAGTCATCTGTCCGCCAAAAACTTGCAGGGTTGAAACCTCCTGGCTGGCAATGGAGACAATTGCCTTTTTAGCTGCCGTAGTAGCCTGCCCCCCTTCGACTTCAACTGCTTTAAATCCTGTTTGCTGGTTGCACATCTGGGAAGTGGGAACCATATTGCCGTTGACACTAATGCGGCTCCCCATTAATTCCTGAGGACCATTAGGGCAACCTTGAAGCTGTCCGAATATGCCAATAGTGTCATTTTTCAGCATCACCAGCGCTTGACCATTATCAGTCATGGTCTGACACCAGCCGTTTTTCACAGCCCAATTACCAGCCTGAGCCGATACGGAAGCGGCAGATAACACAATTGCAATGGCTGTCTGAATTTTCATATATCACCTTGTGGGTTGATCAGGAGTAGTCACGAGGGGATAACAAGCGGATAAAACGCTGATGTGTGATTAATGTCCATGTCGTTATTCCTGTCTCCCTACCTGCCAGACTCCTGAAGACTTCTGTGAGGAAAATACCCTTGTTTTTGATAGGTAAAAGCGATCAATAGAGGGATGATTTATCGATTTTTTAATAGATAAAAACGATCGATATTTAATTATCGAACGTTTTTACAGATCAATAAACTAGTTTTTAACAGTCAATTTTTGGCCCTGAATACCGCATTCAGCCGAAGAGTTTGTCCCAGAGGCCAGTAGCTAACTGCACCAATTTTTCACGTAACCGGCATAGCAAAGCCCGCCAGCATGACGGCAGCGAGTTTTGGTCCATCACGGAATCAAAAGCGCTACCAGCTAATTCACCAAATCGCTGCCGCACGGCAGAGTCGCTTTCAGCGCTTTTATGGTCAGATTTCAGCTGCCGATAGACTGCGCTACTGGCCCGCGTAGGCAAGGCATGTACCATCAGCTCCACCAGAGCTGACAGGTTGTAGCCGGTATGTGCGGATACAGGCATTACAGGAAAAGAGGAGGGGAGCTGTACGGCAACCAGTGAGCTGATAGCGGCCAGAGACAGGCACTGCTCTGCATCGGGGAGCACCTGCCATTCTTTTCCATCGGGTACTGGTGGTACACGGTCAGCTTGGGACAGCACAAATAGAAATCTCGATGGGTCGGCACTGGCGTTCAGCAGAGCCCGATGTGTGGCGATATCCGTTGCCCGTGCACGGTCGTCGGCTCTGATGACCCAGATAATCAAATCCAGTTCAGCGAGTAGTTGCTGATACATTGAGAGATAGGCTTCATCCTTTTCTGGAGTCTCTCCCACTCCAGGCAAATCAACCAGCGTCATGCTGCGTGCACCAACAGTCAGCACCAGCCGCTGAGGTTCGTGGGTGCAGGCCATGAGATCACTGGTAAGACATACCGGTTGCTGGAATAGAGCATTACAGAGTGAAGATTTACCGGCACCAGTTTTACCCATGATGCCGATTACGGGTTCGTAATGAATTGCGTGCTGGAGTCTGGAAAGAATTCGATCGCAAGCGTGTTGGGATAAGAATGAAAGCGAGGATCGTAGGGCATCGCTGGCGGACTGCGTGTCGGGGGAATCGGACATAGTTTACTCCTGTGAAATGATAGCGCCGGGATCAGATATTCCGACTATTCACAGGGGTAATGAGGGCATGAAATTTTCTGGAATCTTTTAAAAAAGCAACAAGTGTTTAGATTACGGACTGACCATGATAGTGCTTGTTCATACTCCTCCTCATGAGACCTTGGTCAGAGACGGTGTTAAGTCTGTACTGTATTACTTTTAGTAGTAGGCCGGTCAATGTCTGTTGAAATCGTGCCGTATCGCTGGTGCGTGGGAATCTTCCGGCAATGCCACGTCGATTACCTGCAACATCAGGTCGCGCAGTCTCTGAGCAAGACAGTGACGACAAACAGCCACTTTGTGAGATGGATCATAGGCATGGTTTAGCTCTCTGTTACGATGAGCCGTTACCTTCGTTGGACGCATAGATTTGAACAGCAAAAATGTGCCATGACCAATAACCGTTTTGATCGCTACCGTATCCCTCAGCAGATTTGGTCGTGCCAGGCAGGCTCTTGCGGTTTGAGTGCTACTCTTATTTTTGGAAGATAATCAAAAAGATAGGAAGGCAGTAATGCGGATTTCCCGAATCCGGTTAATTAATTTCGCCAACTTCTCCGATGTTGATGTTGAAACGGGTGAGAGTATTGTTATTGTTGGTGAAAACAAGGTTGGCAAGAGCAATTTTATTCGCGGCCTGCAGCTGATTCTTGACCCAGGGTTGTCTGAGCGTGACCGTCAACTGGGTTTTGAACATTTTTGGGATGGATTGGGCGAAGACAAATTGGGGGAGACCATCGAAATTTCATTGGATCTTACTGATTTCACTGACGATCCCCGATTGATGGCTCATCTGAATGACTGTGTCCTAAATCCGGGACCTCCGATGGTGGCCCGTCTTACCTACCGCTTTCAGCCCAAAGCCGAGTTAAATCGAGCTCCTGAATCGTTAAAAGATTATGAGTATGTGATCTTTGGTGGTGCTGATCCTGACATGCATATTGGTGGTGCGTTTCGCCGTATGTTGCCCATCGATGTTCAAGGCGCGTTGCGTGATGCCGAGAAGGATCTTTCAAGCTGGCGTAATTCACCCTTAAGACCGCTTATTGAAGAACTGTCCGCATCTCTGGACGACGAGACTCGTGAGGAGATTCAAACTCAGGTTGATGAGGCTCAACGGGAACTGGCTGATCATGATGAGGTGGCAGCGACAGCCGAACGAATTAGCCAAAGGTTGATTGCTATCGCAGGTGAGCAACATGCCGTTCCGGTATCGCTCGGACTTGCACCGACTCGCGTTGATGTGCTGCTACGTAGCCTGCGTTTGCTGCTTGATAGTGGCATTCGTGGCATTGGCGATGCCAGTCTGGGGACGGCGAATCTGATTTTTCTGGCCCTGAAAAGCCTCGAACTTGATCGTCTTGTTGATAATGGAGAACGAGACCATACGTTTTTCGTCGTCGAGGAGCCGGAAGCACACTTGCATCCGCACGTACAGCGTCTGGTCTACCGTTATTTCCTGGGTACTGACGGGGAGAATGGTGATGAAGGGACGCCGCTGACAACGATCCTGACCACCCATTCCCCACATATTGCCAGCGTCACACCAATCAGATCCATCGTCTTGCTGCGCCATGATCCGGAGGAAGGGAAGACGATTGCGGTTTCAACGGCAAACGCACCGTTTACTCCGCGGGACGAAAATGATCTGCAGCGCTATATCGACGTCACCCGCGGCGAAATATTTTTTTCACGTGGTGTGATCCTGGTGGAAGGAGATGCCGAACGCTTTCTTGTCCCGGCATTCGCCGATGCTCTTAATATTCCCCTCGATATGCTTGGGATCACAGTGTGTTCGATCGGTGGAACAAATTTCACTCCGTATGTGAAGCTCTTGGGGCCACGGGGGCTTAATATTCCGCACGTGATTCTGACAGACCGCGATCCTATGGAGAACGGCCCTCCACTAGTTCGTAGGCGGTTCATCAATATTCTCGAGGTGCTTGAGGAGGATGTTGAGCATGATGGTATGGATGATGATGAGGTGATTGAGCTTGCCGGGGAGTATGGATGCTTCGTCAATGAGACCACTCTGGAGCCAGAGCTGTTTACCGGTGGACTGGGCGAAGCCATGAAGTCGGTGATCGAGCAGGAATTGTCTCCTAGACGAGCTACTCTGAACAGGATACAGACTTGGGTGGATGACTCGAACCAGCTTGATAATGTCCGGTTGTTGGAACTAATTGAGCGAATTGGCAAAGGGCGGTTCGCCCAGGCGCTGGCACCTTTGGTGTCGGAGGATGTATGCCCGGATTACATTCGTGAAGCACTGGAGTATATCTGCGATGCCGTCACGTAGTGTCAGTGCAGCCTACTTAGCTCAGGCTGCCGAGCTGGTTGGGAATCCGGGCCAGTTAGCCGCGTATCACTCCCAGGGACACTGCGTGGTGCTCGCGGGGCCTGGGAGTGGTAAGACAAAGACGCTTGTGCTGAAGCTGGCCCGAATCCTGGCTGAGGATGTTCAAGCTCCACGTGGTGCGGCATGTATCACATATAGCCAAGAATGCGCACGCGAGCTAACCCGTCGTCTCGAAGCGCTGGGGCTCAGAGAGGCACCGAATCTCTTTATTGGAACCGTTCATGGGTTCTGCTTGCGCCATCTGTTGATGCCCTATGGACGACTGGCCGATCTGCCAATCCCATTTCCGCTGTCAGTAGCGTCTCAGCGCGAGAGCGAACGGTTACTTAGACAATCTGGTGACCGTCTCTTTGGTGCAAACCATCCCTATAAGGCTATGGATCTCGGACGGCATCGCCGTTCGGTGTTGAATCGCAACAGCGTTGCTTGGCGTGCAGAGGAGGAACTCGCTGCATGGGCCGAGGCCTACGAAGCGGCATTGCGGCAGCAAGGACTAATAGACTACGACGATATGGTGATATTCGGCCAGCGTCTGATCATTGAGCATGATTGGGTTCTGCCCCTAGTACAGGCGAAATTTCCGATCCTTGCGGTGGATGAATATCAGGATTTGGGCGTGGCGCTTCACCGTATGGTTAAACGCCTGGCTTTCGAGGGAGGCGTACGCTTATTTGCTGTGGGTGATGCAGACCAATCGATTTACGGTTTCACTGGTGCCGATGGTGCGTTACTCCTAGAACTGGCAGGCAGGGGAGACGTTGAAACAGTTCGGCTCCAGTTGAACTATAGATCAGGGGCGGGCATCGTCAATGCATCGGAGATGGTGTTGGGTGAGGTTCGTGGTTATCGAGCAAACGACCCGAACCGCCAGACAACCATTGCGTTCCAGCTGTGCCCGGATGGTTTGGTGGATCAGGCTGTCCATGCTGTCGCGCAAATTATTCCTGCTGCGTTGGCTGCTAAGCCGGGTCGAACGCTGGGTGACATCGCCATTCTGTACAAGGACTACCGTGCAGGCGATGTGGTAGCCGATGCTGTGACCGCTGGCGGTTTTGATTACATTCGTGTGGACACCGCAGCACCTTATCGCAAGGTTGCCTTGACGAACTGGGTAGAGGATTGCGCGGCATGGTGTGCTGGCGGTTGGCGTATCGGGCGCCCTCAACTGCGCGGATTGATAGACCGTTATCTGGCATTTCATCGGGCAAGGCTGGATGATGCGTGCGCCCGGCGTAAAGGGCAGGAGTTAACCAGGCTGCTTTGGGTACTTCGTGCCGACCAATATCCTGCGTGCGATTTTGTCGCGTCGTTGCGCAATGGTCTCGTTGATTCCCTGCTGGCAACTGAACCGACGCTTTCTGATCAGGGTGAGCAAATAGATCGCATGACTGCTGCACTTGCCGAAGGCGGTGCGTTAGCGATGCTGGATATCACGAGCCTAGGTGGTCGTGACGGTTCACCCGAGCACCTCAATTTGCTGACACTTCACTCAGCCAAAGGTTGCGAATATGACGTGGTCATCATGGTCGGCTTAGATCTGGGGAATTTGCCGTGGCGTAATGAGACGCCAGAGAAGCTGCGTGAAAGCCGTCGTCTTTTCTATGTGGGGCTGACCCGCGCACGGGACGAAGTGCATATGCTGTATTCCGGTTTTGTTGACGGTCGCTATGGCCCTATGCGTCTGGGGCGTTCCCCATTTCTGGATGAACTGGAGGCGCGAATGCGAGGGGCAGGTTTACGATAGTCGAGAATAAATGCGTTATCGAATCTGTGTACAGCCAGTAAAACAAAACGCCGGTAATCGCGCCACTTTCCAATGCTCCAGCTAAGGAAAAATGCATCAAAATTAATTCAAGGTGCGAGCTGAGGGCCTCAGATGCTTGAAGAGATGTTCGTACAAAGATTTAGATAGCCTTCGTAAGGTTAGTCTGACCCGCTATCTTTTCTTTCATTGTCCACTACTTGAACAGAATGGGCGAGCTCACTGGGTTGAAGATCCGCTATATACCAAAAGCGGAAGTAGCTAACAGGCACTTAGCGTTGATTAACAGGGAGCAGGTCAATTTGTAACGCCCCTGCTTATAATGATCACGAGGTCAGAGAAAATACGGATGACATTCTCCTCGTTGTACAGAAGTCCATCGCCTTCGGCAACGATAAACTGCGCGGCGCGGGATGCAAGGATGGTCAGACGTTTTGTGTTCTGACTCTCATATAGGATCCCTTTGACGCTGAAAAACAGGGCACTGATCTGTGCATCGGGTAATCGCGGGTCTTCCGGCGTCATTTATTCGCGTCGTCGTGATAACGGTTTCGACCCCTGCAAGGGAGTGCAACAGGGGTTCATTGAGTTTGAGCCTATGATTCGGGATCGTAAAGATGTGTCTGGCGGACAAATTGTGACGTTCTAGCATCGCCCGTAGTTTATATACCAGTTAGTGGTGATTATTGTCGCGGATACGCGGATAATTATCGTTCCAGACTATACTGATTATGCCCTGTTTAGAGGTAATCTGGTTAAGCAGGGAAAATAAAAAGTATTTTTTGTGACTGATTAAGAAAAAAGAGTGGTGTTATTCTATCGCAATGTGGGTTTTTTGTAAGTGACAATCAATGTTTAGAAATTCAAAGAAATTAATATTATCTAAAGCTAATTCTTTGATGTTTTTAATCCGTCATTGCGCACTCTCCTGTCATCATTTTTTTGCTTAAGTATTGCTATTTGCAATTAATAATTGATTGGTAATCATAATGGCGATTCAATGCATGCTGACTAAATACGTTTTCAGGCTCTAAATTTAAACGAACGTCTTTGCTGATAAAAGAGGGTGCAATAGTAAATTAACGATTCCTCATGACTTATTACGCATTGAGATGGATTAGTGAGTCGTTCTCGCCAGCTTTATTTGACTGTAGGGAGAAGCTGAAAGGTTAGTCGCGCTGCCCGGGCCGTCACAGGTTTTAACCCGAATGCGCTCCAACGTATTGATTTAGCATTGGCAACTTCTAATCTCGCAAGGACCTGCCAGGCATTAAAACATGGCGTGCGGTAAATACCCCGTTACTGAAGGCGATGAAATTCTGAGCATTTCAGGCTTTGTACCCGGCTTAATTGGGAGTAAAGTATCTTAAAATGACACAAAAAATAGTGACTACGTTGTCTGAGGGATGGTAAATGGACGCCAGTATTCGTATTTACAGCGATGAAGACGATGATCGGGAAAGAGCGCTGGCTCACAACAATGCCCGGGATATTTATGCTCATGACTGCGGACAGTTGCCTTTTGGTACGCTTGACCCCAGAGCATTCGAATTAATTGTCCGAGATTTATTTGATGAGAAAAAGGTTGAGGCGAACTGGGACTGGTATGACACGGCCTTTCGGATAAACGATGGATCCGATAACGGTATCGACGTTCAACTGATGAAAGACCAAGTGATTGCGGGCATCGTGCAATGTAAACGATACAGTTCGAAAGCGTTTACCATGCCAGAAGTTCGCGATGAGTGGATAAAAATCTGCCTGCGCAGCCTGATCTTAAGTGATTTGCTTCCTCCTGACGGTCTCCCATTTCGCTATATTTTGGTGGTTTCTGATAACGTCAACGGCGAAACACAACAGTATTTCAAGCGAAATAGTACTGCGCTGGCCGATTTTATCAACCGGAAAACGGATTACGTTAAAGCACTAGTTGCCGTCCGGAACAAATATGCGTTGCTCAAAAACTCCTCGCAGCTTAAGAAAAAAACCGGAGAGGAATTATATGACATGGTGCATCCGCAGTTTGAGCGACTGAAAATTGAGCTTTACACCCGTGAATCGCTCTCGCCACTTGTGCGTGCGTCCGACAACCTCATGGGCATCTATTTTCGCCGTGAAGTGTATTTTTCTCAAAAGAGCGTTCTGGATTTTTTCCGGGAGGTGTATCCAGGGGGAGCTATCGCGTCGGATGTACGAGCAATACATGCGGAAAACGTTTATACCCATTACGGAAATGAAAACCTGTTATCCGCAGGGCGGCTGAACGCATTTATTTTTCCGGCGGGCGAAAAACTTCCTGTGCGTATGCTGGGGGATTTCCTAAAAGAGAAAATGCCCGAGGTGGCTGGAAACTACCCGATTATGCTGCTCTGTCCCGCGAATGCTTTTGACCCTGCTGACCAGGGCTCCATTGATGCGCTTATCAGTGACTGTCAGGGCACTGTTATCTTACAGGCAGGCTGCGGCATCGTGCCCGGTACCGTGCTAAACACCTGGAAAAACGACGGCTGGCTTTGTGCTGACAGCGTGGAGCTTTTCCCGGAAAGGGCTCAGTATCAGGCTGGTTGGTGCTGGATAAGGTCTGGTGCGGGCGATATTCATCGCTTTATTTTACTGGAAACCTGCGACTGCGATGACACGCTGAGATATGCAGGGCGCGCGCTTCGCCTAGCGTTTAATGATGTCAATCTCTGGCCCGTTCTGAACACAGATTATTACACCCCGGCCGGTTCTTCCGGCACGGTACTGGATGACCGTCTATCTCTGAGCATTGCTGATGACGGTCACCGGCGGCCCAATGTTCTTCTGGTCTCATCATCCTGTGCGCTGACGCAGGAGCGTTTTAATGCACAAATCCGTCGTTTTGAGAGCCTGCGTCAGAAGCGTTTTCTGGGGGTCATTTTCTGCCATCAGTCCTTGGTGGAGATTACGGATGGCATACGTCATGCCTCCGGCATTTATCCTGCCAGTGCAAGTTGTGATCTTTTGCATGCCGATAACGGGCCGATACCGGCCCTGTTAATCCGGGACAAGGGCGTCACCTGTGCGATGTTCTGCCTTCGGCTTAATTCGGCGGACGATGAATTTGTCGCGACATTTTGTTACCTGTGGCAATGGCACAATGGGTGTTTTTACGAGGTAGAGGATGGTATACAGCTTGAGCTTCAGCGGGTGCTACTGGATCCGTTTACCGATCCCCCTCAATGGCTTGTGCAAGAGGGGGTGAATGCATTTCGCCACGCGCTGGTTACCTGTAACCCCCCTTATGCCAGCTATTTTGTTCATTATGCATTGAGTGGGCCCAGGTCCTATGTCTATCCGCAGGTGAACACATTCCTTCAGCAGCGCCGGGGTATGCGTAAAGTGATCAGAGCGCTCAGCTACCTTTCCATGCACCCCAGCGTCAGTTGGAATGGTAATCATGCCGTGACTGGTCATCTTTTATGGAACGGTGAGGGGATACCTGAGTCAGTGATGGGATGGTTGCCTGATGAAATGAGTGACACGCAGGTTGACGCCATACTGACCCGGTGGATACAGGATGGGGGCCAGCATTGCGACCTGAGCGTGTTTGCTGATGTGGAAGATGACCTGCCTTCACACGGTCGTTCAATCCGACAGGACCTGACCCGTGCCAATATTGCTGAACCCGCGGCGGAGGCGGACTCTTTCGCAGTGCCACGTTCTACGCGTAGAGCCTGGCTTTTCCCCCTTAATCCTCTGCTCAGCCGGACGCGAAATGACGATCCGGCTGAGCTTGAGCGCTATCTGAGCAATTTATGGACGGTAAAAAATGGATAGTCTGATTGCTGAATTTGAAACAAAAGCTGCCTTCGCCGGATTCTTCAGGAAAACACTGCCAGAGGAATACCTTGAGAGTTTTTCTGAAGGCAGTCTTTACTGGGAATCCGAATATGCATGCATGCTGCTGTGGCCTTTAAACACGAAGCCTGACCAGATGGAAAGAGAATTGATCGTCAGCGAAAGGATTGCGGACGCTATGGCCCGGGCTCGTGAAGGCACGGGTAGACGGCATTAATCGCTTCCGGGAAGCCTTTCAGGCCGTCCACACAGGCGATAAGGATATCGTTCAGCCCGCGATTTTTCAGTTCCGTCAGTACATTCAGCCAGAACTTTGCACCTTCATTTTCGGCCAGCCACATACCTGGCAGCTCTTTCTGACCATCAAGGTTAATACCCAGAGCCAGGAACACCGCTCTGTTGATAACCCGGCTGTCCTGCCGTACTTTCAGGACAATACAGTCAAGATAAACAATGGGATAAATCGCATCCAGAGGACGGTTTTGCCATTCTACAACCTGGTCGATTGCGGCATCGGTGACTTTCGATATCAGCGCCGGAGAGACGTCTGCATCGTACATTTCTTTGAAGACTGAGGTAATTTCGCGGGTAGTCATCCCTCTGGCATACAGCGCCAGGATCTGGTTGTCCATGCCGGTAATGCGGGTCTGATTTTTCTTCACCAGTTGTGGTTCGAAGGAACCATCACGATCACGTGGAGTACGTAATTCCATCGGCCCGTCGGTAGTGGTGACGGTTTTCGTGGAATAGCCATTACGGGAGTTGGTTCCCGATTTGGGCTGATTTTTTTCATGTCCCAGATGGTGAGTCAGTTCAGCGTTGAGAGCAGCCTCAACACTGATTTTCTTGAGCAGGCGATCGAACTGACTGAGATCTTCAGGGGTTTTGAGATTTTTGGCCAGTTCGTTAGCCAGAGCCTGCAATTGTTTGTCGTCCATAATTTAACCTTCATTTGATGTTGAATTGAACATATCAAAATCAGGCAATTACACAAATCTATGTACAGGCTCGCACCTGGGCTTGCCTGACTGACCGCAGGCCGGCGACGACAAGGTGGAAAAGTTCGGCGTGTGGCTCTGGCGGCAACGATCCCGCGAAGGGCGGACGGTGCTTGAGCT
This sequence comes from Enterobacter cloacae complex sp. IR5450, assembly GCF_049238665.1. Lineage (NCBI taxonomy): Bacteria > Pseudomonadati > Pseudomonadota > Gammaproteobacteria > Enterobacterales > Enterobacteriaceae > Enterobacter > Enterobacter cloacae complex sp. IR5450. The sequence continues at coordinate 56,021 of NZ_JBMKIC010000024.1, forward strand.
GTTGAACGTAAGCATGCGGGCAAACCGTCTTGCGCGACTATGCCGGATGCCACCTATGCGGCAGCAGCTCTGCAATCTCACTAGCTCGCTGCGTCGGCAACCGTCTCAGCACATCCTTGAGATAGGCATACGGATCGTGCCCATTATTACGGGCCGACTGGATCAAACTCATGATCGGAACAGCGCGCTTGAGCATGCGAACCCGCGCCGAGCATTTGAGAAGGCAACGGGATGAACGCTGGCTGGATAGCCGTGGTTTTCTGGGTAAGCAGGCGAATCCATTTGTGGACGAGGTTGGCATTGAGGCTGTAGCCCAAGGCGATGTTTGCGATGGAGGCACCGGGTTCAGAACACTCCTGAATGACCTGAGCCTTGAAAGATTTGCTGTAGGTACGGCGCTGAGGGCGCATGGAAAATCCGCTTGATGGGCCATGGCCTTCGGCGGCGGTGTCGGGAAGGTGTGTTGGCCGGACGGATACTGTTGAACTACGTTGTCTGGGGCAACGGAAGTGTTTCGGCCCGACTCTGGAACGCGATCCGCAGCGACGACTGGGCAATTCCGCACGTTGGCCTGAGCAGCCTCGGGGAAATCGTCGTCTGGGCGCGCCCAGACGAGTTTCCGCCAAGGAACATGCAGACAAGCAAGGGGCTGCGGGCACTCGGCTACAACGTGAGGATCGGTGTTTGATCGAGGCGCCTGTGGCACACGCAGGCTGACGAGCCAGGCGCTGTCCATTGCCTGATCAGGCCGCCCCCCTGTGCCTTGCCTGAGCAGTTGACCTGCATCAATGGGGCGGGAGAACGCTGTACATTCACTCTTGACTCTTGAAGTTTGTCAAGGTAGGTCTAATATTACAAAGTATTGCAAGGATTTCCTTGGCCGGAACCGCAAAGCGACGCGATTGGAGAGGGTGAGATGAAAGCGCACCTACAGGTGATTTTCACGCTCGATGAATTGGCTGCGTACTTGAAAGTCGGCAAGCGGACGTTTTATCGGCTCGCCGCACACGGGGAAATTCCGGCTTTCAAGGTGGGCGGGACGTGGCGACTTCGTCAAAGTGAAATCGATCAGTGCATCAATGATCAGACCTGAGCCGGAGCAAAGAAGGAGGTGATGTGCAAGCGTGAACAGCAGAAGTCATCCGAGCAGCCCGTGTCGCCTGGGCGCACTGCCCGTCGCAGCAGGCAAAGGGCTTGAGTAACTCGTTTTCCAATTTTTCTGGAGGTATGACATGGACATCGATTTCAAGAAGTTGGCTCCCTGGAACTGGTTCAAGAACGAGCAGCAAGAGCAGCAGACCGCCTCTTCCCTGCCGGTGCAGCGTAATGACCTGCCAGCGGCGAGCGGGTCAGTCAGCCCGATCCTGCAACTGCATCGGGAAATCGACCGGCTGTTCGATGACGCATTCCGGGGCTTCGGTTTTCCGGCGTTGAACATGCCGCAGTGGCCATCCGATTGGTCGGGCATGCTGAAGCCGGCCCTGGACATCCAGGAAACCGACAAGCAGTACAAGATTGCCCTGGAAGTGCCCGGTGTCGAGGAGAAGGACATCCAGATCACCCTCGACAACGACGTGCTGATGGTGCGTGGCGAGAAGCGCCAGGAACAGGAGAAGAAGGAAGGTGGCTTCCACCGTGTGGAGCGCTCCTACGGCAGCTTTCAGCGTGCCTTGAACCTGCCTGACGACGCCAACCAGGATTCGATCAAGGCATCGTTCAAGAACGGGGTGCTCACGGTCACGATCGACAAGCGCGAGGTCAGCGCGCCGAAGCAGGGACGCTCGATCCCGATCAACGGCTGACGTCGTCGGCTCGTTCGTCACAAGAAAAACCCGGCCCGAGACGAGGTGTCGCGGCTCGCGATGCCTCGTCGCCTCAACCTTGTCAACCTTCTCAGGAGCATCAGCATGGCCAGAAAACAATGCCAGGTCTGCGGCCAACCCGCCACCGTGCGGGTGGAAGCCAATCTCAACGGTCGTCACAGCACCATGCTGTTGTGCGACGACCATTACCGGCAATTAGTGCGCCAGCAAAAGCGCACCGTTTCGCCGCTGGAAGCCTTGTTCGGTTCGCGCAGCGGCCTGTTCGAGGACTTCCTCGGCAGTGACTTCTTCCGCATCGGCGACGACGCGACGCCAGTTGCCGCCGATACCGATGACGTGGTCGATGCCTCGTTTGGCGAGCCCGCCGCCGCAGGTTCGGGTGCGCCGCGCCGTCGCGGCAGTGGGCTGGCCAGCCGCATCAGCGAACAGTCGGAAGCCTTGTTGCAGGAGGCCGCCAAACACGCTGCCGAATTTGGCCGCTCCGAGGTGGATACCGAACATCTGCTGCTGGCGCTGGCCGACAGCGACGTGGTCAAGACCACCCTGGGTCAGTTCAAGATCAAGGTCGATGACCTCAAGCGGCAGATCGAGTCTGAGGCCAAGCGCGGGGACAAGCCCTTCGAGGGCGAGATCGGCGTGTCGCCGCGCGTGAAGGATGCGCTCAGCCGCGCCTTCGTGGCCTCCAATGAACTCGGCCATTCTTATGTCGGTCCAGAGCATTTCCTGATCGGTCTGGCCGAGGAAGGCGAAGGGCTGGCCGCCAACCTGCTGCGCCGCTACGGCCTGACGCCGCAGGCGCTGCGCCAACAGGTCAGCAAGGTGGTCGGCAAGGGCGCCGAGGATGGCCGCGCTGAGACGCCGACCAACACGCCAGAACTCGACAAGTACTCGCGCGACCTGACCAAGATGGCGCGCGACGGCAAGCTCGACCCGGTGATCGGCCGCGCGCAGGAGATCGAAACCACCATCGAGGTGCTGGCCCGGCGCAAGAAGAACAACCCGGTGCTGATCGGCGAGCCGGGTGTGGGCAAGACCGCCATCGTCGAAGGGCTGGCGCAGCGCATGGTGGCGGGTGAAGTGCCCGAGACCTTGCGCGACAAGCGCCTGGTGGAACTCAACATCAACGCCATGGTGGCCGGCGCCAAATATCGCGGCGAGTTCGAGGAGCGCGTGCAGAAGGTGCTGAAGGAGGTGACCGAGCACCAGGGCGAGCTGATTTTGTTCATCGACGAGGTGCACACCATCGTCGGTGCCGGCCAGGGCGGTGGCGAAGGCGGGCTGGACGTGGCCAACGTGTTCAAACCGATGATGGCGCGCGGTGAACTCAACCTGATCGGCGCCACGACGCTGAACGAGTACCAGAAATACATCGAGAAGGATGCCGCACTGGAGCGGCGCTTCCAGCCGGTGACGGTGCCCGAGCCGACGGTGGCCCAGGCCATCATGATTCTGCGCGGCCTGCGCGACACCTTCGAGGCGCACCACAAGGTCAGCATCTCCGAGGACGCGATCATCGCGGCGGCCGAGTTGTCCGACCGCTACATCACGGCGCGCTTCCTGCCGGACAAGGCGATCGACCTGCTCGACCAGGCGGCCGCGCGCGTGAAGCTGTCGGCCACGGCCCGGCCGGTGGCCGTGCAGGAGCTGGAGTCCGAACTGTACCAGCTGCGGCGTGAACAGGATTACGTGGCCGCGCGCAAGCAGTACGACCAGGCCGCCGAGCTCGGCAAGCGCATCGAAGCCAAGGAGGCCGAGCTCAAGAAGCTCGTCGAGGACTGGGAGCGGGAGCGGGCCTCCGGCAGTGCCGAGGTCAAGGCGGAACACGTGGCGCAGATCGTCTCGCGCCTGACCGGCATCCCGGTTAACGAGTTGACGGTGGAAGAGCGCGAAAAGCTGCTGCACTTGGAACAACGGCTGCACGAGCGCCTGGTGGGACAAGACGAAGCGGTCCGTGCCGTGGCCGATGCCGTGCGGCTGTCCCGCGCCGGCCTGCGCGAAGGCAGCAAACCGGTGGCTACCTTCCTGTTTCTGGGCCCGACCGGGGTGGGCAAGACCGAGCTCGCCAAGGCATTGGCCGAATCGATCTACGGCGATGAGCACGCCCTGTTGCGCATCGACATGTCGGAATATGGCGAACGCCATACCGTGGCGCGGCTGGTGGGCGCGCCTCCGGGCTATGTCGGTTACGACGAAGGCGGTCAGCTCACCGAGAAGGTGCGGCGCAAGCCCTACAGCGTGCTGCTGCTCGACGAGATCGAGAAGGCACACCCTGACGTCTACAACATCCTGCTGCAAGTGTTCGACGACGGTCGCCTCACCGACGGCAAGGGCCGGGTGGTGGATTTCACCAACACCATCATCATCGCCACGTCCAACCTGGGTTCGGACATCATCCAGCGACGGCTGAAGGCGCGTGGGGCGGCTGGCGAGGAGTACGAAAAGACCAAGGCCGAGGTCATGGACGTGCTGCGCGGCCACTTCCGGCCCGAGTTCCTCAACCGCATCGACGAGATCATCGTCTTCCATGCGCTGGGCAAGGAGGAGATCCGCCACATCGTCGGCCTGCAGCTCGATCGCGTGGCGCGCAGCGCCGCCAGCCAGGGCGTGACGCTCACTTTCGATCAGACGCTCATCGACCATTTCGCGGAAGAAGGCTACAAGCCCGAGTTCGGTGCGCGTGAACTCAAGCGCCTGATCCGCAGCGAGCTGGAAACTGCGCTGGCGCGCGAGATGCTCGGTGGCAGCATCGGCAAGGGCGATCACGCCAGCGCACGCTGGGACGACAAGGCCGAACGCGTGGTGTTCGAACGCAAAGAGCCACCGCAGACCCCGGCCGAGCCGGAGCAGCCGGATGTCGCGAAGGCGACCGAGACGCCGCACGGCGACGCTGGCAAAGGCTCGCGCAAGAAGAAGTCGGCGAGCGACGCATCTTGATGGCGGGCGAGGCTGCCGTGTCCGACCCCATCGGCCTGGCATGGGCAGCCTCCCTGGCATCGATCGCGGTGGCGGTCGTGGCCGCGGGTCACGCGGTCGTCTACAAGCGTGATCCGCGGTCGGCCACGCCGTGGGGGCTGCTCATCAGCGGCGGCACTGCCCTCCCGCTCGCTGGCCATCCGTTTGCGTGACGGTACGGCCCGTCTGTTCACCTGATCCTGTGGCAACTCGACTTTCGAGGAACAAGGCCCATGGAAAAAAAGAATCAATGGAATACCGGCTACTGGATCGTTGCCCTCCTGCTGTTGCTGAGTTTGCAGAGCTACTGGCAGACGGCGAAAACCGTCGAGCCGGTGCCCTACAGCGAGTTCGAGAAGGCGCTGGACGAGGGGCGCGTGGCCGAAGTGCTGGTGTCGGATCGTACGGTGACCGGGCGCCTGAAGTCGCCGGACAGCCGGGGCAAGACGACGATCGTGGCAACGAGGGTCGAACCCGATCTTGCCGATCGCCTGTCGAAGTACGACGTGCCCTATGCCCGCGTGTTGGAGAGCACCTGGCTGCGCGATGTACTGTCGTGGATCCTGCCAGCGGTATCCTTCTTTGGCGTCTGGTTCTTCCTGTTCCGCCGCTTCGCCGAGAAGCAGGGCATGGGCGGGTTTCTCAACATCGGTAAGAGCCGCGCCAAGATGTTCGTGGAAAAGAACACCGTTGTGACGTTCGCCGATGTGGCGGGGGGGGATGAGGCCAAGGCGGAGCTGGTCGAGATCGTCGATTTCCTGAAGAATCCGCAGGACTATGGCCGTCTCGGGGCGCGCATTCCCAAGTGCGTGTTGCTGGTCGGTCCACCGGGCACCGGCAAGACATTGCTGGCCAAGGCTGTTGCCGGCGAGGCGGCGGTGCCCTTCTTCTCCATCTCCGGATCAGAGTTTGTCGAGATGTTCGTCGGCGTGGGTGCGGCCCGTGTGCGCGACCTGCGCGACCTGTTCGAGCAGGCCCGCGGGCAGGCGCCGGCCATCATCTTCATCGACGAGCTCGATGCGCTGGGCCGCGCGCGCGGCGTCGGCGGCCCCATCGGCGGCCACGACGAGCGCGAGCAGACCCTCAACCAGCTGCTCACGGAGATGGACGGCTTCGACAGCTCGGTCGGGCTGATCATCCTCGCCGCCACCAACAGCCCCGAAATCCTCGACCAGGCGCTGCTGCGTGCCGGCCGCTTCGACCGCCAGGTGCTGGTGGACCGGCCCGACAAGAAGGGGCGGCTGGACATCCTGAAGGTTCATGTCAAGAAGGTGACGCTGGCCCAGGATGTAGACCTCGAACAGGTAGCCGCACTGACCACGGGCTTTTCCGGCGCGGACCTCGCCAATCTGGTCAACGAGGCGGCGCTGGCGGCGAGGAGACGCCGTGCGTCCGCCGTGGAATTGCAGGACTTCACCGCGACCATCGAGCGCATCGTGGCGGGCCTGGAAAAGAAGAGCCGCATGCTCAATCCCAAGGAGCGGGAAACCGTGGCCCATCACGAGATGGGCCATGCGCTGGTGCTGCCCGAAACCGACCCCGTACACAAGATCTCGATTATCCCGCGCGGCATCGGCGCGCTGGGCTACACCTTGCAGCGCCCCACCGAAGACCGCTTCCTGATGACGCGTACCGATCTCGAGCACAAGATCGCCGTACTGCTGGGCGGGCGTGCCGCCGAAAAGCTGGTGTTCGGCGAGTTGTCTACCGGGGCGGCGGACGATCTGGCGCGAGCCACCGACATCGCCCGCGACATGATCACCCGCTTTGGCATGGACGAGGGCCTGGGCTACATCGCCTTCGAGGCGCAGCGGCCCCGCTTTCTCTATACACCGGAACTGGCCCACGGCGGTTGCCGGGTGGCCGAATCGACCCAGGCGCGCATCGATCAGGCTATCCGCGACATCGTGATGGGCGTGTTCGAGCACGCCTACCGGATTCTCGACATCAACCGCGCGGTGCTGGAGCGCTGTGCGCGCGAGCTGCTGGCGCGGGAAACGCTCGACGAAAGCGATATCCGTCAATTGACTCAAGGACTTGTTCGGAACTGAAAACAGTAGTAGGTGCCATTCAGAGTAAACCGACGGCTCTGTTCAGTGCGTCATCCAATTCGTCGGCATTGTTCAAGGAGAACCGATATGTCTGCATTGACTCCGTGGGACCCCTTCCGGGAACTGGATGAATTGCAAAACCGCCTGGCGACGATGTTCGGACGAATACCCCAGCGACAGGGCGCCCGTACCGGCAACGAAGCCATGACCACGGCGGACTGGGCACCAATGGCGGACATCAGCGAGGATGAGAACGCATTCCTCCTCAAGCTGGATCTGCCGGAGGTCCCCAAGGATGCCGTGCGCGTCAGCGCGGAAAACGGTGTGCTCACCATCAGCGGCGAGCGCAAACTGGAAAAAGAGGAGCAGGGCAAGAAGTTCCACCGCATCGAACGTGCCTATGGCCGCTTTGTGCGCAGCTTTGTCTTGCCTGACAACGTTGATCCGACCAAGGTGACGGCTTCCATGAAAGACGGCGTGCTGGAAGTGCGGCTTGTCAAGGCCGAGCAAGCCAAACCGAAACAGATTGAAATCTCAGTCAACTAACTTCAATCAAGAGCCCAAGATCATGAATATCAAACAGCCACAATACACCTTCTCCGCACTTGCCCTGGCGGTCGTCGTCGGACTGAGCGGACCGGCTCTGGCCCAATCGGCGGCAGGTTCTAGCCCAGGTGCTGCAGCACCCTCTGCCGCATCCAAGGCGGCACAGCCACAGGTAGATGACAAGGCCGCCCGGGAAGCCGATAAAAAGCGTGCCGAGCTCACTCAAGACGCCATCACGGCGCTCACCAAGACCCAGGAGGCTTTGACCCTCCTTGATGCAAAGAAGACCAAGGAGGCGCTTGCTGCGCTGGAACTGGCCAGCGGAAAGCTGGAACTGGTATTGGCACGCGACGCCAAACTTGCTTTGGCGCCGGTCGATGTACGCGTCATCACCCACGATATCCACGCCAACGTGGAATCGGTAAAGAAAGCGGTCAAGTTGTCTCGGGAGTTGTTGGGTGATGGCGAGGTGCAAAAGGCCCGGCCCATCGTTGCCAATCTGGCCAGCGAAATCGTAATCCAAACCGACAACCTTCCGATGGCAACGTACCCGGCAGCGATCAAGTCGGCCGCACGGCTCATCGACAGCGGCAAGATCGACAACGCCAAAGCGGAACTCGCCCGAGCACTGAACACGCTGGTGGTGACCTCGGTCGCCTTTCCTCTGCCCGTGCTACGGGCCGAAGCCGCGATGGCAAAAGCTGAAAAGCTGGCCGAGACCGACAGGCGCGATGCCAAGCAGAACGAGGAGCTCAGCACCTTGCTGTCGTCCGTGCGCACGGAGATCGAGATGGCGCAGATCCTGGGTTATGGCAAGAAGGCGGACTTCAAACCCATCTTCGATCAGGTGAAGTCCATTGAGCAAAAGTCGGCTGGTGGCAAAAGCGGCAAGGGATGGTTCGACGAGTTGAAGACGCGCATCCAAAAGCTATTTTGAGGTGATGAAGGGCTGACTGCTCTGTCGGTCAGTCTCGCGATGTTCGCATTCAGCCCCAATAGATTCGCCTATTTTCACTATCTCATACGAGGCATATCACCATGAATGAGCAAACACCGAATCCCAATGCGACGAACGAAGGAAAAAACGAACAGGCCGCGGTAAGCAGCCTTCCTGTCAGTCCAGAGTCCAAGCCTGAAGTCGTCACGGAGGTACAGCCTGAGGTTCAGAAAGAAACGGACTCGCAGGCGGCAGACAAACGTAAACAAGTCCTCGATGAGGCAGTCTCGGCCTTGTCGCTGACCAAATCAGCGCTGGCCGCACTTGACGGCAAGGACACTGCACGCGCATTGGCAACGCTGGCCGAAGTGACGGGAAAGCTGGAGCTGATCGTCGCGCGCGAACCCACGCTCGCCCTGGCCGGCGTTGATGTGCGCACCATCGTGCACGACTTGTTCGCCAACACGGAAACCATTGAGGCGATGACCGACGAGGCGCTGGATGCCCTCAAACATGGCGAGGTGCAACAGGCTCGCCACGTGCTGGCTTTGCTGGCCAGTGAAATCGTGATCACGGTCACCAACATCCCTTTGGCGTCCTATCCCGCAGCCGTGAAGGCAGTCGTGCCGCTGATCGATCAGGGCAAGATCGAAGAAGCCAAAGCCGCGCTGCAGTCAGCGCTCAGCACGCTGGTCGAGGAGCGCAGCGTGCTTCCGCTGCCCGTCCTGCGTGCGAAGCTGCTCCTGAAGCGCGCCGAGCCCCTGGTAGAAGATGGTCAGCGCAGCGAAGCATCCAATGAGCGCCTGGAGACATTGTTGAACGAAGCCCGGCAGCAGTTGGAAATGGCAGAACTGCTGGGCTATGGAAAAAGGAAGGACTTTGAGCCCCTGTACGCTGAACTCAAGAAAATCAAGGAAAAGACGGGAGGGGGAGGCTGCGGAAAAGGCTGGCTCGATGAAGTCAAGGCAAAACTGTCCAAGTTGTTCTGAAACCGCTGGAGAGGGGGCGCATAGCGCCCCCTCTCTTGTCCCATGAGTGTTTGATTTTTTATTTTGTATAGATCTTTAGGAGATATTGCATGAACACAGACACCATCGCCAATTCCAATGCGGATGACCCCACCAAAGCACTGTGTTCGCTGAGCCAAAATTGGTGGCTTTTTGTGCTGCGCGGTGTCTTGGCATTGATTTTTGCAGCCCTCGCGTTCTGGATGCCACAATCGGCTCTGTTGGCCATGACCATCATGTTCGGCGCATTTTCCTTGGTCAATGGCGCGTTCAACTTGTTTGCAGCGGTGCGCCATATCCAGAAAAAAGAGCGCTGGGGCTGGCTGCTGTTCAGCGGCATTGTCGGCATACTTACGGGCGTCGTCGTCCTGGTTGCTCCTTGGGTCGCCACGATAGTCTTGGCTTCTTTTTTATGGGCTAGCGTGGGCTTCTGGGCGATTTTCACCGGTGTGCTGGAGATATCCGCCGCCGTTCGGCTGCGTCGGGAAATCAAGGGTGAAATCTGGCTTGCCCTCAGTGGACTGCTCTCGATTATCCTTGGTGCTATCGTCTTGTGGATATTTTTTACCCGTCCGGTCGAGTCATTCGTGGCCGCAGGCTGGCTGTTGGGTTTCCATGCGGCAGTCTATGGCGTCACGCTTTTGTTCTTGAGTTGGGGTCTTCGCAAAACGCGCCTGGGGTAAGAGCGTGCCAAACCAAAATCTATGGATATGAGCATCCTCGATTCATGCCTCCATAGAAATGACATCGAAGGAGTCATACATGCAGATACAATATAGCTATCGAGCTATCGACAAAGAGTTTCATGAACCTTGGCAGAGAGCTTTGGGAAATGTGATCGAGCACGCCCTCAAGCCATTGCTCGACAAACACACTAAAGATTCAGCGCGACTTCAAATCGTCCTTGATCGCGACAAGATCAAGCGGCAATTTCTGGCCAGTGGCTATATGCACCTGCCCGGCAAAAAGATTGTCAGCGTTACTGCATCACATGACGAGCTGACGCCCCTCGCGCAGATGCTCGCACAGTCGTTGTTCCGTCAGGCCAAGAAGCATTTTGACCGACTGCATGCTCAGGATCAAATCAAGCGCAAAGCACGACGCGAGCGCTTGCGCGAGCTCAAGGTGCGGATTGCCGCAAAACCCGCATCAGCCGCCCATGAGGCCGAGGTGACCCGAATGCCTCTACTGTCGAAACTTGAGGCTGTCGCAAGGCGTGAGCTGGCTTATCTGCGGGCCGTCGGCGATTTACCGCGCGATTATCCGACGCTGCGCGACGTGGTGGATGAAGCGATTGTCCGAGCTAAGGTGGAATGGCAATCCGTACCGGGGGAAAAAGAGGCTTACACCGGTCTTTTGAAGCATCTGTTCGCCGTCCTGGATAACGAAGTGGCAAGCAGCCGGCAATTTGGCGAATTCGTTTCTCTGGACGCGCCGGTCGAACCGGATGCCCAAGACGTGGCCGAGGCCATGGTGGAAGAGGAAATCTTCGAATTTTATCAGCATGATGACACACTCAAGCTGGCCGATATTTTCGCTGGCAGTCAACATCCCGATGTCGCAACGATCACGGAACAGGAGGAGCTGATTGATCGGTCGAGCGAGTTCGCTTTTGCATTTGACCTGCTGAAGGACATGCCGCGTTTGTGGCGGCGCATTTTTCTGCTTATCCGTGTGGACGGGCTGAATGCCAGCAGCGTCTCTGAAATCCTGCTGATTCCTAGTAAGGAAGATGCTGTCCGAAGGTGGCTCATGCAGGCCGAAGCATTCATCGCTGCTCATCTGGAAGAGGCCGGAGTAAGCAAAAACGGGAACGATTGGCTCCAAGGCGTTGATTGGTCGGCATTGTCTGTGACCCGAAGCGAGGCAGCCTCACTGTGGTCCAAGGAGGCGAACCATGAGAATGAGCTTCACCTCGTCTGCCCGCATTGCCAGTCCATCAACCGCGTACCGACTGCGAAGCTATCGGAACATCCCAACTGTGGCCGCTGCCAGCAGCCCTTGTTCACGGGCGAGCCCATCGAGTTGACCACGGCGACGTTCTCGCGCCACGTGGAGCGCAGCGATCTGCCGCTGCTGGTCGATTTCTGGGCGCCATGGTGCGGGCCGTGCAAGATGATGGCGCCACAGTTCCAGCAAGCGGCACACCAGCTCGAACCGAGGATCCGGCTGGCGAAGGTGAATACCGAGGCTGAGCCCCACCTGGCCGCGCAGTTCGGTATCCGCAGCATCCCGACGCTCGCCCTGTTCCAGGGTGGGCGGGAGATCGCCCGTCAGGCCGGCGTGATGGGCGCGCAGGACATCGTGCGCTGGACGTCGACGCAAGTGGGACGCTGACCGATGCAGGGCTTGCTCGGCACTACGCTAATCCTGCTGGCGGCTTGCAGCCTGGCGGCGATGGCGACGGCGGCGTTCAGAGTGCCCGCCTTGCTGGGGTATCTCTCTGTCGGCGTTGTACTGGGCCCCTCAGTCATCGGCGTGATCGCGCCGGGGGAGACGCTGAGCTTTCTGTCCGAGCTGGGCGTGGCGCTGCTGTTGTTCATGGTCGGACTGGAATTCTCCCTCGGAGACTTCTGGCTCGCCCGCAGGACGGTGCTGATGGCGGGCGCTCTGCAGATGATCGCCGTTGCCCCGCCGCTGATCCTGGTATTGATGTGGCTGGGGCAGCCCGGCCAGAGCGCCGCGCTGCTCGGCACTGCGGCGGCCATGTCGTCCACGGCGCTGGTCAGCCGACAACTGGCCGACCAAGGCGAGCTCACCACCCGCCACGGACGCAGTGCCATCGCCGTGCTGGTCTTTCAGGACCTGGCCAGCGTGCCCCTGCTGGCCTTGCTGGCGATCTGGGCGCGCGGCGAGTCGCCGAAGATCGAGCATGTGCTGCTCGAAGTATTCGGTGTGCTGCTGCTGTTCGCGGCAGCGGCCCTCGCCTCGCGCCGTCTGTTGCATGGCCTGCTGGGCTGGGTGGCGCGGCGGGGCCACGAGGAATCGTTCGTGCTCGTCTCCTTGTGCGTGGTGGTGGCTGCCGCCGCCGCTGCGCACGCGGTCGGCGTATCCGCCGCCCTGGGGGCCTTCCTCGCCGGGATGGTGCTGGGCGAGAGCGACTTCCGGCACCACATGGAAAGCCACCTCAGGCCGTTTCGCGATGTGTTGTCGGGCGTGTTCTTCGTGACCATCGGCCTGCAACTGGACGCAGCACAGATTCTTTCGGCACCGCTGGCGGTGCTGGCGTGGCTGGTGGTGCTGGTACCGGTCAAGATCCTGCTCAATACACTGGCCTTGCGGGCGACGCGCCTGTCCGCCCTCGATGCCTGGCGCACGGGCATAGCGTTGGGGCACGGCGGCGAGTTCGCCCTGCTGTTGTTGGGCACGGTCTTGCAGCAGCATCTGATCCCCGCGACCGTCGTCCAACCCATGCTGGTCGCGCTGGTGCTCAGCATGGCCCTGGCACCGCTACTGATCCGCCATCACGATGTACTTGCCCGGTTCTTGAGCCGCACCGGCGGCGTCATTCAGCCACCCCAGGCTGAAGAAGTCGAGATCGCCGCGCAGACGACGCGATATCGAGACCATGTCATCGTTTGCGGCGCGGGCGAGCTTGGCCTGATAGTCAGCGAGATTCTTCGCCACGCCGGCGTGGCGCATCTGCTGCTGGAGGCGGACGCGCAGAAGGTCGAGGCCGCGCGTGCCGCCGGCGCGCCGGTGTTCCATGGCGATGCCAGTCGGCCCGATACCTTGCTGGCTGCCGGCTTGACGCATGCGCACTTGGTGGTGCTGACGTTCGCCCATGCCCAGCAAGCGTTGCGCATCGCCCAGGCGATTGCCGAGCGCCGTCCGGCGCTAACCTTGTGGGTGTCATGCAGAAGTACGACCGCGGCCGATGCATTTCGCGCCATGCCTAACGTGCGCGTGTATCAGCAATCCTTTGCCGCAGCTATTGGGCTGGCGGAACAGGTGATGTCGACGCTTGGCATGTCGACCGAGTTGATTGAAGGACGCATCAGCGCAATGCGCCGCCGTCTCGACAGCAGCCGTTTTCCAGGGAGTTCATAGTCATGAAATCAAAACGCCTTAACCCATTTCAGGTCTTGCGTGACCAATTGGCCATCATGAGTTTTTACGAGCGCTTCGAGCAGGTCGTCGCGCTCGTGCTGTCGGCGGTGATCGCCGTCATCATCGTGGTGTCGCTGTTCCAGCTCATCTCCATCGTCTTCACGCTGCTGGTTCTCGATGCCTTCAATCCCCTGGACCACAAGGTATTCCAGAGCGTGTTCGGCATGATCATGACGCTCTTGATCGCGATGGAGTTCAAGCATTCCATCGTGCGCGTGGCGCTGCGTCGGGACAGCATCATCCAGGTCAAGACGGTGGTCCTGATCGCGCTGATCGCACTCTCCCGCAAGTTCGTGATCCTCGACTCCGACGCGAGCCCCGCAAAGATAGCCGCGCTGGCAAGCGCCACGCTGGCTCTGGGTGCGACCTACTGGCTGCTGCGCAAGCGCGGCGACCGCGCCGCCGAGACCTCTGAGCATGACCCGTCATCATCCCAGTGATCCGCGCACGGCGCTCTTGCAACACCGCTGGCTCAACCGCCTGCAGACCGGGCTGTTGGTCCTGACCATGGTCGGGATCGCAGCCGCAGCAGGGAGACTGCCGTTTGGGGAAGGCTGCCTGTGGCTCGCGCTGTTTGCCGTTGCAGGTGCGTTGCTGCTGGAACCGGTAGCCGCGTCGGCGCTGAGCTTGCGCCTGTACCGCGTACGGGCCTTGCACCCGCAAGAAGCCCACGAGATGTGGGCCCTGTTGCGCGAGCTGCCCGCCCGTGCCGGTTTGCCCGCCACGCCGGTGCCGCACTATGTGCCCAGTGCCGTCGTCAACGCCTTCGCCACCGGGATCGAAGCAGGAGGCATCGATCGCCCTCACCGATGGCCTGCTGCGCAGCCTGAGCCCACGCGAGCTGGCGGGTGTGCTCGTGCACGAGGTCGCGCACATCGCTAATGAGGATCTGCGTGTCATGGGGCTGGCGGATTCCAACAGTCGCCTCACGAGCCTACTGGCCCTTATGGGACAGATCGCGATCCTGCTCAGCCTGCCCGCGCAGCTGGTTGGCGCGGCGGAGGTCTATTGGCCTGGTCTATTGTTATTGGCCGCATCGCCCCAGCTGGCCCTGCTCGCACAGCTCGGCTTGTCTCGCGTTCGTGAGTTCGACGCTGACCGCCTTGCGGCGGAACTGACTGGCGACCCGCAGGGGCTGGCGTCCGCGCTGGCGAAAATCGCGCGGGTCAGCCGCTCCTGGCGTGCCTGGCTATTGCCGGGATGGGGCAATCCCGAGCCCTCCTGCTTGCGCACGCGTCCGGCAACGCAAGAGCGCATCGCACGCCTGCTGACGTTGGCGCCTGGGCCAGCATCAGCGTTGCCACTCCGCGCGCCCCATTTTTTGCCGGAATCCGCTTTGGCGACGCGCCCACCGCGCTGGCGCCCGAGCGGGCTGTGGCGCTGATTGCCCATCAACAGGAGACGTCGGGGTCTGAAGCCCAATGGAACGAAAACGTACGCTAAGCTTCTTACCCCGCTGAACGCTCACCTGCCAACTTCTTAGCAACGCGAATTACTGTACGATCTGAAACATTGGTAAGTTTGGCGGTATCACTGATACTCAACTTATTGATAACTCGTAGCTGATAGATTTTTTCGTGTAGATCTGAATCGGCTTGTCGCCCTCTGTATTTCCCTTCCTCTTTGGCTTTCTTTATTCCTTCAGCCTGACGACGGCGGCGATCTTGGTAATCTTTTCTCGCGATAGCAGCTAGCATATCCATCATCATGCTATTTATCGCTTTGAATCGCCACAGGTTTAACAGACACCTCAGAGTCATTTAAGATGACTTAAAGAGAGGTACCCATGAGCGGTAAGCGTTATCC
>NZ_JBMKIC010000025.1:0-68558 GCF_049238665.1 Enterobacter cloacae complex sp. IR5450
AGCGATCAGATGTCACCGACAGAATATGAAAACCAGTATTATCAACGGCTCGGAAGTGTCTAAATTATCCGTGGCGATTCAATTTAGGGAAAGACGGTTAGTATTGTAAAGCAGCCCCTGAACCAATGCGCGGTCAGTCTGCAATCTGCTGAACCCTACGCTATTACAGCGCCCTTCACTCTTCATCGAGCATTTGTATATACCAGACCTCTTAGCAGAGACACCCGCAACAACGACAATAAACCCGCACTCAGAGCACCTGAGAACGCCCTTGAAGAGATTTGTTAATAAGGGTAAGTCAGAGGAAGGTTTACGCCCTGAACCCTGTTTAAGCTGCTGTACAGCGTAGAATTGTTCATCGGTGATTATTGAGGGGTAATAGTTTGGTATCTCTGAAACACCCTTTACAGCCATTGATTTTGAAGGGACTTTGAAACCAATCACTGAGCGGTTGGAAAGTAATTCTGTGACCGATGATTGAGACCAGCCCCCCTTCACGGATTTATGCTGGTTAAGGGTATAGAAACCTTCATCATTCATCTGTTTAGCTATCTTGATATGAGACAAGCCCTCTAACCGTAGCTGAAAGACACGTTGAACAGCTTTCACATTCTCAGGGATGAATTCAAAGTGTGAACGGTCTTCAGAGACCTTTAACCATGCTGCACAACGCTTAGACATGATTTCACCTTTAGCAGCCCGTTCCCTCTTAGCAGCCCACATAGACCTTAAACGAGTGGATTTCATCGCTGACTCTTCATGTGCTCTTTCCATCACCAGCATTGCTTTAATCATGGATAGTGAATCTTTCAGGCTTTCTTTGGTGTACCACTCGTTATCGACAAGTGTCACCACTTCAACGCCAGACCTGAGAATCTTTCTAAGCTGCTCTCCTGCTGTATCGATGTCCTGTCGTGAAACCCTATCCAAGGACTCTACGAGTAGCACTGAACCGGCTTCAATGTAGCCAGATTCCACAGCGGCTAGAAATTCACCAAAAGCCCCTGACTTAGCATTAGCACCAGAGAAGCCGCTTATACCTAAATCCTGAAAGCGTAATGATTCGTCTAAATAGTAATCGGGATTTCGTTTTAACCAATCGTTAATGTACTTGCTTTGACGCTTAGTAGAATCACCAACTGATTGAATTTTTGTAGAAAATCGTATGTATGAGATTGCTTTTGGCATGGGGTTTATGATGAGTTATGAAGGATTGAAGAAGTGTATCATAAGAAAGGTGTAATCCTCGACAGCCGCCCCGTGCACAGCGCAATCCCGCACAGCGAAGCCGTTGTTGATGCCCAGCGCAAAAAACCGAAAGTGCCCGTCCATGCGATCGTAACGGCGCAGAACCCGATGGTCCGGTTTATCGGCAGCGATAACATGCAGCAAAATGAGGAGATGTTCGCCGTCTGGCTGCAAACGCTGGCGAAATGGGAGCACACCACCACGCCGTACCTTTTTTTACATACGCCGGATATCGCACAGGCGCCTGAACTGGTCGATGCTCTCTGGCAGGCCTTGCAGCAGGCGGTTCCGTCGGTTGGCCCCGCGCCGTCCATCCCACAACAATCTTCTCTTTTCTGAAATCACCCCCTATCATAGAGACGTGCCATCTGCCAAAAACAGGGAGTTAGTATGGTCAGCGCGCTGTATGCGGTGTTAGGTGCATTACTGCTGATTAAGTTTTCATTTGATGTTGTGCGCCTGAGAATGCAGTACCGCGTCTCGTACGGTGACGGGGGCTTTTCTGAGCTGCAAAGCGCAATCCGGATCCACGGCAACGCGGTCGAGTACATTCCCGTCGCGTTAATTTTACTGCTGTTAATGGAGATGGATGGCGCTGAAACCTGGATGGTGCACGTCTGCGGGCTGCTGCTGATAGCAGGGCGTTTGATGCATTATTATGGTTTTCACCATCGCCTGATCCGCTGGCGTCGTTCCGGCATGAGCGCGACCTGGTGCTCGCTTTTGCTGATGGTGCTGGCTAACCTTTGGTATATGCCGTGGGAGTTGGTTTTCTCCTTCCATTAGCGCACAATATGCCCCTTTATTTTTCCCGGATTTTTACGTTATGTCAGATCGCGACACGCTTTTTTCCGCGCCTATCGCCAGCCTGGGCGACTGGACCTTTGATGAACGGGTAGCCGAAGTCTTCCCGGATATGATCCAGCGCTCTGTTCCCGGTTATTCCAATATTATCTCCATGATCGGCATGCTGGCGGAGCGTTTTGTTCAACCCGGCACGCAGGTCTATGACCTGGGCTGTTCGCTGGGAGCGGCAACGCTGTCCATTCGTCGTAACGTTCATCACGAAGGCTGCAAGATTGTGGCTGTCGATAACTCACCGGCCATGGTCGAACGCTGCCGTCGCCACATTGACGCGTATAAAGCCCCTACGCCTGTGGAGGTGGTAGAAGGCGATATCCGCGATATCGACATCCAGAACGCCTCGATGGTGGTCCTGAACTTTACCCTTCAGTTCCTGGTGCCGGACGATCGTCAGCGGTTGCTGGATAAAATTTATCAAGGCCTGAACCCGGGCGGCGCGCTGGTGTTATCTGAGAAATTCAGCTTTGAAGATGCCAGCGTGGGCGAACTGCTGTTCAACATGCACCATGATTTCAAGCGTGCAAATGGCTACAGCGAGCTGGAGATCAGCCAGAAGCGCAGCATGCTTGAAAACGTCATGCTGACGGATTCCGTAGAAACCCACAAAGCGCGCCTGCGCAAAGCCGGATTTGAACACAGCGAACTGTGGTTCCAGTGCTTTAACTTTGGTTCTCTGGTGGCGCTGAAAGCCGGAGACGCAGCATGATCGAGTTCGGTAATTTCTATCAGCTGATTGCCAAAAACCATCTTTCCCACTGGCTGGAAACCCTGCCTGCGCAAATTGCCACCTGGCAGCGCGATCAGCAGCATGGTCTGTTGAAGCAGTGGTCCAACGCCGTGGAGTTTCTGCCTGAACTGACGCCTCATCGTCTGGATTTACTGCACAGCGTGACGGCGGAGAGCGAAGAGCCGCTCCCGGCCGGGCAGATCAACCGCATCGAAACGCTGATGCGCAACCTGATGCCGTGGCGCAAAGGGCCGTTTTCACTTTACGGCGTAAACATCAACACCGAGTGGCGCTCCGACTGGAAGTGGGATCGCGTTCTGCCGCATTTATCCGACCTGACCGGGCGCACCATTCTGGACGTGGGCTGCGGTAGCGGCTATCACATGTGGCGCATGATCGGCGCAGGCGCGCATCTGGTCATCGGTATCGATCCGATGCAGCTGTTCCTGTGCCAGTTTGAAGCGGTGCGTAAGCTGTTGGGTAACGACCAGCGTGCGCACCTGTTGCCGCTGGGTATCGAGCAACTCCCGGCCCTGAAAGCCTTTGATACCGTTTTCTCGATGGGCGTGCTGTACCACCGTCGTTCCCCGCTGGAGCATCTCTGGCAATTGAAAGATCAGCTGGTCAGCGGCGGCGAACTGGTGCTCGAAACGTTGGTTATCGAAGGCGATGAACATGCCGTTCTGGTGCCGGGCGATCGCTATGCGCAGATGCGCAACGTTTACTTCATCCCTTCCGCGCTGGCGCTGAAGAACTGGCTGGAGAAATGTGGGTTTGTCGATGTACGCATCGCCGATGTGTGCGTGACGTCGATTGAAGAACAGCGTCGCACCGACTGGATGATCACCGAATCGCTGGAGCAATTCCTCGACCCGGACGATCACAGTAAAACCATCGAAGGCTATCCGGCCCCGATGCGTGCGGTATTGATTGCGACGAAGCCGTAGTTTGTGCCGGGTGGCGGCTGCGCCTTACCCGGCCTACGCGTCGCACGTTTTCTCCAAAATAGTTCAAGTTGCAGCAAGGCGGCAACGCAGCGAATCCCCGGGAGCTTACATCAGTAAGTGACCGGGGTGAGCGAGGCGGCCAACGCGGCTGCGGCTTGAAATATGAAGGAGAAAAAAAGGCCCCTGTGTAATTTGCAGGGGCCTGGTACAAGCAAGCATCATATTGGGCGACATGATGCGCGGTAAAAATCGGTACGTTGCTACACGTGATGACGTTCAATCAACGATTTCATTACCGCAACCGACTCTCCATCCACACCGTAGCGCGAGTACTCATCCGCTTCAGCATCCGTCGACATTGACAACCCTGTATTGCGATAACGCATGGGTGAAGGTATCCATTTACCCGCTGAGCTGTGCAGCTCTTCCACCTCTGCGTTTAAAAACAGTTCCAGATTGCTGGCGCGTACTCCTGCGCCCGCCATGATTATTGGAACACCGGAATGTGCTTTTAGTTCCGTAATTAATTTCAGTCCTTTTTCAGCCGAGGACTGCTGGCCCGACGTCAGAACGCGCGCCACGCCCAGTTCTGCCAGCGTATCAAAGGCTTGTATCGGATCCTGACACATATCGAACGCACGATGAAAAGTGACCGCCATCCCCCGGGCGGCGCGCATGAACTGACTCATACGCGGAAGATCGATGTTGCCGTCTTCGTCCAGTACACCGATCACCAGCCCCGGAAAACCTAAATCACGGACGAGGGCGATATCCTCAAGCATGGCACTGAACTCACCCGCCGTATAACAAAAATCACCGCCGCGCGGGCGAATAATCGGGTGCACCGGAATAGTGATGGCCTGACGGGCTGATTTCAGCACGCCAAAGGACGGGGTTAATCCTCCTTCTTTCGGTGCCGCGCAAAGCTCGATGCGATCGGCCCCGTGCCGTTGCGCAGTGACGGCACACTCCACGCTGTAACAACAAATTTCCAGCAGCGCCATGTCATCCTCCTTAAATTTCACTCAACGTACCATCGTGGCACGTTGCCCGATTGGTGTCTGGATCGACGCTCACAATGCTTACGCTTCGCTGGCGATGATCTGCTCGATAGTCCAGGGATGGAATTTCACCGTCACGTTGCCGTCCGTTACGGCAAGCGTAGGGTTCGGTGAGCGTTCGCGCTCCCCTTTTGGCGAGCTGGTTTTGACGAAAATACCCGGCTGGCTTAACCCCTCGTCGGAAAGCAGCGCCAGCGCACGGGCGTTCAGCGTCTCGGGCTCCCCAGGCAGAACAATTTCGATATGCTCCCAGCCTTCGTGCGGATAACGCTTCTCTCCTGGCCAGGGCAGTTCCACAACGGTGAATTGCCAGTGCGCCACCGTTACCGGCGCATGAAGTTTGAACAGGCAGATCGGGCGACCGTTAATGATATTCTCCGACAGCAGTTCTCCGCACTGTTCAAAGCCACGCCGCCAGCGTTCGGCGGTGGCATTCTGGTGGCAGCGCAAAGAGATGTGATCGGCCTCAAGCGGCGCGATATCCAGCCCGAGACGGGTGGCAAGTTCTGTGAACGCCTGGGTGAAGCGCGGTAAATCTGCGGAATTATCATGCAGTTCGTCAATGGTGTGCCAGTTCGCCATAGGTCAGTCTCGTTTCGTGTCGCAAAGCCGCTAATTTACTCTGTTGCCCTCTGTCGACCAACCGCAGAATCACGGTTTTTTCGACTGCATGATTATGCATACCGTCTTCGCCTGGATTCTGAGCGATCTTCGCCCCCCGCAGGGCTGACGCCCGAAGGCATTTGCAGTATACTCCCGCCCTAAATTCTTAAACTGGCGTGGGTGTTTTTTTACCCGCATCAAAAACGTAAGGTATCCAGGTGAATATTCAGGCTCTTCTCTCAGAAAAAGTCAGTCAGGCACTGATTGCCGCAGGTGCGCCTGCGGATTGCGAACCACAGGTTCGTCAGTCAGCGAAAGTACAGTTTGGCGACTATCAGGCTAATGGCGTGATGGCAGTGGCTAAAAAACTGGGCATTCCGCCGCGACAGCTCGCTGAGCAGGTACTGACGCATCTGGATCTCACCGGCATCGCCAGCAAAACCGAAATCGCCGGTCCGGGCTTTATCAACATTTTCCTTGAGCCTGCATTCCTGGCAAGCCACGTTGACGCGGCGCTGAAATCTGACCGTCTGGGCGTGGCTCAGCCAGAAGCGCAGACCGTGGTGGTTGACTACTCCGCGCCAAACGTGGCGAAAGAGATGCACGTCGGTCACCTGCGCTCCACCATCATCGGTGACGCGGCAGTGCGTACCCTGGAGTTCCTTGGTCACAAGGTGATCCGCGCTAACCACGTAGGCGACTGGGGCACGCAGTTCGGCATGCTGATCGCGTATCTGGAAAAACAGCAGCAGGAAAACGCAGGCGAAATGGCGCTGGCAGACCTGGAAGGTTTCTACCGTGAAGCCAAAAAGCACTATGACGAAGACGAAGCCTTCGCCGAGCGCGCGCGCAGCTACGTGGTGAAACTTCAAGGTGGCGACCCGTACTTCCTCGATATGTGGCGCAAGCTGGTGGACATTACCATGTCCCAGAACCAGCTTACCTATAATCGTCTGAACGTGACCCTGACCCGTGACGACGTGATGGGTGAAAGCCTGTATAACCCGATGCTGCCAGGCATTGTGGCGGACCTGAAAGCTAAAAATCTGGCGGTGGAAAGCGAAGGCGCAACGGTGGTGTTCCTTGATGAGTATAAAAACAAGGAAGGCGAACCGATGGGCGTGATCGTCCAGAAAAAGGATGGCGGCTATCTTTACACCACCACCGACATCGCCTGTGCGAAATACCGTTACGAAACCCTGCATGCGGACCGCGTGCTGTATTACATCGACTCCCGTCAGCATCAGCATCTGATGCAGGCGTGGACTATCGTGCGTAAAGCGGGTTATGTGCCGGATTCCGTGCCGCTGGAACATCACATGTTCGGCATGATGCTGGGTAAAGACGGTAAGCCGTTCAAAACCCGTGCGGGCGGCACCGTGAAGCTTTCCGATCTGCTGGATGAAGCGCTGGAACGCGCGCGTCGCCTGGTGGCCGAGAAGAACCCGGACATGCCTGCTGACGAGCTGGAGAAACTTGCTAACGCGGTGGGAATTGGCGCGGTGAAATACGCGGATCTCTCCAAGAACCGTACCACCGACTATATCTTCGACTGGGACAACATGCTGGCGTTTGAAGGCAACACGGCGCCATACATGCAGTACGCTTATACCCGGGTACTCTCCGTCTTCCGTAAAGCCAATATCGACGAAAGCGTGCTGGCGAATGCTACGGTGTCTATTACCGAAGACCGTGAAGCACAGCTGGCTGCCCGCCTGCTTCAGTTCGAAGAGACGCTCTCCGTGGTCGCGCGTGACGGTACGCCGCACGTTATGTGTGCTTACCTGTACGATCTGGCCGGTCTGTTCTCTGGCTTCTACGAACACTGCCCTATCCTCTCTGCCGAGAACGAAGCGGTGCGCCACAGCCGCCTGAAGCTCGCGCAGCTGACGGCGAAGACCCTGAAGCTCGGTCTGGATACTCTGGGTATCGAAACCGTAGAGCGTATGTAAAAAATAAACCCGGCAAGCGCCGGGTTTTTTATTATCAGAAATACTTCCGCAAATACTCCGTCAGGCACAGTATCGCCATCGCCTGCCCGTACGGCATCGACGTGAGCGGTATCTGGCGATAAAACTCAAGATCGCTTCCCATCCCGGTCCCGAACGAGGTTTGCAGCAGCTCCCCTTCCGGCGAGATGTTTTTCACGATACCGCGAATCGCTTTCTCCGCCACCTCTGCGTACTCTGCGCCGACATAACGCTTGCGCACGGCTTTCAGAATGCCGTAGGCAAACCCTGCCGTGGCCGACGCCTCCAGATAAGATTCAGGATCGTCCAGCAGCGTATGCCACAAGCCACTCTCGTCCTGACATTTTGCCAGTGCGGCGATCTGCGCGTTCAGTACCTGCACCAGATAGCGACGAACGGCGTTGTTTTCCGGCAGATCCACCAGCTCGAGGAAATCCGGGATCACGATGGTCAGCCAGCTGTTGCCGCGCGCCCAGCGGGCCCGGGCAAAGTTGTGATTGCCGTCGTAATTCCAGCCGTGGAACCACAGCCCCGTCTCCCGATCCATCAGGTTCTGTACGTGGAGCAGGAACTGATAGATCGCCTCCTCGACGTACTCCGGCTTGTTCAGCAGCTTGCCGATTTTCGCCAGCGGCAGCACCGTCATCATCAGCGTGTCATCCCACATTTGCTGATGGTTCTCTTCCGCCAGGGTGATGTGCTGCATGCCACCATGTTCGGTGCGCGGCATCTCATTCATCGCCCATTCCGCCCAGCTTTCCAGCCACGGCAGCCAGGCCGGGTTTTTGGTCTCTTCGTAGCGATACGCCAGCGTCAGGAACGGCGACATGGTATTCACGTTTTTGGTGGTTGCGCCTTCAGCGAAACGGTCAGTAAACCAGCTGTCGATAATCTCGCGCATACCTTCGTCACCGGTCTGGCAGTAATACTGCCAGATACCGTATAAACCGACGCCGTGGGTCCATTCCCATCCGGCCCAGCCTTTGGTGTCGATCACGCGCCCGTCGTCCAGCCGCAGCAAAAACTCACCCGTTTTGTCGTGGATATTGACCAGGTTATGCGTCACCTTTTGAATCAGCGATTTCAGCTCATCCCTGGCGATAAAGCGCTCAGGCTGACGCAGTAACGGGCTATGTTTGACAGGCCAAACTTTCATCATCTTAACCTCTGTTGTATGTCGAATTCAGTACCGCGCGATCCTTCAGCGAAGGGGCCGCCGGCTTATTGCGATTCAGATAACCGATATTGTTGTTGCCCCACAGGGATTCATACGGCATACCGGCCAGCATCTCCACGGTGGCGCGGGCCTGCGGGGTCGCCGCCTCCGGCATCGCATGGCCGGACTCGCGCATTTTCGCGGTCTCTTCACGCAGGGTGCTGTGGGTCTGCAAATTGAGTTTGAAGCGCAGGGAGACCAGGAAGCCGCAGAACAGTACCAGAATGGTGCCAACGCTCAGGATCATCAGAATGGTGTGGCTCACTTCCGCAGGCTGCACTTTTTGACCGCTGACAAAGCCAGACATCTGCATCACGATCCCCACCAGCATTACCGCACCGGCCTGGGACGCTTTACGGGTCAGCGTCATGATGCCCGCGAAGATCCCTTCGCGACGCTGACCGGTGATCACTTCGTCCACGTCAGCAATGTAGGTGTAGGTATTCCACGGTACGTAGTTGATCCCCCCGCGACCAAGACCGGCAACCGCAGAGATCAGCAGCAGCAGAGCGTAAACGTCGCTCAGGCCCGCGTAATAAAGCACCGCGTAAGAGAGCGAGGCCAGGCCAAACAGCACGACCACCATGCGGTAAGACGGCGCAGGCCCGAAGCGAATGCACAGCGGGATCATGCCGATCACGGCGAGGAACTGGAAGATGGCCATCGTGCCCAGCAGGTTGGAAGCCATTGACGCCTCCTGCATCAGCACAAATACCACGTAATAGGTAAACACGGCATTAAAGACGTCCTGTGCGATGTAGCCGCCAAGGTACATCCCCAGATGCTGGCGGAAAATCTTGATACGCAGCGTCGAACTTAATTCAACAAAAAGGCGATTCAGGCTCTGCCCAAGGGTCAGCTTTTTCTTCTCTTCTTCGGCACGCAGGGCCGCTTCAGACCACTCTTTCCGCGGGCGCTCCCAGGTAAAGAACCAGACGAACGTAAGCATCAGTGCGCAGAGTACGGAGAAGACCAGGCTTGCATAGAAGAAGGAGATCGCGTTGTCTTTGCCGAAATGCGTGAGCAGGATCCCCGGGAGGAAGGAAGCCAGAATAGCGGACATCTGCGCCATAGAGATACGCGCCCCGGAGAATTTGGTTTTCTGTTTGAAATCGTCCGTCATCTCCGGCACCAGCGTTTCGTATGGCACCAGGATCATGGTGTAGACGATATCAAAGATCAGATAGGTCAGCAGGTAGTACCAGAAACTCATGTCCCCTACCCACATCAGCGAGTAGCTGAAAACGCAGGGAATACCGAGCAGGATGAAGAACTTACGACGGCCAAAACGCTTGCCCAGCCAGGTGGTGCCAAAGTTATCGGTTAAAAAGCCCATTAACGGGCTGACAACCGCATCCAGCACCCTTGCGGCGGCGAAGATAAAGGTTGCTTCAATCGGTGTGAGTCCACAGAAGGTGGTATAAAAATACAAAAGCCAGGCGGCCGTCAGGGCGGTGGTTCCCGCCCCGAGGAAGTCCCCTGACCCGTAAGCAAGATAATTTGCGAGTCCAATTTTACGTGTTTTCATTGCCGTCAACCCTAATCAGTTTTGGGAGACTCCCTGTAAGCAAACCTCGTCCGGGAGTTTTTACACGGCTACAGTAAAAGTATCGACCTGTTGATACCTTTCTGTTTCTGCCATCACAAAGGGGTGAATGGCAAAAATGCAAAGAGTGTCAATACGCGTGTCACTGATTTATAAAACAGCGTTTCTTTTGTATCAAAAGGGAAGGTCAATTTTGCGAGCCAGCCTTCAGAAATGCCTGAAGACTGGTGAAAAGGCAGGCAGTTAGCGGTAGTTGACGAGCACCTCGTTGCGCTGAACTTTCAGCGCCGGGATCAGACGTCCACCGCCTGGCACTTCCCAGATAAAGCGTAAAGGCTCCTGAGCAGACACCCCGTTGAAGGCCTGGGTGGTGCCACTTTGTCCCTCGATTTCCGCGCAGCGGGTCAGCGAGCACAGCCGCACCCGCAACCCGGCTGGTGTGGGTCCCGTCAGGGTGTAATTCCAGGCCACCAGCGTCATCTGCCCGGACACGGGCTCAGAGGCGGACAACGGACGGGAGGAGATCGACTCCCCGCGATGGTTGAGCGTTAAGCCTATACTGCTGGCCTGCCATGCCCCCTCGCCTGCGGCCTGCGCCGCCAGCGGGAAAAGTAAGATCCACAGCCACTTCCGCATTATTTCCCTCCTATGGTCGCCGTCATGCGAATATTGCGGTTATCGGACAGCTCCATATTCGACAGCACCACCAGCTGGTTCAGGCTCCGGCGCAGGAAGCGCGACAGCAGCGGACGCAGCGCATGATTCACCAGCAGCACCGGCGGCGCGCCCAGCATCTCCTGACGCGCCAGCGCCTCCTGGGTTTGCGCCAGTAATCTGTCCGCCAGACCCGGCTCCAGCCCGCCACCGCCCTGCAACGCCTGAAGCAGCAGCCGTTCCAGCGGCGTATCCAGGCCAATGACCTGCACTTCGCCGGTTCCCGGGAACCATTGCTGGGTAATGGCGCGTCCGAGCGCCACGCGTACCACCGCCGTCAGTTCGTGCGGATCGCTTTGCAGCGGCGCATGTTCGGCCAGCGTCTCAAGGATGGTACGCATATCGCGAATGGGCACCTTCTCGTCGAGCAGGTTTTGCAGCACTTTATGCAGGGTGGTTAAGGTCAGCACGCCCGGCACTAAATCTTCGGTCAGCTTCGGCATCTCCTGCGTTACGCGGTCGAGCAGCTGCTGCGCCTCCTGACGACCAAACAGTTCCGCAGAGAACTGGCCAATCAGATGGTTGAGGTGCGTCGCCACCACGGTACTGGCCTCAACAACCGTGTAACCCTGGATCTGCGCCTGCTCTTTCAGAGCGCTCTCAATCCAGATTGCCGCCAGACCAAAGGCCGGGTCGGTCGTCTGCTCACCCGGCAACGTGCCTGCGGCCGTGCCCGGGTTAATTGCCAGCCAGCGGCCGGGGTACGCATCACCGCTGCCGATTTCTACCCCTTTCATCAGGATGCGATAGCGCGCGGGCGGGAGATCCATGTTGTCCCGGATGTGGACCACCGGCGGCAGGAAGCCCATATCCTGGGCGAATTTTTTACGAATGCTGCGGATACGGCCAAGCAGTTCACCATCCTGCTGGAAATCCACCATCGGGATCAGGCGGTACCCCACTTCCATCCCCAGCGAATCTTCGAGCTGAACGTCGTTCCAGGTGGCCTCCACCGCCTGGGTGTTCTCAGGCATTTTGACCGGCGCTGGCTCTGCCTTAGGCTGCGTTTCACGGCCACGCATCCACCAGGCAAGGCCCAGCAGCGCGGCAGTAAACAGCAGGAATACCAGGTTTGGCATGCCAGGCACCATACCGAGCAGGCCCAGTACCGCCGCGGAGAGCAGCATAACGCGCGGGTTGCTGAACAACTGCCCCACCATCTGCTCGCCTACATCCTGATCGGTGCTGACGCGGGTCACAATCACACCCGCCGCGGTGGAGATCACCAGCGCCGGGATCTGCGCCACCAGACCATCACCAATGGTCAGCAGCGTATAGCTTTCCGCTGCGTGGCCCATGTCCATGCCGTGTTGCAGCACGCCGACGAGCAGGCCGCCGACGACGTTAATCACCATGATCAGAATGCCCGCGATGGCGTCACCGCGCACAAACTTACTCGCACCGTCCATGGAGCCGTAGAAATCTGCCTCCTGGGTCACTTCGGCACGGCGTTTTTTCGCTTCATCTTCCGCGATCAGCCCGGCATTCAGGTCGGCGTCGATGGCCATCTGCTTACCCGGCATCCCGTCGAGCACGAAGCGCGCGCCTACTTCTGCGATACGCCCCGCACCTTTAGTGATAACCATGAAGTTGATAATCACCAGAATGACGAACACCACGATACCGATGGCGAAGTTGCCGCCCACCAGGAAGTGACCGAAGGCTTCGACCACCTTGCCCGCCGCCGCCGCACCGGTGTGCCCTTCCATCAGGATGATACGCGTGGAGGCAACGTTCAGCGCCAGACGCAGCAGCGTGGTGAACAGCAGGATCGTTGGAAACGCGGCGAACTCCAGCGTGCGCTGGGTGAACATCGCCACCAGCAACACCATGATGGACAACGCAATGTTGAAGGTGAAAAGCAGGTCGAGAATAAATGCCGGTAACGGCAGCACCATCATCGACAGAATTAGCAGGATCAGAATCGGTCCGGCAAGGATCTGCCATTGCGTCGATTTCAGGTTGCCGGGCAGGCGCAACATTGCCACCAGATTAGCCATCAGTGTCCTTCTCGTTCAAAAAATCCAGTGCTTCAGGCACCGGAAGGTTCTCAGGTTTTACAGGTCGTTGACCGCCGGCTAAACGCCAGCGTTTCAGTTGCCACACCCAGGCCAGCACCTCTGCGACAGCGGCGTAGAGCTGGCCCGGGATCTGTTGTCCAATTTCCGCGTGGCGATACAGCGCACGGGCCAGCGGCGGTGCTTCCAAGATCGGTACGCGGTTTTCCGTCGCGATTTCACGAATGCGCAGCGCAATCAGCCCGGCCCCTTTCGCCACCACTTTCGGCGCGCTCATTTTGTTTTCGTCGTACTGAAGCGCCACGGAGTAGTGGGTCGGGTTGGTGACGATGACGTCGGCTTTCGGCACATCTTCCATCATGCGCCGACGCGCGGCGGCACGCTGCATCTGCCGGATACGGCCCTTAACGTGGGGGTCGCCTTCCATCTGTTTATATTCATCGCGGATGTCCTGACGCGACATTCGCAGCTTTTTGATATGGGAATAGATCTGGAAGATAACGTCGAACGCCACCATCGGAATAATGCTGAGTACCACCAGCAGCGAGCATAACCCGACCAGGTTCAGGGCATTTTTCATCGCCGTCATCGGGGACTCGCTGATCAGGCGCATCATCTCCGGCCAGTGGTGCCACAGAAAAAACCCGGCTGTACTGCCCATAAGAAGCGATTTCAGGATCGCTTTAAGAAGCTCAGCCCCGGTTTGCGCGGAGAACATTTTCGCAATACCGGGTAGCGGGTTGAGCTTGGAGAATTTCGGTTGCAGCGATTTACCGCTGAACACCAGGCCACCGAGCATGACCGGCGAAACAAGGGCCACGATGACCACGCCCGCGATCAGCGGCAGCAAGGCGATCATCGCGCTTTTCACAAGGTTGATGATTTGAATGAGGATCAGATTGGGGTCATTGACCATGCTGTGATCAAAACGTAAGCCAGCAGAGAGCATTCCCGCCAGTCTGCGGGCGAGCATCTCCCCGCCCCACCAGATTATGCAGACGCCCACCACCAGGATCAGCAGGGATGTCAGCTCTCGGGATCGGGGGATCTGCCCATCCTCACGGGCTTTTTCAAGTCGGTGGGGTGTGGGGGCTTCTGTTTTGTCGTCGTTCTCTTCTGCCACTGTGCCTGCTCGCAGCCCATTAATTCACGGGTATCATGCCAGCGCAGAGAAAATCCAATGGCGGGAAAAGCCCGTTTATTCGGGCTCTTTTCGCTGTTTTTGTTCTGAGCTGCCTCAGGCCGCGTTAACGACCTGAGGCAGAACGGGCAATCAGAAACCAAGGCTATCCAGCAGATCGTCCACCTGATCCTGGCTTGCCACCACGCCCGCTTTGCTGGTGTCAAGCTGTGGACCATTGAGCAGGCTTTCGTTCTCGCGTTTCGGACGGGCAGCCGGTTCCGGAATGTTCTCCAGCAGCACCATCAGCAGCTGACGTTCAATCTCCTGAATCACATCCATCATGCGCTTGATCACCTGGCCGGTAAGGTCCTGGAAATCCTGCGCCATCATGATGTCCAGCAGCTGGACGTTAGTGAAGCTGGTGTGGCCCGGCACGTCACCCAGGTACTGACGGGTATCCGTTACCAGTTCGCGGGCATCCGCCAGCTCAATAGGGTTCTCAAACCACTCATCCCAACGTTTGCTCAGCGCTTTCGCACCCTTCTCCATGGCATCCTGGTGCGGCTGCGAGGCTTCAACGCTGTTCAACGCACGCTCGGCCGCCTGCGCGGTCATCTGCACGACGTAGTCCAGACGGTCGCGCGCGTCAGGGATGGCTTCCGCCGCTTCGGCGATCGCCTGGTCCAGCCCCAGCTCACGCAGGCTGTCGCGCAGCATGCGGGTCAGGCTACCAATGCGGGCAATAATGTCGCTCGGCGAATGTTCTTCAACGGGTTTCATAGCAGGTTGCAACATATCCATCACCTCACATGCCGAGTTTCTCGAAGATCTTCCCGAGCTTCTCTTCCAGAGTCGCCGCGGTGAATGGCTTCACCACGTAGCCGCTTGCGCCCGCCTGTGCAGCGGCAATAATGTTCTCTTTCTTCGCTTCTGCGGTCACCATCAGCACCGGCAGAGAGGCCATGCCTGCATCCGCGCGGATGGTTTTCAGCAGTTCGAGACCGTCCATGTTCGGCATGTTCCAGTCGGAAATCACAAAACCAAACCCGCCAGCCTGGAGCTTGTTCAGCGCATCCACCCCGTCTTCTGCTTCTTCAACATTGTTGAAGCCCAGCTCTTTCAGCAGGTTGCGCACAATGCGACGCATGGTGGAAAAGTCATCCACAACCAAAAACTTAAGCTCTTTATCCGCCATAAAATAATACTCCTGAGTCAAATACGTATTGCCTGTCCGGCACTGATTTTCGCCAGCATCTGCTGGCTTACCTGGCTAAGATCGACCACTTCGCTTACGCCACCCATATTAATGGCCTCGCGCGGCATGCCGAACACCACACAACTTGCTTCATTCTGCGCAATCGTCCAGGCGCCAGCCTGGTGCATCGCAAGCATTCCGGCGGCGCCGTCGTTACCCATCCCCGTCAGGATCACCCCAACGGCGTTGCGCCCCGCATGTTTCGCCACCGAATGAAACAGCACATCCACCGACGGACGGTGCCGGTTAACCGGCGGCCCGTCATGAATTTTGATTTGATAGTTCGCCCCGCTGCGCGCCAGCTCCATGTGCTTGTCACCCGGGGCGATATAGGCGTGACCCGGCAGCACGCGCTCGCCGTCTTCCGCCTCTTTCACGCTGATCTGGCACAGCTTATTCAGGCGCTCCGCGAACGAGCGGGTAAAGCCCGGCGGCATATGTTGCGTAATCAGAATACCCGGGCTTGAGAGCGGCAATGGCTGGAGTACATGGCGAATTGCCTCTGTTCCTCCGGTTGACGCGCCAATCACCAGCAACTTTTCCGAGCTGAGTAACGGCCCCGCCTTCAGGGTTGCCGGGGCTGCCGTCGGTTTATGCGCGGCAAGCTTCGCCCGGGACGCGGTGCGGATCTTCTCGGCGATCATCTCGCTGTACGCCAGCATCCCCTCGCGAATGCCGAGCTGCGGCTTGGTGACAAAATCCACCGCCCCCAGCTCCAGCGCGCGCAGGGTGATTTCTGAACCCTTACCGGTCAGAGATGACACCATCACCACCGGCATCGGGCGCAGGCGCATTAATTTTTCCAGGAAATCGATGCCATCCATGCGCGGCATTTCAACATCCAGCGTCAGCACGTCGGGGTTATATTTTTTGATTAAATCCCGCGCGACCAGCGGATCGGGCGCTGTCGCCACCATCTCCATATCGCTGTGGCTATTGATGATTTCGGTCATGATCTGACGCATCAGCGCCGAATCATCGACAGACAATACCCTGATTTTACTCATGCTTTTTCCTTACTCAGCGCATATACCGTTTGCCCACGCAGGCTAAACTCACGCACGAGGTTGCTGAAGTTTTCCGAGTGCCCGGCAAACAGTAAACCGTCAGGCTTGAGCAACGGAACAAAGCGACGCAAAATGTCCTGTTGCGTCGTTTTATCAAAATAGATCATCACGTTACGGCAAAAAATGGCGTCGAATGGCCCCGGCACGTTGTACTGCTTATCCAGTAAATTAACGGGGGCAAATTCCACGCAGTTCGCCAGCTCCTGGCGTACGCGCACCAGTCCTTCATGCGGGCCGGTACCGCGCATGAAGTAACGCTGTAGCTGCTGGGGAGACAGCGTTTTCAGCTCATCCTGGCGATAAACGCCGTTACGGGCTTTTTCCAGCACTTCCGTGTCGATGTCGCTGGCGTACACTTTCCAGCGACCCGGCGCCATGCCCAGGGTGTCCGCCAGGGTGATGGCCAGCGAGTACGGCTCTTCCCCGGTAGAGGCCGCCGCGCTCCAGACGCGATACTCTCCGCTACGGCGACGGGCGTGTTCCGCCAGCACCGGGAAGTGATGCGCCTCGCGGAAAAACGCGGTCAGGTTGGTGGTTAATGAGTTGATAAATGCCTGCCATTCGGCGCTGTTCTGGTTCGCTTCGAGCATGCTCAGATAGCGGCCAAAATCGTCCAGCCCCAGCGTGCGCAAGCGCCGCACCAGCCGGTTGTAGACCATGTCTCGCTTATGGTCCGCAAGCACGATCCCCGCACGCTGGTAGATTAACTGACATATCCGACGAAAATGCGCGTCGGACAGCGCGAGGCGCTGTGTCATCTGCAACAATAATGACGTTTGCCCTGAGGGCATGGGTGATGTCATAGCGCCTTCTCAATCACATTCAGGATACAACGGGCACGGCCTGTGACCGTCCGACTTCTGTTACTGCTTCAACGTGCTCTTTCACATTAAATACGGCGACTAACCCGGTAAGGTGATCCGCCTGGTTTGCCAGCTGATCGGTCGCAGCCGCCGCCTCTTCCACCAGTGAGGCGTTCTGCTGTGTAACCTGATCCATCTGTGTAACGGCCTGCGCCACCTGCTCAATACCACGGCGTTGTTCATCAGACGCCGAGGCAATCTCGCCCATAATGTCGTTAACCCGCGTCACGGAGGTGACTATCTCGTGCATGGTCTGCGCGGCGGTATCCACCAGCGCGGAGCCCTGCTGAACGCGGGAGACCGACTCTTCTATCAGCCCTTTGATCTCTTTCGCCGCATTGGCGCTGCGGCTGGCGAGGTTTCGGACTTCACCGGCAACCACCGCGAACCCGCGCCCCTGCTCGCCGGCACGCGCCGCTTCCACCGCCGCGTTCAGCGCCAGAATATTGGTCTGGAACGCGATACCGTCGATAACGCTGATAATGTCGCCAATTTTCTGCGAGCTGGCGGCAATCTCCTGCATCGTGCTGGCAACGTGAGAAGCCTGATCGCCCCCACGTTTCGCCGTCATCGCTGCCTGTTTTGACAAGTCGGACGCCTGACGCGCGTTATCGGCGTTCTGGCTTACCGTCGCGGTCAGCTGCTCCATGCTGGCCGCCGTCTGCGCCAGCGATGCCGCCTGCTGTTCAGTGCGGGAAGAGAGGTCGTTATTGCCTGCCGCAATCTCGGAGATCCCGGTATGCATGGCGTAACTGCCCTGGCGAACGTTGCTTACCGTTTCCCGCAGCGAACTCTGCATCGCCTTCAGGCTGGCGAAAATCGCTGATATTTCATTCCTGCCATACACGGCCACCGGACGCGCCAGGTCGCCCTTCGCAATACTGTCGAAGTGACTGCTGACGATGGCCAGCGGCTGGACGATCATTTTGCGCGACCACCACAGCGAGCCGCCGGTCAGCAGGGCCGCCAGGATTACCATGGTCAGGAATATCATCCCTGACATGCGGTAACTGGTACGGCTGTCCGCACCGGCACGCGCCACAAACTGGTTAATATCCTGCTGCCATGCGTTAAAGCTGTCGTCAAACGCCGCCTGAGACGCCTGCACCGGCGCGGTCAGGAAGTCAGAAAGCTGGTTGTTCTCCAGCCACGTCGCCTGATGGTCGAGATCGCCGTACCACACATCAAAGGTCTTTTTCATGGCGACTTTGAGCGCTTTCTCTTTCTCACTGACCGCCTCCTGCGCCGTAAAGGCCTTGAACTGCGCGTCGGCCTGCTTCAGGCTGCTGCGGGCCACAACCATCAGCGCCTTAATATCCTCCGGCGGATAGCTCAGCGCGGTTAACGTCCCTGCTTTGTTCAGCGCAGTGCTTGCCTGCAACAGCACGGCACGCGTTTGTGCCAGTGCGGAGCGCTGCTGATTACTCGTCTCAACTTCCTGCAAATTCTGATAGCCATCGCGAAACGCCCAGAAAGACAACCCGTTACTGCCAACCTGCAAAACCCCACACAGGATCAGAATCAAAAACAGTGTGGTCGAGATACGAATACGATTTAACATCCACGCTCCCATCAAGCGGCAAGCAGCCGCGGTTTAATTGTCAGTCAAAATGTTTCCCAGTTTTCATCTTGTCCGGTCACCGCTGCGCGCGTACGTGCTGTCACGGGCGCCGGGGCTGCTTCGCCGTACACCGACCGCGAGCTGACCGTATTTGTTGTTTTTGAAGTAAGACGGAACGCCGAGACGGCCATTTTCAGGCGGCTCGCCTGGTCCTCCAGCGCAGCGGCCGCGGCAGCGGACTCCTGCACCAGGGCGGCGTTTTGCTGCGTCACACGATCCATTTCCGATACCGCCAGGGCGACCTGGTCAATACCACGACTCTGCTCATCCGATGCAGAGGCGATTTCACCCATGATGTCCGTCACGCGCGTCACGGCATTCACGATGTCATTCATGGTTTCACCCGCACTTTCCACCAGCACCGAGCCGGTATCCACGCGTGAAACAGAGTCTTCAATCAGAGCTTTGATCTCTTTCGCCGCATTGGCGCTGCGGCTGGCGAGGTTACGCACTTCGCCGGCGACTACGGCAAACCCGCGGCCCTGCTCGCCCGCACGCGCCGCTTCAACGGCCGCGTTCAGCGCCAGGATGTTGGTCTGGAAGGCGATGCCGTCGATAACGCTGATGATGTCGGCGATTTTCTTCGAGCTGTCGGCAATGTCATGCATGGTTTTCACCACGCCGTCGACCACCCGACCCCCGCGCTGGGCGGTATCGGACGCGCTTTCTGCAAGCTGCGACGCCTGACGGGCGTTGTCGGCATTCTGCTTCACGGTCGCGGTGAGCTGCTCCATGCTGGCCGCCGTCTCTTCCAGAGCGGACGCCTGCTGTTCGGTACGGGACGAAAGATCGTTGTTGCCCATCGCGATTTCACTCGTGCCGGTATAGATGGCATCCGCCCCCTCGCGCACGTTGGCGACGGTATCAATCAGCGAACGCTGCATATGGTCGACGCTGGTTGCCAGCTCGGTGATCTCATTGCGGCCAGAAACGGACAGCGTTTTCGTGAGATCGCCCCGGCCTATATCACGGATATGGGCAATGACGCGGCCAAGCGGGTTAAGAAGGATATGACGAATGCCGTACCACACGGCCACCAGTACGATGACCAGCGCGAGGGCGAGAACCGCCATCTGCCATTTAGCGAAACGGTAGTCGTTCTGGCTTTGCGTGAACGCGGAGTGATAAAGCTCGCCGCTGGCTTTAGCGTACTCGCCGAGCGCCGCGCCGAGGGCGTTCTGCATTCCCTGGGTCGGCTGCGCGAAATAGGCGTCCATATTGCCCTTCTCCAGGAACTGCACCAGCTCCGTGAGGCCGGCGAAGTAGGCCTGATATTTTTCATCTATGTTCGCGCTCGCCTGCGCCATTGCCGGCTGAGGGGCGATTTTTTTGAAGGCGTCGTAATGTTTCGCCGCGTCTGCCAGCGTGGCGCGCGCATTCTTCAGCAGTTCCGTTTTTGCGCTGCTCTGCTGGTTATTTGGGTCCATCATCATGCGGGCAGACGAGCGGCTCAGGTTGATACGCGTCTGCAACATCAGATCCCAGGTCGTGGTCAGTTCGCTTTGCTGCATTCGCAAATCGTTCGAGGCCGCGAAGCTGTCCTGGTTCTGTTTTAACGACGAGAAAAAGAGGCCGCCAGAAGTAAGCTGAAGAAGTGCGAAAATGACCAGCACCATCATAAGCATTGTGACAACGCGGATACGGTTCAACATACAACACCTTCTCATAGATTTATTAACGGTGTTATCGGCACAGGCCACAGGAACTTTACATTTGCGAAAGGGAAAAGCGCGGGAGTCAGAATGCGACGTCGACAATCAGCGTGTCGGTGTAGGTTCCGGCAGGCGGCGTGGCCTGGCTGGTCAGAACTTTGGCGGTGTAGTTGTAGGTACGTAAAAGCCCGTCCGTACTGACCTGCGATGAGCTGGCGCTGGCCCAGCGCTCGCTGCCGCTGCTACCCCAGCGGTTGCTGGTCGCCTCTTTGTAGATGTCGTAACTCATGAAGTTGCTGCCGCTGACCATACGACGCACGTTGTTCAGGGCATTTGCCCCATTATTAATGCCTATGGTGTAGGTGCTGCCTTTGGTACAGGTGACGGCAACCGACTGTGAAACGGTGGGAAAATTTTGCACCAGCGGCGCGCTGTTAAAATTCACGTCCGGCGTGGTCATGGTGCTGCAATCGTTGGTGACGGTCATGTTGAGGAGGATCGAGGTGGTTGCCGTGCCGGTTTGCGGGGTCAGGCACGCTCCGACCGCGCCAACGGCGCACACGTTGTAGTTAATGCTGAACGTTAACAACACCTGATACGGCCCGGCGGTGACGTTCTGCCCCATTACGGTCCGGAAATAAAGGGGAATGTTCTAGCGCCTTGAACCCAGCAGCCCGAGCAGCGTGTTTCCGCTCCAGGTATAGGCTTTGCTGATTTGTATTTCACTGTTTCCGCCGCAGCCGGACGCCCCGCACAGGCGCGTAGGAATGACATCGGTAATAGCCGCGTTGTCCGTACGCTTCATGGTCGCCCGGCTATTCGCAAAGACGGATGCCGAAGTGTAATTCAGCGTCACCGAGTCGTTGGTTAACAGGTTGAGAACGGTATCGCAGGTCACCACCAGCGTGCCCGTCGTTTCCACTTCCCCGGTGCCGCTGAGAGCGAACGAGGTGACGCTGCCAAACGAGGCATTCACCGTACTGACGGTACAGGCCGCCCAGCTGCCGCCGGAGCACAGCAGCAGAAGCGCGATTAACAGGCGTCTCACGGCGCCTCCCGACAGGTCAGCGGACCGTAGGTTTGCAGCTTATGCTCAGGGTTTGCGCCAACGGTCAGCGTTGCCGTACAGCGTTTACCCTCCGGGGTGATGACCTCAAGCGGATTCACATCGTTGAGGTTTTCCAGCCAGGCGAGGCCGTCATAGCCGACAACCGCGCTGCTGCGGGATGCGCGTCTGACCTGGCTTCCCACCGGGATCGCATTGCCCTGCGCATCGTGCAGAATGACGCTGGCAACCCGCTCCTGCTCCATCGGGAAATCCACCAGATAACCGTTATGCCGACGAATCGCCACCCGACGCTCGGTCTCTTTAAGCCGGGTATCCGCAGGTAAGTTCAGGGTATCAATGCGGTAGCTTGCCGGGTAATAGGCGGAAACGCCGCTCACCAGCAGATAGCCTTTGTTATTGGTTTTTCCGACCGGCTGGTTTTCGTAGCTGACGGGAACATCCGGATGTCCATCGGTGCTGATCACCACAAACGCATCGTTGATTTTGTTCGCCGCAAACAGCTCACCGTCCATCAGCACAACAGAACCCATCGCCTCGCCCCACCAGGTCATCATGCCCTTCTCACCGTAGCCGCCGCCCTGTAGCTCCACATTGTTATTCCGCCAGCCGAGCGTAGCCTGCTGATAATTACTCGACCGCGACTGGTTGGCCCAGGCCATGTTCCAGCTAAAGCCGCCGTCTGAAGGCATCGAGTGGTTGTAGTTAATGCGTTGAGTGCTGCCTGCGTCAGGGGTGTTTTCAAAGGTGACGGCGGCGCTGTCACGTTCGCCGAGGGGAACCTGCAACGACAGCGCAACCGTCCAGTCGCCCCGCTGCTGGTCACGGCTGGCAGCCAGATAAATACTGCTTGAGCCCCACAAATTACGGCTCTAGGAGAGGTTGAGCAGCTCAGTTTTTTTGCTGTCAAAACTTTCAACCCCGATCCACGCCGCGCCGATATTGCCGTAACCGCCGAGGTTAAAGGTTAAGGAATACTGGTCGGTATTGCGGCTCAGGCTGGCAACGGGGTTATCATTTTCATCATAAACGGTGGGCTGATCGTACAGGGCGAGGTTGCCGAAGCCACGGTCGCGCCGGGTATGCTGGGTCGCTACGCTAAACTCGCTGGTGTTGTACTGATAGCCCCAGTTTATCTGGCCGCCGCTATCGCCGCGCATGCGGCTTTGGGTCCACGAGGTATTTACCACGCCAAAACGCCCGAGCTTCAGCACCGTGCCCGCTCCGCCGAGCGCCAGCGACTCCGCCCCTTCCGCATGCCCCTCCAGCGTCAGCCAGTCGGTCACCCCGTAGCGATACGATCCGCTGCCCGCCGCCGGGCCATAGTCAAAATTCTCAATACCGTAGTTACGCCGCAGGCTACCCAGCGTCACGGCGCCGTCGCTTAACCCCTGCTTAAGCAGATCGCTGCTGACATAAAACGGCAGCGTGGTACTCACCTGACGACCCAGCGCATCAGTGGTAACCAGCACCGCATCCCCGGCACCGTTGATATACGGCAGATTGGTGAGGGTAAACGGCCCCGGCTGAAGGCGGGTGGAGCCGGAACGGTAGCCATTAATAAAGAGATCGACCGAGGTCGGGACAGCCGCCTCGCCGGAAAACGCCGGCAGCGGCCAGGTCACCAGATCAGGACGCAGGGAGAAGTCGCGCCCGTAGCTGATCCCGCCCATGCGCACGCTGGTGCTCCAGCTCAGCGCATCGCTGATGACGTCCCCGACGGTCCAGGTGGTGGCGTCTTCCTCGTTGGTGATCAGAAACGTTGAGTCGTAGCGCACGTACCCTTCCTGCTGCCCGCTGTTACCGGTGAAATTCTGCCGGGCGTAACCCGTCGATGAAAACGAATAATCCTCATTGAAATAGCGGAACTCGTGCCAGACCGACGCCTGGCCGCCCGTGTGCTCGGAATGGTTGGTATAAACGTCGTAATTGAGCAACGCGCCGCGGCCATAGTGCGGCTTGCTATGCGTGTTCTGTTCGCTGAACGGCGTGATCCGCGCGGCGACCCAGTCCCGGGGGACCGTCAGCAACAGACGCTGGGCCGTGCTGTCGTACTCTGCGCGTACCGACGTAAGCGTCGAGAGATTCACCTCTCCGGCAGGCACATGCGCGGGCGGCAGCCCGGCGCGGAGCAAATCCGCGCCCGAAATAAACCAGGCACCCTCGCGCTGCGTCACCGGCACCACCAGACCCGTGTCATAGTGGTTCAGCACCAGGGCGAGCTGGAATACTGCTTCGCCGTTCATCGTCCGTGCATCCGGCGGCGGCGGTAAACTGTCGTCACCGGTTTCGGCAAAGGCGCTGGTACTGACGCAAAGCAGGATCATCATCGCCGGTTTCAGTTGACGGGCGTCGATTGCCATTGCGTATCCCTGGCATTAATTTGCGCGCTCATCCGGTTCGGCTGATAAATCCCTGCCGGAAGCGGCCAGCTTCGGGTGCTGCCTGGCAGCACATAACCCAGCAGCCCCTCGGCAACCGTGCGTTTTTGCCCGCCCTGCTCAACCGCAACCTGGCTGAGCCGGACGTGAACATCCCCCTGATTACGGACCTGAAGCGCGGGTTTCCCCCCCTCCTGAACGACCCGCCAGCTCAGCTGTTGGGTGTTCGCCAGCGCGTGGTGTGCCCCTTCGTTGAGGGTGGGGATCCCCTGCCCATAAACAAATAAAGGAATCGAATAGCGCATTTGCAGTTTGAGGCCCATGGACGGTTCCGCTTTGGCATCCGGCTGGGGAATTTCATCCACAATAATGCGGTAGGCCTGCTCAACCCCCGACGGGATCGTCCCCTGCTTGATCAGGCGAATAAGCTGTTTACTGCCTTTAGCGATAGTCACGATCGGCGGGCTGGCGACCACATCCTGCTGGGCGGTGTAACGCTCATATCCGCCCTCCTGTTTCCAGCGCACAATGCGTATCTGCATTGTCGTGGCGCTGTTGCCCTGATTCTGGATCCACAATTCAGTTGCTCTGGCCTCTGCCGAAAGCCACGGATCGATGGGCCACAAAAGAATGGTTGCCGCTGCCTGCGCCTGGCCCGCTGCCAGAGCCGTTGCCCCCAACAGACCCACCAGGCATGATCGCCTGAAAAATGGCTTCATCGATGTTCTCCCTTTCCTACCATGACAAGGTCACGGTGAGTTGATCTGAATATGTTCCCGGCAGGCTAAACCCCGTCAGGAGCGCGACGCCAAAAAGAGGCAGCGCGATGTTATTGCTGTTGGTATAGGTAATCGGTATGGCCTGGTTAACGCCAATTTCACTGTTCGCGGCCAGTGAGCTGCTGCTGTAGAGCCGGTAACCGACCACCTCTGTCCCGCCTGAACGCGTCATCCGCCTCACAGAGCTATAATTCTGACCGCCGTTAATGCTCATACTTAGCGCCACACCCGGTGTGCAGGCGATGGACAACGCGCCGTCGGCGACAAAGCTGGTGCTGACCGGCGTGTTGTCCACGCCATTGCGGGTTCCAAAATCCAGCGTCCCAAAGCGCCCGCCCGTGCCGGTACTCACCGAGCATCCTGGTACTACCGTCGCGCTCACCCTGAAGGACTGGGATGTCACCGCCCTGGCGTCGCAGATCATCATCAGCCCGACGATCAGGGCCAAAAAAGGGTGCACGACGCCCTCTGCGCTTTCGCGCAGACATAAACACAATGCCTTCATGGCTGAATCAGTAGGTGACGCTGACGTTAATCGTGTCGGTATAGGTTCCCGGTACAACCGTTACGCTATTGCCGCCGCCCGTTATGCGCCCGTAGAGGGTATAGCTGTTCACCCCGCCCGCTGTGGAAGCTACGGGCAACGCGGCGTTGTTAGCAATCACGTTGTTGTACCCGCTGTCGCTATAGAGGCTGTATGCCACGCCCTGTGCCGCATTGGCGGTGTTCACCAGATATCGGGCGGGTGTGCCGGGGGTGCCGACAACGGTTCCGGGTGCGGTCGCGTTGGTGTTGCCGGTGATCGCCACCGTGTAACTGGCAGTGGTACATTGAATGGTAAAGGTATTTCCGCCGCTGGCCCCGGTTAACTGGGTTGTCAGGGTGGAGAATGTCGCAGGATGGGTCCCGAAATCGAGTGTCCCGAAGTTAATGCCGTTTTGCGTTGGCGAGCCGTTGATCAAACAACCGTTCGTCAACGTCAGCGTCGCCCCGATAGTACCGCTACTGGTGACTGCCAGCGCCTGACCGACAGTCGCCGCCGTCAGCAGTGTACCCGCGCAGATAAAAAGAAGTTTCTTTTCATTTACCACCCTCCAGAAGAAATAATGGTCCGCTTGCCATATTTTATTCATACTGTTCAGTATGTTAGCCCCGCTTAAACATTCCCCGGCGCGGTTACTGAGAATTTAGTTTATGGTTCACGCTTCAACCACTTTCAACGAAGGTGAGACACCCGCCCCCAATTAACAGACTATTAACAAACATTACAAAGAGTTAGCAAAATAAAACGGGCATTATTCTTGCTTAATCTGAGGATATATCGCGTGTAATGTGATCTGCATCACAATATATCGTTATGATAAAAACAACGAATTTCATAAAAATTAAAAACAAGTTGTAACTCACGCAGCTTTACTTCAATTTATGCCTCGAATATTTTCCTGCGCTTAAATAAAAATTTTGTATGCATCGACGCAGGAAACTCTTTTAGCGCATAGAGGATTTTTTGTGGCAAGTGCAAACAAACTCACGCTCTTCATCGTGATTTTAATGCTGGCGGGTATTCTTTCAGGTGCGGCGATCCATGAGTATGCTTCGTCCGACGCGATACAGGCCTGGTCGGAGAACATTACGCTACTGACCGATATTTTCCTGCGGCTGATTAAGATGGTGATTGCCCCGCTGGTGTTCAGCACCCTGACGGTGGGCATTATGAAGCTGGGTGAAACGTCGACGATTGGGCGCGTCGGGGGTAAAGCGATGGTGTGGTTTATCAGCTCATCCGTGCTTTCCATTCTGGTGGGGCTGTTTATTGTTACCCTTGAACAACCCGGCAGCGGTCTGAACCTGAGCATCCCCACAGAGACGGTTGATACCGGCCTGGCCGTTAGTGGGATGTCGCTGAAAGCCTTCCTGTCACACACCATTCCAACCAGCATTGCCGGCGCGATGGCGAACAATGAGATCCTGCAAATTGTGGTCTTCTCGATGTTCTTCGGCATTGGCGGCGCGTCACTGGGCCAAAAATTCAACGCCCCGCTGGTCGCGGCGCTGGATGTGGTCTCCCACATTATGCTGAAGGTGACGGGCTACGTGATGTACGTTGCGCCGCTGGCCATTTTTGCCGCAATTTCGTCCGTCATTGCCACCCAGGGGCTGGGCATTTTGCTGAACTATGCCTCGTTTATTGGCGGTTACTATGTGGCGATCCTTCTGACCTGTCTGGTATTGCTGGCGGTAGGTTACATGGTGCTGAAAAAAGAGATTTTTCGTCTGGTGGCGATGCTGAAAGATCCGGTGCTGGTCGCGTTTACCACCAGCAGCTCTGAAGCGGCATACCCGAAAACGCTGGAGCAGTTAGCGCGCTTCGGCTGTTCACGGAATATCGCCTCTTTCGTCCTGCCGATCGGCTACTCGTTTAACCTGGTCGGCTCCATGGTTTACTGCTCGTTCGCCTCAATGTTTATCGCCCAGGCGTACAACATTCACCTGAGTTTCACCGAGGTGACGGTGCTGATGTTAACGCTGATGCTGGCCTCGAAAGGCATTGCGGGTGTACCGCGCTCGTCGCTGGTGGTGCTGGCGGCAACCATTCCGAGCTTTAATATTCCGGTGGCCGGGATCCTGCTGCTGATGGGGATTGATCATTTCCTGGATATGGGACGGTCCGCCATTAACGTGCTGGGGAACGGGATTGCGACGGCGATGCTGTCGCAGAATGAAGGGGCGCGGGAAGCGGAGGCAGAGCTGGTGGAGCAGGAGGCGTAAGGATACAAAAGAGCCGGGTGGCGCTGACGCTTACCCGGCTCCATTTTATGCTACATGATTCGCCGCAATATCCAGCAGCGCCATCTCTTCACTGTTCAGCAGCTTCTCAATATTCACCAGAATTAGCATACGCTCGCCGAGCGCACCCAACCCCGTCAGGTATTCCGTCGACAGCGTGACCGCAAACTCCGGCGCAGGACGGATTTGATCTGCGGTCAGCGACAGTACATCAGACACGCCATCCACCACGATCCCCACCACGCGCTGCCCCAGATTCAGGACGATCACCACCGTGTTATCGTTGTACTCCACATCGCCCTGGCTGAATTTCACGCGCAGGTCCACGATAGGCACAATCACACCGCGCAGGTTGGTCACACCCTTGATAAACGCTGGCGTGTTCGCAATGCGCGTTACCTGGTCGTAACCACGAATTTCCTGCACTTTCAGGATGTCGATACCGTACTCTTCATCACCTAAAGTGAAAACCAGGAATTCCTGCCCCGATGGCTCGCCCGCCAGTTTCGTTACGTTACTCATACCGGTCATGTTATTACCTTTTACTTAATCAGGCGGCTGTGTTCGCCACACGTTGTTCACGATTTAATCCCTGAAGTGCCGATACATCGACGATCAGCGCGACGCTACCATCACCCAGGATGGTGGCAGCAGAGATCCCCGGCACTTTGCGGTAGTTGCTTTCCAGGTTCTTAACCACCACCTGATGCTGACCAATCAGCTGATCAACCAGCAGCGCGTAGCGGCGTCCGGCGCTTTGCAGGATCACAACGATACCCTGCGTGGCCTCGGTTTTTGCCCCGTCCACTTCGAACACTTTCCACAGTTCCACCAGCGGCAGATACTCGCCGCGTACTTCGAGCACGCGCTCCCCGCCCGCCAGCGGATGCAGATCTTCTTCACGCGGCTGGAGGGACTCCATCACCGCGTTCAGCGGCAGAATAAAGACTTCGTCCGCCACTTTAACGGACATGCCGTCAAGAATGGCCAGCGTCAGCGGCAGCAGGATACGAATCGTGGTGCCTGCACCCTGCTTAGACTGGATCTCAACGTGACCGCCCATCTCCTGAATGTTACGTTTCACCACGTCCATGCCCACGCCACGGCCGGAAACGTCGGTGACCTGCTCTGCGGTTGAGAAGCCCGGGGCAAAAATCAGCATGCCCACTTCTTCGTCCGTCATGTTTTCGTTGACCGCCATTCCCTGCGAGATCGCCTTCGCCAGAATGCGCTCGCGGTTCAGGCCCGCGCCGTCATCGGTCACTTCGATGCAGATGTTGCCGCCCTGATGTTCCGCTGACAGGATCAGGTTGCCCACGGGCGATTTTCCGGCTGCCACGCGATTTTCCGGCAGCTCGATGCCGTGGTCGAGGCTGTTACGCACCAGGTGCGTTAACGGGTCGATAATGCGTTCGATCAGGCTCTTGTCCAGCTCGGTGGAGCTGCCCATCAGCGTGAGTTCGATCTGTTTGTTGAGCTTGCCGGCCAGGTCGCGCACCAGGCGCGGGAAGCGGCTGAAGACATATTCCATCGGCATCATGCGGA
Organism: Enterobacter cloacae complex sp. IR5450; assembly: GCF_049238665.1. Lineage (NCBI taxonomy): Bacteria > Pseudomonadati > Pseudomonadota > Gammaproteobacteria > Enterobacterales > Enterobacteriaceae > Enterobacter > Enterobacter cloacae complex sp. IR5450. Next base: position 29,054 of record NZ_JBMKIC010000025.1, read on the forward strand.
TGGACATCACCGATTCCTGCAAATCGCGGGCGTTACGTTGTAACTGGCCCATGCTGGTGATGAGATCGCCGTGAGTCACCGGGTCCAGCTCGTTGGAACGCTGGGCCAGCATCGACTGGGTGATCACCAGTTCACCCACCAGGTTGATTAGCTGATCCACTTTCTCCACCGCCACGCGAATGCTCGTGGACTCGCTGGAACGCGCCGCCGGTTTTTCACCGCGTGCCGGGGCAGCCGTCTCTTTTGGCACGGCTTTCAGTGCCGGGGCAGCGGCAACTACCGCAGGGGTATTCTCTGCCGGAGCTGGCGCTTCAACGGCCGCCGCCTCGGTTTCAAACGCAATCTGATCCGCTTCAATGACGAAGCAGAGCACTGCCACGATGTCATCCTGACCGATCCCGCCGTCAAGCGTCGCGGCCAGGCTGTCTTTGCCCTTCACCACGTTGCTGAGCGTCGCCAGGTTCCCCAGCTCCTCTTCCAGCAGGTTGACCTCGTTCTCCTTCAGACGTGACAGCACCACGCGCAGTTTTCCTGCGGGCGCGTCAGGCGCCGTAGCGGGTTCAGCCACGGCGTCAACAACGCTCGGTTTTGCCGCAGGGACAGCGGGCGCAGACGCCTCACCTTTGGCTTCCAGCGCTAACTGACGCAGCGCGTTGCAGATGTATTCAAAGCTGGCGGCATCAGGCTCTGCCGAACTTTTATAGGCGTCGAGCTGTTCCTGCATAATATCTTTCGTTTCCAAAAACAGGTTGATAATGTCGGTATTGAGCTGCATCTCACCGCGTCGTGCTTCATCCAGCAGGTTTTCCATTAAATGGGTGGTTTCCTGCAAAATGGTAAATCCAAACGTTCCGGCTCCGCCTTTAATGGAATGCGCCGCACGGAAGATGGCATTGAGCTGTTCTGAGTCCGGCGCCTCGGGCACCAGATCCAGCAAATGTTGCTCCATATCGGCCAACAATTCGTCGGCTTCATCAAAAAATGTCTGGTAAAAATCGGTAATATCCATGCTCACGCTATCACCTCGGATTGGCTGGTGGCGATGTTGGAACGGCAGCCGAAGGGACGGCCCCAGGCTGTTTTAAATCGTCCAGTGACTCATTCTGACTTTCGGCGTTTTCATGCAGGATGGCCTGCTCCGCCTGCTGGTTCAGCACTAAAAGACTGATACGACGGTTGATGGCGTCATCCGGTCCGCGGTCGGTAAGGCGCATGGTTGCAGCCATGCCGACCACGCGCAGGACCTTGCCATCATCAAGCCCACCCGCCACCAGCTCGCGACGCGAGGCGTTGGCGCGATCGGCAGAAAGCTCCCAGTTGCTGTATCCTTTCTCTCCCGTGGCGTACGGGAAATCATCCGTGTGTCCGGACAGGCTAATGCGGTTAGGAATACCGTTCAGTACCGGTGCAATCGCACGCAGAATATTGCGCATGTAGGGCTCGACATCGGCGCTGCCGGTTTTAAACATCGGCCGGTTCTGGCTGTCGATGATCTGAATACGCAGCCCTTCCTGTACCAGGTCAATTTTCAGATGCGGACGCAGCGCACGCAGCTTGGGGTCCGCTTCAATCAGCTGATCCAGGTCACCGCGCAGTTTTTTCAGGCGCGCCTGCTCCATCCGTTTTTTCAGCTCGTCGATGTTAGGCTGTTTTTTCACTTCGCCCTGCTGCTGGGTGTAATCGTCACCGCCGCCGGGGATCGGGCTGTCGCTGTTCGAAATGCGCGGCCCGCCGGTGACCGCCGTCGCCAGCGGCGTCCTGAAATATTCCGCAATCTGGATAAGCTCTTTCGGGCTGGAGATGGAGATCAGCCACATCACCAGGAAGAACGCCATCATGGCGGTCATAAAGTCGGCGTACGCGATCTTCCAGGAGCCGTGAGAACCGTGCCCGTGCGCCTTATGCTTGCGCTTTTTTACGATGACGATCGGATGGGACTGGTTTTTCATGCGTCCTCAGTTGTCGTCTGTTGGTTGGGGTTTTTCACCGCGCGCACGTGCTCTTCCAGTTCGATAAACGACGGACGTTCGCTGGAGTAGAGCGTCTTACGACCAAATTCGACGGCGATCGGCGGGGCATAACCGTTGAGGTTTGAGAGCAGCGTAATTTTCACGCACTGCATCATTTTGGTGGTTTCGGCGCTCTTCTGGCGCAGCACGCTCGCCAGCGGGGAGATAAAGCCGTAGGCCAGTAAAATACCGAGGAACGTCCCCACCATCGCGTGGGCAATCAGCGCGCCCAGTTCAGCCGCCGGGCGATCCGCCGAGGCCAGGGCATGTACCACGCCCATTACCGCCGCCACGATGCCAAACGCCGGAAGCGAGTCGCCCACCAGCGCCAGGCTGTTGGCCGGCACTTCGGATTCGCTCTCATGGGTTTCAATCTCTTCGTCCATCAGGGCTTCAATTTCGAAGGTGTTCATGTTGCCGCTGATGATCAGGCGCAGGTAATCGACGATAAAATCGAGCATCATCGCGTCGGCCAGAATACGCGGGTAGCTGGCGAAAATTTCGCTCTCTTTCGGGTTTTCGATGTCCCGCTCCAGCGAGAACATCCCCTGCTGACGTGACTTCGCCATCAGGCGATAGAGCAGCGCCAGCAGATCCATATACATGCTTTTGGTGTATTTCGAGCGACGAAACAGCAGCGGAATCGCCTTCAGCGTGCCCTTGATCGATTTACCGTTGTTACCAACGATAAAAGCCCCTACCCCTGCACCGCCGATGATGACAAGTTCAGCCGGTTGATAGAGTGCTCCAAGGTGCCCGCCGGTCATCATGTAACCGCCGAAAACTGTACCGAGAACTACCAGGTAACCTAATAAGATAAGCACGACATCATCCTTCCGCTAGTGACTATGGCAGGACGTTCATTTCGAGCGCGAGACCTGAACGCAGGGTAAAAAAAGCAGCGGTAATCGCTTACCGCTGCTGGAATCTTGCCCACAGGTTCGGGTTAAACAGCGTGTTCGATCTGTTCATCCAGCAGTTGTGGAATAATATCGGCAGCATCCCGGGAAAGTTTACGTCTTTTTACGGCTCGGGATGGAGGCTGGCACAAACTACAGGCGAAGCTGCCCGCAGGCTGATGCGCGTGGGTAATAAAATTGCCGTCACAGCAGTTGCAGCGCGACAATTCAAGCATGCCGCTTTCAACAAAACGCACCAGCGTCCAGGCGCGGGTCAGCGCCAGCAGAGGTCCCTCTTCCTGCTGCGGGCATTGCTCAAGGTAAAGTTTGTAGGCTTTGATCACGGCATCAACGCCGCTGCATAACCCCGTTTTAAGCAGGTACTGCCAGGCATTACAGAACATGGAAGCATGAATGTTCTGCTCCCAGGTCATGAACCAGTCAGTGGAAAACGGCAGCATGCCTTTTGGCGGCGGGCTACCACGCAGTTCTTTGTACAGCTTGATCAGACGACCACGGCTCAACTGCGTCTCGCTTTCCAGCATTTGTAAACGCGCGCCCAGCGTGATGAGTTCCATTGCCTGCTGGATATCACGGGCTTCCTGAACAATGCTTTTTTCGCTCATTGTTAAGCCCTTTTCTTCCGGGCTACGTCATCAGGCTGGCTGATTTCGTTGAGCAGACGGGTGGAGAGAAGAATACCGGTGTGGATTTGTTGCAGATCGTCCACGCGAGATTCCTGAGTCAGACGCGTAATGGTCTGCGGGTTATCAAAACGGAACTGGCAGACAAGTTGATTGGTTTCAGCCAGCTTGACCATTTGCGGGAGGGTTAATCCACCCAGCATGGTTGCCATCTCTTCGTTAACACCCAGACGAAACATCGCTGACGGTTTGTCCTGACTAATCAAACGCTGCGCGAGCAATAAATACGACAAATTGATGTCATAAATATGTTTTAGCAACTCGGATGTATGCATTTTTCCCATCCCGAATAACCAACTATTATTTTTATGCGGAAAGACCGCACCCCGTGATGTCGCCGGGAAATCACCCGGTATAAAAAGAAAAGGCCAAATGCATAGTTGAATTTAGGTTTGTACGTCGTAAAGCGCGTGACCGGTTAACATGGCCAAAATGTCGGTTACACATTTTATCTTTTCTTACAAATAACTAAGATTTTTCCTAATTCGACGCAAACTCTACTCGTCAGTTTTGACACATACAATGCAGCCCCCCCTGGAATTTAAAAAAATGTGATCTCCGTCACATAATTTACGCGAATGTAACCCATAAATCCATCAGCGCGACTTGTAATTTGACTGTTTATTGAGCAACCGAAGCTTGGTTATATTCTTATGGAACGAATACTCATGCAGAGGGATGAGTGGATCGGGTATGAAAATTGCTATGTCGGAGAAGCGCTGCCCTTCCGCGTCTGAACGGGCGCGAACGTCAGGGAACAGCCAGAGTTAATTAAGTAAAAACAGCAGGTTAAGCTTTCAATTCGAGACAGGAGCTTCCAGGGGTCAGCATCACGCTTGCGTTGACGATCGGTTAACGCGATTTAACAGCACGGAAGGCTAAATGTGTGATTTACGTTAAGTTGTTAATTACTTTCATTTAGCGCCGCCATTTCGTTATTCTTCTTATAAGAATAATTAATGAATAATTATGATAAGGTTCACACTATTGTCGCATGTACCTCTTGCAGAAGCGGCAGATTCGCGGTAAAGCTTGAGAAACGTGTCATTCTGACATAAAAGGAGTGTGTGATGAGTTACTCCCATCTTCTTGTTTCTGTTGCGGTTTCCCCAGAAAGTCATCAACTCGTCGCCCGTGCCGTTTCCATTGCCCGCCCGAACAACGCCCGCATAAGTCTGATCACCCTGGCAGCTGAACCCGAAATGTATAACCAACTGGCAGCGCCTATGCTGGAAGATATTCGTGAGGTTCTTCAGGAAGAAACGCAGCAATTTCTGCGCGAGCTGGTTGAGCGGGCAAACTATCCTGTCCATCAGACGGTGATAGCCACCGGGGAATTAAGTGAACATATTCTCGACATTTGTCGGAAACAGAATATTGACCTGGTCATTTGCGGAAATCATAACCAGAGCTTTTTTTCCCGGGCGGCATGCTCGGCAAAATCCATCGTTTCGTCAAGCCAGGTGGATGTCCTGCTGGTGCCTCTCGGGGGCAATTAATGCCCCCGAAGGAAATCAGGCGAGTTTAGGGAAGGTCGCGATCTTTTTTTGCAGATCACCTTCCTGACTTTGCGGCTGGATCGCGCGCAAATCGTCAATAAAACGCGCCTGCCAGCGGTTGATATCATTCTTGACGATGGTCTCCATCATTTCCGAATGACGTGAAATGCGTTCCGCAAGCGGCATGGTTAACGCGCGATTCAGGGCATTTGCCACGTCATCGCGATCGTAAGGGTTCACAATCAGCGCTGAGGTTAACTCGTTTGCCGCACCGGCAAATTGGGACAGCACCAGCACGCCCGGGTCAGCAGGATCTTGTGCTGCTACATACTCTTTTGCCACCAGATTCATCCCGTCGCGCAGCGGCGTGACCAGCCCGACGTCCGCATAGCGGAACACTTTCATCAGGATTTTGCGCTCAAAATGCTGATTCAGATAGAAAAGTGGAGTCCAGCCGAGCTGGCCATAGCGCCCGTTGATGCGCCCTGCTTCGGTCTCAAGCTGGTGACGAATATCCTGGTAGGCCTGAACCTCACCGCGCGAGGTCGGCGCTATCTGGGTGTAGCGGATCTTGCCATGATGCTGCGGGAATTTATCCAGCAGGGTTTCATAGGCGAGGAATCGCTCCGGCAACCCTTTGGAATAATCCAGTCGTTCAACCGAAAAGATATTCTTAACGTGCTTGAGTTCGTCCTTGAGCTGGGCAAGCTTCGGCGGCAGCGGACCGGAGGCCTGCTCGGCAATTTCGTCTGGCTCAATACCGATTGGGTAGACTTCGGTATGGAAATTTCGTCCCCACGCAGTATGAGATTTACCGCCGTGAGTGACCAGCCGGGTTTTGCCCGACACGCTGTCGAGGAAGGCCAGCCTGTCATTTTCCGTCTGGAAACCGAGCAGGTCGTAATCTGACAGCGCCTCCAGGATCTCCTCGTGCTGCGGCAGCGCCGTAAAGATCTCCGGGGTCGGGAACGGAATATGCAGGAAGAAACCGATTCGGTTATTCACACCCCGTTTCCGCAACTCCCTGGCGAAGGGCAGCAGATGATAATCGTGGATCCATAAGATATCGTCTTCTTCGATCAGCGGCAGTAGTTTATCTGCCAGCAGCGCGTTGACGCGCATGTAGCCTTCATAGGATTCACGCTGGAATTTCACCAGATCCAGACGATAGTGAAACGCTGGCCACAGCACGGCGTTTGAGAACTCGGAATAATATTCATCATAGTCCTTCTCGCTAAGGGCGAAGGAGGCCCACGTGATATTGCCCCGTGACACCTTTTTTAGCGGTTTCTCTTCATTACTGATTTCCCCGCTCCAGCCAAACCAGAGACCACCCGCGGCTTTGAGGGCACCTAATACCCCGACCGCCAGGCCACCGGCACTGGCTTTTTTATCATCCGGCGGTGCGATGCGATTAGAGACGACGACTAAGCGACCCATAATGATTTCTCCCGTTGTTTTGCGCTATTTGTTGTTGTTGCTGGTTAGCGACGTCAGATATCCACTGCCAGACGCTGGCGACATTTTCCAGCCGCCATCCGGCAATGGTTTCACCAGATCCAACCTTGACAGACATGCCCTGGGCCTGGTTTACCACCCTGAACCCGGCCTCGTCGGTCAGGTCATCCCCAAAAAAGACTGGCGTACGCCCTTTGAACGGCGCTTCCGCCATAAACGCTGCAATGGCAGCGCCTTTGTTAATTCCTGCCGGTTTAATCTCGACCACACATTTACCCGGCTGTAACGCCAGCTCCGGATGGGCTTCGGCCACGCTTCTTGCTATCGAAAATATCGCCGCCTCATGATGGGGCGCCTGACGGTAGTGCAGCGCAAAAGCCATGCCTTTGGCTTCCAGTTCCGTACCGGGAAGCATTTCCAGAGCCGAAGAGAGTTGCGCATGCAGCGCCTGAATCAGCGTGTCGGGGAGTGAAACTATATGCAGTTGATCATGGATATCGCGGCGCTCCGCTCCGTGCACACCGGCCAGCGGAAAGTGATAAGGACTGGCGAGCACGTCCAGCTCGGCCATTGAGCGCCCTGAAATCAATGCCAGTGCCCCCTCGTTCTGTCGGGAGAGCTGCTGCAAATTCTCTAACACCGTGTCCGGTACAACAACGTCATCCGGATGCGGTTCAATCCCGGCGAGCGTCCCGTCGAGGTCAAAAAAGAAAGCAAATTTTCCGGGCAGTACAGGCGGTGCGGTTAACAAGTCAGCCACCCTAATCCTCCTTACAGTGAACAAAACAGCCATGTAAGTATAGACAGTGTGACGGTGCTCGCCATTTAGCAACCGGCCCGTCAACAAAACTGGCGGGCCGGTCAGGGGGTCAACTATGGTTAATAGTTGAGCAGGTTAGTGGCTAAAAATAAATCAGACGGTACGCTTCGCTTTTTGCTTGTAACGGTCGAAGATCACCGCTGCCAGCAGGATCAGGCCGCGTACGACGTACTGAGAGAACGGAGAAATATTGAGCAGGTTCATGGCGTTCTCTACGGTCCCCAGAATCAGGATCCCCGCCACCACATATGAGATTTTTCCGATGCCGCCCTTGAGGGAAACGCCCCCCAAAACGCAGGCTGAGATGACGATCAGCTCATAACCAATGGAGGTCATAGGCTGGCCGCTGGTCATGCGCGACGCCAGAATAATCCCCGCCGCCGCCGATACCAGCCCGGAAAGCACGAAGATAATGATCTTGGTCCGTACGACCGGGACACCCGCCAGACGCGCCGCCTCTTCATTGCCGCCAATCGCCAGGGTATTTCGGCCAAAGGTGGTGCGGTTGAGCAGGAAACCGAACAGGATCAAACAGCCTACCGTCAGCCAGATTGGCGCAGGCAGCCCCAGCCAGTTGGCATAGCCCAGCGTGAAGAAACGCTCGTCTTCGATCCCGACCGCTTTGCCGTCGGAGATGATATAGGCCAGACCGCGCACGATTTGCATGGTCGCCAGCGTCGTAATCAGGGCGTTAATCTTCAGGCGCGCAATGACAAACCCGTTCACCAGGCCGCTCAACACGCCGAGCAGCAGCCCGGCCAGCACGCCGATCCACAGGCTTTCGGTCATGTTGATCACCACGGCAGTGGTGACGCCTGCACAGGCAATCACCGAGGCGACCGACAGGTCAAAATCACCGGAGGCCAGGCAGAACAGCATTCCGCAGGCCACCATGCCGGACATGGAGATAGCCAGCCCCAGCCCCTTCATATTGATGAACGTGGCGAAGTTCGGCACAAAAATCGCGCAGGCGACGAAGAGGGCAGCAAAGACCACCAGCATGCCGTACTGGTCCCAGATGCGGCCAAAACTGAAAGCCGACTTCGGCGCTCCGGATGTAGTAACAGAGGACATTATTGACTCCTTACTCAGGCGACAGCCTGGCTAACTTTAGGCATGGCGAGACTCAACGCCTGTTGTTCATTCGCCTGTTCATGCAGCAATTCACCGGCAATTTCGCCTTCACGCATCACTACAATGCGGTCGGCGACGCCCAGCACCTCGGGCAGATCGCTGGAGGCGAACAGGACCGCCACACCACGTTTTGCCAGTTCATAGATGACGTTATAGATTTCGTGTTTCGCCCCCACGTCAATACCGCGCGTTGGTTCATCCAGCAAAATGACCTTCATATCTTCCGATAGCCAGCGCCCCAGAATGGCTTTTTGCTGGTTACCGCCGGACAGGTTCATGATCAGCTGTTCAGCGCCGGGGGTTTTAATGTTCAGCGAACGGATATGGTGATCCGCGTTGCTCGCCTCCCAGCCGTCGTTAATCAGACATCCCGCGCGGATAAACTTGCGCCGGGCAGAGATGTTGATGTTGTCGCGCACCGAGTGCACCGGAATAATGCCCTCTGCCTTTCGATCCTCCGGGCAGAGCATAATCCCCGCGTTAATCGCCTGCGCAGGCTTCTGAATATCGACCTTTTTCCCGTCGACGAAAACCTGGCCCTGGGTTATGCGCGTCCCGCCAAACAGCCCTTTCATCAGCTCGCTGCGCCCTGCCCCCACAAGGCCAAACAGCCCGACGATTTCGCCGCTGCGCACCGAGAGTGAAATGGGCGTGCGCACGCCTGGGGCTTTGACGTTATCCAGACGCAGACGCTCCGGGCCATACTCGCGCGGTTTCCAGTGGTAAATGTCCCCCAGATCGCGTCCGACCATCGCCTGCACCAGCTGATCGTGATTAACCTGCTGCATATCGGTGAAGGTGCGCACGTAGCGTCCATCTTTAAACACGGTGATGGCATCGCTTAAGGCAAAAATCTCTTCCATACGGTGAGAAACGTACAGAATGATGCGGCCTTCTTTGCGCAGCTCGCGGATCACGCGAAAGAGATTTTCTATTTCACGCGCCGAGAGCGAGCTGGTTGGCTCATCGAAGGCGATAATTTTGGCGTTACGCGCCAGCGCTTTGGCAATTTCCACCATCTGCCACTGGCCGATGGAGAGATACTTAAGGGGCGTTTGCGGATCGACATCCAGCCCAAGGTGCTTGAGCTGCAAGCCCGCTTCATAATTGAGCAGCGAGCGGTTGACCACGCCGCTTTTATGCGGAAGCTGGCCCAGATAGATGTTCTCCGCCACGGTCATTTCAGGAATGAGATGCAGCTCCTGATAGATGATGGCGACGCCCGCAATTAACGCTGCCGTGGTGTCGGCAAAGGCCACCTCTTCGCCGCGAATAGCCAGCGTGCCGGTGGTGGGCGTGTAGTTGCCGCTGAGAATTTTTAGCAGCGTGGATTTTCCCGCGCCATTCTCCCCCATCAGGGCGTGAACCTGGCCGGCATAGCAGTCGAAGCTGATATCGGTCAGCGCGTTTACACCGGGGAACGTTTTACCGATGCCGCGGAAGGAGAGATACGGATCAGACTGTTGCATAACGACTCCGTGATTCCTGTAGTGTGTACGTCTGGCCCCTCACGGTGAGGGAGGGGCGCAATCACAGCGTATTACTTACCGCCCAGTCCTTTTTTCGCCAGCTCCTCTTTGAAGTTATCGCGGGTGATCAGCACCACATCGGTCACTTCAGTGAATTTCGGCGGTTCAACCCCTTTGGTCACCCAGTTGTAGAGCATTTCGCTGGATTTATAGCCGTGGACATCCGGGCTTGGCAGCAGTGAGCCATAGAAGCCGGTCGCCTGCGCTTTAGACAGTTCGCTCACGGCGTCAACGCCGTTAATGCCGATCCCGATCACGTCCGGTGCTTTAAAGCCCTGGCCTTCCGTTGCACGCACGCCGCCCAGTACGGTGTTGTCGTTCATCCCCACCACCAGCCAGTGCTTCACTTCCGGATGCTGGACGAGCATGGAGTTCGCCGCATCAAAGGCGCCCGGAATATCGTTGGATTTGGTCGGGACTTTGTAGATCTGTTTTTCCGGGAAGCCAGCCGCTTTCAGGGCGTCCATGGACCCGGTGGTACGACGACGGGCGGTGTCCAGCTCGTCAGCGGTAATGGCCATCACGGCGGTCTCTTTGACATCCCAGCCGCGTTTTTGCATCTCTTTATAGAGCTCCTGGCCCTGACGCTCACCGATTTTAGTGGCCGCCATCATTACCAGCGGAACGGTATCCATCGGTTTACCTTTGGCGTTCACGAACTGATCGTCCACCGCAATCACTTTCATGTCGTAACCGCGCGCTTTCGCGGCAATCGCTGACCCCAGTTTTGGATCCGGCGTACAGATAACGAAACCTTTCGCACCGCTGGCCGCCAGGCTATCAATGGCGTTCAGCGTTTTCTCACCGTCAGGTACGGCGATTTTAATTACCTCAAATCCCAAATCTTTTCCGGCTTTATCAGCAAATTTCCATTCGGTCTGGAACCACGGTTCTTCAGGCTGTTTAACCAGAAAACCGAGCTTTAAATTTTCAGCGATAGCGGATTGTGACATAACGGCAGCCAGGCCGATGGCCGCCAGCGCTTTAGTAAATTTGTGCATGGTAAACTCCAGCTTAAGCATTCTTATCTGTAGGGAATAATGGCGAACAACTTATTTAATCGGACTTAAAACAAGGCATTAGCGCTTACCTTGTTATAAGCGTTATTGCTGGAGATAGTTTTAGCGGGAAATTAATCATCCATAAGAGAGCGACATCACACCGCAGAATTACAGTAATTGCGTACATAAATTCAGCGGAAAATGACATAAAAAAGGACGTAATTGTCCTACAAATGGAAAGGAGTTAAGCAGGATTATCCATAAGGTCAGCTAAGAAATCCCTGTAACCCGGACGCCTTAGCGTCCGGCAGAAAATTTACCAGCGGTAATAGATGTGTTCAGCATGATCGCGCACGGGGGTGTCGTCACCCAACAAACGAGCAGAGAGCGTCAGCGCAAAGTCAAAAGCGTGCCCCAGCCCCTTGCCGCTAATGAGGTTATTATCCTCCACGACCGGCGCATCTACATATACTCCATCATCAACGCTCTGCCACAGATCGCCGGAACAGACGTAGCGGCGCCCCTTCAGTAGCCCGTTACCGCCCAGCACCCGCGCGGCCGCAGAGCAGATCGGGCAGATAAGTTTGCCGTGCTCGTCATGGGCGGAAACAAAGCGGATCACCTCCTGGTTAGCAGCAAGATTGACGCTCCCCTGCGGCCCACCGGGCAACACGACCGCGTCATACAGCCTATTAATGCGCTCCGTTAACGTACTGTCAGCCACCATGGGGATATTATGGTAACTCACTACCGCACGGGACTCCGCGCAGGCCAGCGTCTCCACCTCAATCTGTAAACGCCGCAGAATATCAATAGTGATAATCGCTTCTGCTTCTTCAAAACCAGGTGCCAGCAGCACCGCAACGTTAGCCATCATAAACCTCAAATAATGAAACAATGTAAAACATCGTTTCATTTTCTCGCGTTATCAGATCACAATCTTGCGCCGCGATCACAGAACCGTATATTGAGTGAAAATTGATTTAGCTCAAATTTGATACGACAGGATATATTTGCAAATATTATTTCTGATTTATCACTTTTACAGAATTTCCCGCCAAAGAACGTTTACTGAAACGATAAAAATGAGCAAAATTAATTTTACACCCTTTTAAATCAACATGTTATATAATTACCAATCTCGTAACCTTCTTTCTATTCTGGGCTATATTTAAATTTGTAATCTATGGTAAACACAGCCCAATTAAGAGTTTTCTTAAGTCGAAGAGAAGCGTATGCTTATTTAAATCGAACACAGGAAGTGAATTTTCGAGTTTTTACCTTGCAGAAATCTATTTCTGCCATTCAATCGTCAATACCTGCCGGGTCAGGTTAAGTAGCGGACATCAAGTCCCACAGTCAATAAGGATATGAGAATGACTACCCAAACGATGATGCAAAAACTGAATGCCCAGATGAACCTGGAGTTTTATGCTTCAAATCTGCATCTGCATTTGAGCGCGTGGTGTTCCAGAAAAAGCCTCAACGGCACTGCCACCTTCTTTCGTACTCAGGCGCAAAGTAACGTCACGCACATGATGCGTGTCTTTAACTTTTTGAAAGCTGTCGGGGCAAACCCTACCGTCAAAGAGCTTGAAACGATTGAAGATAATTACACTTCTCTGGAAGAACTGTTCCAGAAAACGCTCGAAGAGTATGAGCAACGCTGTGCGAAGCTGAGCAAACTGGCTGATGAAGCCAAAGCGCAACGGGACATCATTACCCTCACGTTTTTACGCGATATGGACAGAGAGCAGCAGCAGGATGGCATGCTGCTGAAGACGCTCGCAGATGAAATCCGCAACGCGAAACGTGCGGGGATTTGTCTGGAGCAGACGGACCGCCATCTTCTCGACATAGCTACCGTGCAACACCACTAAGTCCCTTCACCCGCTCCCGTCAGGGGGTGGGTACCAACTCCCTGCTTTTGCTGAAATTTAACAAATCAGATCTTGCTCCCAATGAATAACCACACATCGTGTAATGATTTGTTTAATTACATTCATTGACGAGGGAGCATCATGATCACCATTGAGTTTATTGTCATTATCCTCTGCCTGCTGATAGGCACCCGCTTCGGCGGGATGGGCCTGGGGCTGATAAGCGGTATCGGCCTGTTTATTTTAAGTTTTGTCTTTGGTCTGCAACCCGGTAAACCGCCCGTTGACGTGATGCTCACAATCCTCGCCGTCATCGGCTGTGCGGCCACGCTACAGACCGCCGGTGGCCTTAATGTAATGATGCAGTTTGCAGAGCGCCTGCTGCGTAAACATCCCCAACACATCACCCTTCTCGCACCGTTTACCACCTGGATGTTGACCTTCCTCTGCGGGACCGGTCACGTCGTCTACACCATGTTTCCCATTATCGCGGATATCGCCCTGAAAAAAGGCATTCGCCCGGAACGGCCGATGGCGGTGGCCTCGGTGGCCTCTCAGATGGCGATCACCGCCTCCCCCGTTTCCGTGGCCGTCGTTTCGCTGGTCTCGATTCTGGGTGCGCAGCACGGCATCGGTCACGCGTGGGGGATCCTCGAAATCCTCGCCGTTTCCGTACCGGCCTCACTGTCTGGCGTCGCCATTGCGGCACTGTGGAGCCTGCGCCGGGGGAAAAACCTCGCAGACGATACTGAATTTCAGGAAAAGCTGAAAGATCCGAAACAGCGGGAGTTTATCTATGGAGGAACGGAGACGTTGATGGATCAGCGTTTCCCGAAACAGGCCTACTGGTCAACGTGGATCTTCTTCGCCGGGATTGCCGTTGTGGTCCTGCTGGGTGCGCTGCCCGAGCTGCGTCCGGCGTTTGAGATCAAAGGGAAAATGACAGCCCTGTCGATAAACCTTGTCATTCAAATGATGATGCTGATCGCCGGGGCCATCATGCTGATGACCTGCAAGGTGAATGCGTCGGCCATTTCAAACGGGGCGGTATTTAAGGCGGGGATGGTCGCGATTTTCTCGGTGTTTGGTGTGGCGTGGATGAGCGATACCTTTTTTCAGGCGCATCTCGACGAGCTGAAAATGGCGCTGGAGGGGGTGGTGAAGAGTCATCCCTGGACGTATGCCATCGTGCTGTTCCTGGTATCAAAACTGGTCAACAGCCAGGCTGCGGCCTTGACCGCGGTCGCCCCGATGGGGTTGATGCTGGGCATCGATCCGAAAATGCTGGTGGCCTTCTTCCCGGCATCCTACGGCTACTTTGTGCTGCCGACCTATCCGAGCGATCTGGCCTGTATCGGATTCGATCGCTCCGGTACCACCCGCATCGGTAAATTCATCATCAACCACAGCTTTATTCTGCCGGGGCTGATTGGCGTCAGCTGTGCCTGCGTGGTGAGCTATCTGCTGGTGCAGACGTTCTTCTGATCCTTCTGCGGGCGACAGGCTTTGTCGCCCTTCGACGTAAAAGCAGAAAAGGGTTTCTAATTTTAAAACATCGGTTTATTTTAGTGTGACTCACCCTGCGGTGTGAAGCGGAGTTCAATCAGCGCAATCGCTTTCTGGATCGCGCGGAGCGTAACCGGGTCCGCCGCAGCAGGATGGTTGGTGAAATCGATGTTTTTCAGTTGGGTCGACATCTTTTCGCGTACCTCAACCGGCGCGATAACGTCAATCACATCAAGGATTTGTTTGATAACCAGCTGGCAGGCGACGACGTCAGATACCAGTTCCTGATCGGCGCTCAGGTTTTGTGACATGGGGTTCTCCTTATTCAAAGGCCGCCATAGTAGCAAAACAGACGCCCTTCCATCTCCCTCTCGTCGTCCGCAGACATAAAAAAACCTGCCGAAGCAGGTTTTTTATCAGAACATCGCACCCGGTGGGACGTCTTTAAACGTTGTGCAGTAGTTTGCCCACATGCTTTTCAGGATTTTGCGCAGTTTCATTATGTTGCTCCAGTAACGTGTTATGCAGGTGTTATTGTCAATACGCTCATAATATGACCATCATCACAAAAATCAACCATTTTGTGACCTGCATCACGGTTATTAAACCCTCAGTGCTGCTGGTTTGTTAAAAAAAGCCATGATAAATCTGCACGTTACAGTCTTATAAATTCCAGTAAATGTTTATAAAATTTTTTGAGCGGGCAGGAAGAGAATGAGTGAAAACGTATCCGGCAAAGAGAGCCGTGGATTATCGCCTGCGGCGCTGCTGGTGGCCGGTGCTTTCTTTATCGAGTTTCTGGACGGGACGGTGATTGCCACCGCGCTGCCGGACATGGCAAAAAGCTTCGGTGTACAGGCCGTGGATCTGAATATCGGCATCAGCGCCTACCTGATCACCCTGGCCGTGCTGATCCCCGCCAGCGGCTGGATCGCCGACCGCTTCGGCGCGCGAAAAGTGTTTGCCCTCGCGCTGGCAATCTTCACGCTGGCCTCGGTATTTTGCGGCCTGTCCACCACGCTCGATCAGTTCGTCGCGATGCGCGTCCTTCAGGGCATGGGTGGCGCGCTGATGGTGCCCGTGGGTCGCCTGGCCGTGCTACGCACCACGCCAAAACATCAGCTCATCACGGCAATCGCCACCCTGACGTGGCCTGCGCTGGTCGCGCCGATCATCGGCCCGCCGCTGGGTGGGTTCATTACCAGCTATGCCGTCTGGCGCTGGATCTTCTTTATTAACGTGCCGCTGGGGATAATCGCCATTTTGCTGGCACTGCGCATCATTCCAGACCTGCATGAAGATACGCGCCGACCGTTTGATTTACCGGGTTTTGTTGTCACCACCCTTGCCATGGTGAGCCTGGTTTATGCGATGGAGTTGATGGGCGCAGAGCCTCTGCGAACAGGATTAACCGCCACGCTGTTTATCGTCGGTATCGTCGCGTTAAGTCTGGCACTGCGTCACTTTAAGCGGACAACCTGGCCGATGATCAGACTCGATGCGATGCAGGTGCCGACGTTTCGCGTCACCCTGTATGGCGGATCGCTGTTTCGCGCCTCCATCAGCGCGGTTCCGTTCCTGTTACCGCTGATGTTCCAGGTCGGCTTTGGCATGGACGCGTTCCATTCGGGCCTGCTGGTGCTGGCGGTTTTCGTTGGCAATCTCACCATTAAACCGGCGACGACGCCGCTTATCCGCAGCCTGGGGTTTAAGCGGCTGTTGCTGATTAACGGTGCGTTGAATGTCCTGGCGTTGCTGGCCTGCGCGTTTCTGACGCCGCAGACGCCCGCGTGGCTCGTCATGCTGATCCTCTATCTGGGCGGCGTTTTCCGTTCGATTCAGTTTACAGCCATCAGTACGCTGGCTTTTGCGGATGTGCCATCGGTGCAGATGAGCTATGCCAATACTCTGTTTTCAACCGCAACGCAGCTTGCCGTGGGGCTTGGGATCACGCTCGGGGCGATTGGTATTCGTATCGGGGAAAAAGTCAGTGAGGCGATGGGGATTGCCGGCATGCCGGGAATGAGCTTCCGGCTGGCATTTGTGGCGATCGCACTAATCTGCCTGGTGGGAATGGTTGACACGCTGCGTCTGACCAAAGATGCAGGCAGCGCGGTCTCATCGAAAAAGTAACGCTATCTGCCGGGCAGGCAACGCACCGCCCGGCAAAACGGAATCAGCCAACAATACCGCGCACGAAGGCTTCGATCTCTTTGTCCTGGCAGTTCTCGAAGAAGCACTGCTGGAAGCGCTGGCCTGAGACGGCGGTTTTAACCAGCTCAGGATCGATTGCTCGCAGGGTATCCAGATAGTTTTCTTTCACCACCGCCGCTTTCACCTGGTTCAGGATCCCGGCGTTACGCACCTGCGGCTCTTTACGCTCTGGTGGATAACCTTCGCCATTGCGTCCGGTAAACGCTTTCTCAAAGATAAAGCGTACGTTCAGTTCTGCCCCCCAGCCGAAGCCCTTTGCAAAAGGCAGAGAAAGCGCGTTACCGTTGTTGATTTGCGCAAACAGGAAGGCATCCGCAGGATCGATGCAGTAACCGCAAATCACACCCGGATGGATGTTCAGGGACATCAACGCGCCCTGCCCGGTACCGCAGCCGGTGACAACAAAATCGACAGCTTTAGCGTTAAGCAGAATGCTCGCCATGATGCCCAGGTGAATATAGGTGAGATGATGATCGTTCTCATCACTCATACCGACGTTATAGACCGGGAAACCTTTCTCATCAGCAACGGCTTTCAGCTCATTAAGGATGATGGGATTTTTAGCGGCCTGGCTGTTTTCCATCATCAGTGCAATTTTCATCTTGTCTCTCCTGAATGCATGGCGGGCGATCCCGCTGTGGATACTTTTTCCACTTAACCTTACTATCAAACAAACACACTTTCAAATTAAGTGAAAACTTGTTTTAAAAAACAAAGATGCGCTCACAATTTCGCGCGGTGGCCCGGCTCGTTGCACAGTGAGAGGGCAGATCCTCCGGCTATTCCGGCCATTGCGTCATATCGCGTTGGTTACAATGGCGTATTTCCCGTCACGCAGAGTGAACCATGAAACGTATAATCATAGCCGGAACGATCCTGTTGCTCGCTGGGTGCAGTATCAACCGTCAGGCAGAAATCAGCAGTACGGATGCCCCAAACGGAATTGTGCGCCTCGACTATGGCCAGGCCATGCTGCAAAACGCCTGGTCTGATGAGTATGTTAATAACGGTACGGCAACCAAAGCCTGTCAACATATGGGCTACGCCACCGCGTCAGCCTACGGGCAGCCAATTAAAACCTGCACCCTGATCAGCGGTTCACTCTGTCTGAACGAAAGTGTGACCATTCAGTATAAATGTCAGGGATATGCTGTTACCTCTTCCAGCCAGAATCCGTGGTATTAACCGCTACTGCCAGTCACGCTGGCAGTTTATTTAATAAGAACTAAAACAATTCTCATTAATAAATATAAATATCGGCAATGCGTTTTATTCCCATTCGTATTTTTAATAAAGAAATATTTATTTTACTTTTTGCAAATAATTAAATAACAAATTATAGTGTCGCTCATCGTGAACCAGAATTAATAAACCGGAGCTGCACCATGTTAAAAACTGAAATGATCGACAAGCTCAATGCGCAAATGAATCTTGAGCTTTTTTCTTCCCTGCTTTATCAGCAGATGAGCGCGTGGTGCAGCTATCACAGCTTTGAAGGAGCGGCCGCCTTCCTGCGTCGTCATGCCCAGGAAGAGATGACGCACATGCAGCGTCTGTTTGATTACCTGACGGACACCGGCAGCCTGCCGCGTATTGATAACGTGGCATCCCCTTTTGCCGAATACGGCTCTCTTGATGAACTGTTCCGCGCCACCTATGAGCACGAACAGCTGATCACCCAGAAAATTAATGAACTGGCTCATGCCGCCATGACCAGCCAGGATTATCCAACCTTTAATTTTCTTCAGTGGTATGTGGCTGAACAGCACGAAGAAGAGAAGCTGTTTAAATCCGTGCTGGATAAATTATCTCTGGCAGGTAAATCCGGGGAAGGTCTGTACTTCATTGATAAAGAGCTGTCGACGCTCGACACGCAGAATTAACAGAAAAGCGGTGCTGAGTTTTCAGCACCGCTTTATTTAATGACGGCAAATTTTACTTTCGTGAGTGGAAAATCCGTCTGCTGCCGGAATGAATTTTCCGCGCGCCGCCAGAAACGCCACCAGCTCCGCGGCCGTCATCTCTGAAGCTGAACAGGTATGGAAACGCGCCGCTTCGCCAAAGCGGGCATGTATCGCCTCAACCAGACTCTCCTCAGTATACCTCTCACCTGACTCAATCATCATATTCAGCACGTCGTGTCCGTGAATTGACATGGTTACCTCTCGTAAATAAAAAGCAGACTAAACGCTCCCTCCACGGCACGCTTTGCGCTGGCTCAGGTTACCCTTTTCTTTTTGTAAATTAATTTTTACACCCTATGTAACGGTGATTTGACGAGACCGGGCTTTTCCCTTACTCTGCGCCGCAGAATGAGTCGCGGTATGGAAGCGTTGTAGAGGAAAGCGTGAAGAACAGAACTCTGGGAAGTATTTTTATCGTCGCCGGAACGACAATTGGCGCAGGAATGTTGGCCATGCCGTTGGCTGCCGCTGGCGTCGGGTTTGGGGTTACCGTAGTGCTGCTGGGCGGTCTGTGGGCCCTGATGTGTTACACCGCGCTATTATTGCTGGAGGTTTATCAGCATGTCCCTGCCGATACTGGCTTAGGCTCCCTGGCTGCACGCTATCTTGGACGCTACGGGCAGTGGATCACCGGTTTCAGCATGATGTTCCTGATGTACGCCCTGACTGCCGCTTACATCAGCGGCGCCGGAGAGTTGATTGCGTCAAGTATCAATGACGGCTTCGGTGCGTCGCTTTCACCGGAAACAGGCGCCATTGTCTTTACGCTGATTGGTGGCGGCGTGGTTTGCGCGGGCACATCGCTGGTCGATCTGTTTAACCGTTTTTTGTTCAGCGCCAAAATTCTTTTCCTTGTTGTGATGCTGGTGCTGCTGGCACCGCATGTTCACAAGATTAACCTGCTCTCCCTCCCGCTGGAGAAAGGTCTGGCGCTTTCGGCCATCCCGGTTATTTTCACCTCCTTCGGTTTTCACGGCAGCGTACCGAGCATCGTGAGCTATATGAACGGTGATATTCGCAAGCTACGCCGCGTCTTTGTTATCGGCAGCGCCATTCCGTTGATTGCTTACCTGTTCTGGCAGCTGGTGACGCTGGGCAGTATTGATTCCAATACCTTTATCGGCCTGATGGCAGAGCATTCTGGTCTGAATGGATTCCTGGTTGCCCTGCGTAACGTGGTGGCCTCTTCACACGTGGAGCTGGCGGTACATCTGTTTGCAGACCTGGCGCTGGCAACCTCCTTCCTCGGCGTGGCGCTTGGTCTGTTTGACTATATGGCGGATCTGTTCCAGCGTCGCAATACCGTTGCGGGACGCTTACAGACGGGGGCGATGACCTTCCTGCCGCCGCTGGCCTTCTCGCTCTTTTACCCGCGCGGGTTTGTGATGGCGCTGGGGTATGCCGGCGTGGCGTTATCGGTACTGGCCCTGCTGCTGCCTTCCCTGCTGGCGTGGAAGAGCCGCCAGCAACATCCGCAGCAGGGGTATCGCGTAGCGGGCGGTACGCCAATGCTGTGCGTGGTGTTTGGGTGCGGCGTGGCGATTATTCTGGTGCAGATTTTGATTGCAGCGGGGATGCTGCCGGAAGTGGGATAACTTATTTATACAGGTCCTGAGGTACTGTTCCGTTCACCTTAAGATCAACAGAATATAATTTTTTCACAGCATGTGAACGGGATAAGGGGCCGCCGCGGCCCCCTTATCAATCCCCGCGGCCCCGCGGAAAATCGGTGCTTCGCACTGCGCTCACCTCCCGACCATCTGCCTGCGGTCGGCTCAACTCGACATCCTGTCTCGATTCGCCTCTGGCCGCCATCCATGGCGTCCAGCTCTTGTCATCTGGTCTCCGGTTCGCCGATTTTAGCGGGGACTCAACACCCGTGCCCCATTCAGGCCACAGTAATTAATGATTTAATGCAGGCAGCAGCTTTTAAACTTCTTCCCACTCCCGCACGGGCACGGGTCGTTACGCCCCACCTTCGACCCGTTCACGATCGGCTTTTTCGCTTCCGGCTGCTGCGGGTTAGCCACCCAGTAGTTATACAAGCGCAGCGCCGCAGGCTGAATGCTCTCGATGCTGGCCATATACTCCTCTTCGGTCAGCGCATCCAGCTTCTCGCTGTTCTCTTCCGTCCCGTGCAGGGCAATCACCGCCAGGTCCGCTTCCAGCGCTTCCGGCAGGGATGACCAGTCCGTCAGCGCCACGCCGCGCATGTAGCCATAGCACCACTCTTCCACCACGGTATAGCTCTGACCGTCAACGTCGTTATAGCCAAACAGCGGTTCAAACTGATCCGGGTATTCGCTCAAACGCTCGGCAATATCGTTCATGTGCTTAAAGCAGAGATCGATAAAACGGTTCATCTCACGATCGTTTTTCCAGCGAGGAATATATTTCTCACCACCCCAGACCGCCACCAGCCAGGTGTCGGGCTCCACCACAACGGGACCGGAAAGTACTGCGGTAAGCATGCCGTCCAGTTCGGACACGTCAATAACGGATGCATCGTCGTGACCGTAAGAGATTAATATCTCTTCCAGCAACGCCATCTCGCTTTCATTTAATGGGCCTTCAGCCATTGCTGATACTCCTGATAAAAAAAACGATCCTGACATATATCGCCGCGCGTGCCTATCTGAAGTTTAGGTCTTTATTGCTGCAAAAACGTGCAAATCGTGACCGTTGCACAACTTATGGGCTTTGTTGTTAAGGAGATGTGATCTCCGCTGTAAATTCATATCATCCCGCAAAGGCGCATAAAACGGCGCTCTATACTCAACGTGTTGTGACCCGGTCAAGGGATTAACCATTCTGGCAACCTTTTTGCTTAATGTTCTGCGCGCTTCGCGGTGCGTGGGATCCTCGCCGTATTAAGCATGAGATTGCTTCTAAAGTGCATTTTGTTCTCGCTCTTGTTTTTGGATTTACGATGCCATCAGGCGTTCGGGTTTATACCTGGTGCAAAAACCTCTTTGCTAAGGAACATAATATTGTCGCTGAAATTTACCAAAACTCCCCTCTCCCTGGTGCTGGCCGGTTGTCTGGTGACGGCCTTTTCCGCGCAGGCCGATATCGTCATCGGCGTGGCCGGGCCGTTCACAGGCCCGAACGCAACCTACGGCGATCAATACTGGCATGGCGCTACGCAGGCGGCGGAAGACATTAACGCCGCCGGCGGGATCAACGGTGAGAAAATCAAACTGGTTCAGGGCGACGACGCCTGCGAGCCCAAACAGGCCGTCGCCGTTGCCAACCGCTTAGTCGATCAGGATAAGGTGAAAGCGGTCGTCGGCCACTTCTGCTCTTCGTCGACCATGCCCGCCTCCGAGGTCTATAGCGATGCCGGGATCCTCTCCATCACTCCCGGCTCAACGAACCCACTGATTACCGAACGTGGCATGAGCGACATATTTCGCATGTGCGGACGTGACGACCAGCAGGGCCAGGTCGCCAGCGATTTTATTCTTGATAAGCTGAAAGCCAAACGGGTGGTCATCATCCACGATAAAGACACCTACGGTCAGGGGCTGGCGGATGCCACTAAAGCGGCGCTGGCGAAACGCAGCGTTAAGGAGGTGATGTACGAAGGGTTGTCCCGCGGGGAGAAAGACTTTAACGCGCTGGTGACCAAAATCGGCGCACAAAAACCGGACGTGGTGTTCTTCGGGGGCTGTCACCCGGAAGCGGGCCCGCTGGTTCGCCAGATGCGTGAACAGGGCGTGCAGGCGAAGTTCTTCTCGGGAGACTGTATCGTCAATGAAGAGATGGTCACCGCCGCCGGTGGGGCACAGTACACCAACGGTATTTACATGACCTTCGGTAAAGATCCGCGCCTGATCCCGGACGGAAAAGCCGTCATCGAGAAATTCCGCACCGGTAAATTTGAACCTGAAGGGTACACCCTCTACGCCTACGCGTCTGTGCAGGCTATCGCGGCGGCATTCAAGGCCACGAAAGGGACGGATTCCGCAAAAGCCAGCGAGTGGCTGAAGGCCACCCCTGTCGACACGGTGATGGGTAAAAAAGCCTGGGACAGCAAAGGTGACCTCAAAGTCTCTGACTACGTGGTCTACCAGTGGGATGACAAAGGCAAATATAAAGAAGTGCCATAACGGGACGGAATCTGCTCAGCGCCGGCAGGTCTGACTGTCGGCGTAACCCTTTATTCAGGTGCGCGACCATGAGTACATTCTTTCTGCAACAATTAATTAATGGCTTAACGCTGGGGTCGGTCTACGGTCTTATCGCCATCGGCTACACCATGGTGTACGGCATCATCGGTATGATCAATTTCGCTCACGGCGAAGTGTATATGATCTCCGCCTATCTCTCGGCCATTGGCCTGGCCCTGCTGGCGTTTTTTGGACTCCACTCCTTTCCGCTGCTGATCCTGGGAACGCTGGTTTTCACCATCGTGGTCACTGGCGTTTATGGCTGGACGATTGAGCGCATCGCCTATAAGCCGCTACGCAACTCGACGCGTCTGGCGCCGCTGATTTCGGCCATCGGGATGTCGTTGATACTGCAAAACTACGTCCAGCTCAGCCAGGGCCCGCGCCAGCAGGGCGTGCCCACCATGCTTGATGGCGTGCTGCGTTTTCACCTTGGCGAAGGGTTTGTCCAGATAACCTATACCAAAGTCTTTATCCTCATCGCCTCGTTCGCGGGCATGCTGGTGCTGACCTGGATTATCAACCGTACCCGCTTAGGACGCATGTGCCGTGCGGTACAGCAGGATCGTAAGATGGCCTCCATCCTGGGTATCAACACTGACAGAATAATTTCGCTGGTGTTTGTTATCGGCGCAGCCATGGCCGGGCTGGCGGGCGTGCTGATCACCATGAATTACGGCACCTTTGATTTTTACGTCGGGTTTGTTATCGGCATCAAGGCCTTTACGGCGGCGGTGCTGGGCGGCATCGGCTCTTTGCCCGGTGCGATGCTTGGCGGGCTGATTCTGGGCGTCGCAGAAGCGCAATTCTCCGGGATGGTGAACTCGGATTATAAAGACGTGTTCTCGTTTGGATTGCTGGTCTTAATTCTGATCTTCCGTCCTCAGGGGCTGCTGGGCCGCCCTGTCGTGGCTAAAGTGTAAGGAACAACGCGATGACCTCTGACGGTTTTTCCCTGAAGCGCTGCATTCTGGACGCAATTTTTTCTGGAATGATCGCCCTGATTATTTTCGGCCCGATTGCGGGTGTGATACTGGATGGTTACAGCTTTACCTTTGACGGCCAGCGGCTGGCGTGGATTGTTGGCACGGTGATGGTGGGACGTTTTTTGCTGAGCGCCTTTTCAGCTACGGCGGCCGGAAGACGTTTACAGACGCGGTTTGAATCCGACAATGCGGGCGTGTATGTCCGGCCGCCGGCGTATAAAAGCCGCATGCGCTGGATCATTCCGCTGATTGTCACGCTGGCGATCTGCTTCCCGTTTGTAGCAACGAAATACCTTCTGACGGTTGCCATTCTCGGACTGATCTACGTCCTGCTCGGTCTTGGGCTGAACATTGTTGTTGGCCTGGCAGGGCTGCTGGATCTGGGTTATGTCGCCTTCTATGCCATCGGCGCTTACGGGCTGGCGCTCGGGTATCAGTATCTGGGGCTTGGGTTCTGGAGCATGCTGCCGCTGGCGGCGCTAATGGCCGCGGGCGCAGGCGCCCTGCTTGGCTTTCCGGTGTTGCGCATGCACGGGGATTATCTCGCCATCGTCACGCTCGGGTTTGGCGAGATCATCCGCCTGGTGCTGAACAACTGGCTCACCTTCACCGGCGGGCCAAACGGCGTTTCAGCCCCTGCCCCAACCTTTTTTGGCCTTGAGTTTGGCCGACGCGCCAAAGAAGGCGGCGTCCCCTTCCACGAGTTCTTCGGCCTGACCTATAACCCCAACATGAAGTTTATTTTCATCTATGCGGTACTTTTCCTGGTAGTCATGCTGGTGCTCTACATTAAACACCGGCTGACCCGAATGCCCATTGGACGGGCGTGGGAAGCGCTCCGTGAGGATGAGATTGCCTGCCGTTCCATGGGGCTGAATCACGTTCTGGTCAAACTCTCGGCCTTCACCCTGGGCGCATCGACGGCAGGTATCGCCGGGGTGTTTTTTGCCACCTACCAGGGGTTTGTTAACCCGACCTCTTTCACCTTTTTTGAATCGGCCCTGATCCTCGCCATTGTGGTCCTGGGCGGGATGGGCTCCACCGTCGGCGTCGTACTGGCCGCCTTTGTGCTGACCGTCACGCCGGAACTGCTGCGCAGCTTTGCGGAATACCGGGTGCTGCTGTTTGGCATGCTGATGGTGGTGATGATGATCTGGCGTCCTCGCGGTCTGATCCGCATCAACCGCAGCGGATTTACCGTGCGTAAAGGAGTGGCGCCATGAACGCAACGATTTTACGTGTAGAACATCTGATGATGCACTTCGGCGGGATCAAGGCCTTAAACGACGTCAATCTTGAGGTGCAGCGCGGCTCCATTACCGCACTGATTGGGCCTAACGGCGCAGGAAAAACGACCGTCTTTAACTGCCTGACCGGTTTCTACCGGGCCTCCGGCGGCAACATTCTGTTCAATGCACGAAATAAAACCACCAATGTCATTCAGGTGCTCGGCCAGAAATTCCAGCCGGGCGACTGGCTCAACCCGGCGCAGCTTGGTCAACGCCTGTTCTATAAAATGTTTGGCGGCACGCATCTGGTGAACCGCGCGGGTCTTGCGCGCACGTTTCAGAACATCCGCCTGTTCCGCGAGATGTCTGTTGTGGAAAACCTGCTGGTGGCACAGCACATGCGCGTCAACCGCAATCTGCTGGCGGGTGTGCTGAATACCCCTGCGTATCGTCGGGCAGAAAACGATGCGCTGGACCGGGCGTTTTACTGGCTGGAGGTGGTGGATCTGGTGGATTGCGCGAACCGTCTGGCCGGGGAAATGTCCTATGGTCAGCAACGACGCCTCGAAATCGCCCGCGCCATGTGTACCGGCCCGGAGATGATTTGTCTCGATGAACCTGCTGCCGGCCTGAACCCGGTGGAGACGCACAAGCTGAGTGAGATCATCCGGTTCCTGCGCGACCACCATGACATCACGGTTTTGCTGATCGAGCATGATATGGGGATGGTGATGGGCATTTCAGATGACATCATTGTGCTCGATCACGGCGATGTAATTGCCAGAGGTAAACCGGCTGAGATTCAGCACAATGAAAAAGTGATTGCCGCGTATCTGGGCACCGACGAAAGCGAGGTAAATCTGTGAGCGAACCGATGCTTCAGTTTCAGGATGTGGATGTTTTCTACGGGGTGATCCAGGCGTTGAAGCAGGTTTCGCTTGAGGTTAACGAAGGGGAAACCGTTGCCCTGATTGGCGCTAACGGCGCGGGGAAGTCAACATTACTGATGTCTGTCTTTGGTCAGCCCCGGATCCGCAACGGGCAGATCCTCTTCTGCGGCGAGGATATCAGCCACAAATCTACCCACTATGTTGCCACCGGCGGCATCGCGCAGGCACCTGAGGGACGACGCATTTTCCCGGATATGTCTGTAGAAGAGAACCTGCTGATGGGGACAATCCCCGTCGGCAATCAGCATGCAGCGGAAGATATGCAAAGCATGTTCGACCTCTTCCCTCGCCTCAAAGAGCGACGTAACCAGCGGGCGATGACGCTTTCAGGCGGTGAACAGCAAATGCTGGCTATCGCCCGCGCGCTGATGAGCCGTCCTAAACTTCTGCTGCTGGATGAACCCAGCCTCGGCCTCGCGCCAATCGTGGTTAAACAGATCTTCCAGACGCTGCGCGAACTGGCCCGTAACGGAATGACGATTTTTCTGGTCGAGCAGAATGCGCACCACGCGCTGAAGTTGTCCGACCGCGGCTATGTGATGGTTAACGGCCAGATTCGGTTAAGCGGCAGCGGCGAGGCGTTGCTGAAGGATCCGGAGGTGAGGAAGGCGTACCTGGGTGGAGTGTGAAACGAAAAGGCTATAGTGAGAAAAACTCACAGTGATTGCCATTATTAATCGTTTTTCTGATGCGACCGCATTCAAATATCATCTTCACGACCCGCCTTTGCGCGGGTCGATAAAACGTTCAGCCGCAAACTGAATAATAATGATAAGAGGATCCGGGGCAAATATGACACTTGATGCGTTATATCAGTTATTGAAAACTGTATTACCACCTGACACCGATTCAGCCGATGATTTACAGGATTTTATGGCCATGCTTATGGCGACGAAACATCACTCTGAGGCTCTGTCACCGTTTGCGCAGCGCGTATACATGCTATCCGTTGCCCATCGCGACCCTAAGCAAGCGGCTGCGCTGATTTCAGCCTGTCATCCTGAAGCAGGAAAGCCCCTTCCGCTGCTCGACTTCTCCGGCTGGCCGGACGTGCGTTACGCCACGTCGGGTGAATTACAGACGCCCGAGTCTGAGGACTATTTTCACAAGATTTCGTCTGCCGCCACGCTATTACGCGCGGCAATCATTGACGCTGAGCAACAGAAAAACACGCCAGCATTTTATATTCTGGATAAGGTACTCAGCCTGAACAGCGCTTTGCCAGAACGTTATAAAAAGATGGCAAACATATCTTATTCATGACGGTATTAATAAACCCGATTGTCATCGTATTCCAGATAATCGATATCCAGCGCCGGAACGACCGGGGTATGGTTTTGCAGCCAGGCCAGAAGATGCTGAATGCTCTCTCTTTTGAGTGAATTTTTTGGCCAGACGAGGTAGTAGCCATCCCCTGTCGCAATAGCTTCCCTGAACGGCAGGCCCAGCAGGCCGCTTTTCAGGGCATCAAGCGTGAGATGCAGGTCGGCGATAGCGATGCCGTGCCCGTTCATCGCGGCAATACTTCCCTGTTCAAGGGTATCGAACACCATACCGCTGCTCATATCGAGCCCCGGGAACAATCCTGTTCTTCGCAGCCAGCGCCGCCAGTCACGTCTGTCCGGTGAAGGATGGATCAAATCACATTGCGGAAGCCGTTGCCGGGCCGGTTCGATAAGTGATGGAGTACAAACCGGGATAAGCCATTCATGAAAAAGCAGCTGACTTTCCGTTGTGTCACCAAAACGGCCATTACCAAGAAGGATGGCGCAGTCGTAGGGCTCAAGATTGAAATCAACGGTATCAATGTCCATCCAGACGCTGGCAATCTCAACCTGTGGTTTTGCATGGTTGTTGCGAAAAGATCGCAGCACGTCGAGAAGCCATCTCATGGTCAGGGTGCTGGGTGCTTTTAACCGCAGCAGGTGGTTTTACTGCGAAATGCCCGGCAGGCCCATTCAATGCTCGTGAAGCTCTCGTTCAGCTGTCCGGCAAGCACTCGCCCGGCTTCAGTGACCTCCACGCGAGGACCTTGCCTTTTGAAAAGCTCGCAGTCGAACCACAGTTCAAGGGTACGAACATGTCTGCTGACCGCACCCGGCGTAATATTGAGCGTTTCAGCGGCTTTACTGAAGGAGTTCAACCGCGCAGCAACTTCAAACGCACGCAGTGCATACAATGGCGGTAAAGACATAACGTCCCTTAAATGAAAATTTCATTATGCTAAAACTTGTTCCGGGGCAACGCCAGCAAGTAAATTATGGAGAAAAACAATGATCCCCAATATACCGAGTCATATCGATAGGGGTCAAAATCGATATGCAAAAAGCTGCGGACAAACTCGTAGCCATTAGCAAAGATGTTTATCTGAACGGCTGCAACAGCGATTACAAACACCAGATATGCGATAAATAGCGGGTATTTATGCAGCCTGTTAACTTTTAGTTTCCCGAGATAAAGCAAGAAAAAAATTGCAACAGATACAACAAAATAGACGATGGCAGGCCAAACGGGTGGATGAAGCGAAAATTCTAATTCTTGTGACATAATCAATTCTCTTTAGCTATCTGGTACATCTGCCATCCCGTAATGCTCCCAGTGGTCAAATCCAGCGCCATTGCGGTTTTAGATGCCTCTTGCCAGCCGTAGTTCATATCCTGTACGTTCGAGAGCTTGTCGCCGGAGAACAATGTTTTGATCATTTGTTGATACCCTTGCCCAGCCCATTTGCAAGCTCTTCCACTTTTTCTAAGGAAAATCCAAATGAAGTTATCTGCGAAGCTGCCGCAGGGCAATCGATGAAACGGAGATATAAGAATTTACGCGATAAGGAAACGCCCTCAACGCATAATGATCGAAAAATTATGGTTGTGCATGGGTCAGGCACGAAAAATAAGATTTATTGTCAGGAAGGGGGAATTGCAGGCACAAAAAAACCACCTTTCGGTGGTTTCACGACACTGCTTATTGCTTTGATTATTCTGTTTTTTCCCATGGTAGCCGGAGTGGGACTTGAACCCACACAGCGCGAACGCCGAGGGATTTTAAATCCCTTGTGTCTACCGATTCCACCATCCGGCCAGGGAAGAAAGTGGAGGCGCGTTCCGGAGTCGAACCGGACTAGACGGATTTGCAATCCGCTACATAACCGCTTTGCTAACGCGCCTTAAATCTGTTGTCTTTCGACCTGCACCCGCAAACTGCCGATGCTTTAATCTGGAGCGGGAAACGAGACTCGAACTCGCGACCCCGACCTTGGCAAGGTCGTGCTCTACCAACTGAGCTATTCCCGCATGTCATCAAGTAACTATTTAACGACTTCCTAACCACTTGATTTCATTATCGTCCGGCTAACTGTGCCGCCGTTCGATGCGTTGCATTCTACTGATATGACGTTATGAGTCAACGTTATTTTTTGCATCTCAGGATCGTTTGCTGAAAATTAAGCCGAAACGATCACTGTTCAAGCAAATCACCGCGCGCAGCGTTCAAATATTGCAGCATTGACCACAATGTCAGCACCGCCGCAACCCACAGCAGACCAATGCCGGCCCACTCAACCCAGGCATTCGGACGCCACAGCATCCACACCAGCGCCGCCATCTGCGCAGTGGTTTTAACTTTCCCAATCCAGGACACCGCCACGCTGCTGCGTTTACCCAGCTCCGCCATCCACTCGCGCAGGGCAGAGATAATAATCTCACGTCCAATCATGGTCGCGGCAGGCAGCGTCACCCACCAGGTATGATAATGTTCCGCCACCAGCACCATCGCGATTGCTACCATCACCTTATCCGCAACCGGATCGAGGAACGCGCCAAAGCGGGTGCTCTGGTTCCAGCGACGCGCCAGATAACCGTCAAACCAGTCCGTCACGGCAGCGATCAGGAAAATAAGCGCACAGGCAAAAGGCGCCCAGACGACCGGCAGGTAAAATGCCAGGACGAAGAACGGAATGAGCACAACGCGAAAGAGAGTGAGCAACGTAGGGATATTAAATCGCATGATGACGGTAACTGTCTGTTGTCAGTAAAATTTAGCTCTATGTTGCTACAGAGCCCTCAATGTTTCAACGAGTAGTAGATCTTTTCTGCCAGCCCTTGCGAAATACCCGGCACTTTTGCAATTTCTTCCATACTGGCGTTGAGTAATCCTTGCAATCCGCCCATATACTTCAACAGCATCTGGCGACGTTTTGGCCCGACGCCTTCAATCGTCTCAAGGGTACTGGTATTTTTCACTTTCGCCCGTTTTTTACGGTGCCCGCTGATGGCATGATCGTGCGACTCATCGCGAATATGCTGGATCACGTGCAGCGCAGGGGAATCCGGCGGCAGGCTAAAGCCCTCGCCTTCCGGCTCAAAGAACAGCGTTTCCAGGCCAGCCTTACGATCTGCCCCCTTCGCTACCCCTAGCAGCAGCGGATGGTTCTTGTCCCACTCTACGTCGAGCGATTCGAATACCGCCTTCGCCTGCCCCAACTGCCCTTTCCCGCCGTCGATAAGGATAACGTCCGGGATTTTGCTCTCTTCAATCGCTTTACCATAGCGACGGCGCAGCACCTGGTTCATGGCGGCATAATCGTCACCGGGCGTAATGCCGGTGATGTTATAGCGACGATACTCTGCCCGCAGGGGGCCATTCGCATCAAAGACCACACACGACGCCACGGTCTGCTCACCCATCGTATGGCTGATGTCGAAGCATTCCATGCGTTTCACTTCCGGCAGCTTGAGCAGCGTAGCAAGGGCGGTTAAACGCTGACTGACGGTCGACTGCTGGGACAGTTTGGTGGTCAGCGCCGTGGCGGCATTGGTTCGCGCCAGCTTCAGATAACGCGCGCGATCGCCCCGCGGTTTCGTCTGGACATTCACCCGACGGCCTGCCAGCTCTGAAAGCGACTCCGCCAGCAGGGTTTTATCGTCGAGCGTGAAGTCTAGAAGGATCTCCGAGGGCAGCGTACGCATCTGGCTGCCCTGCAAATAAAACTGGCCGACAAAAGTCTCCACCACTTCACCCAGCTCAGTACCGCCCGGCACTTTCGGGAAGTAGCTGCGGCTGCCGAGCACTTTGCCCTGACGAATAAACAGCACATGAACGCAGGCCAGACCGGCGTCAAAGGCTACGCCGATAACATCGAGGTCGTCGCCCGTATTAGAAACAAACTGCTTCTCGGTCACCCTGCGCACCGCCTGGATCTGGTCGCGGATGCGTGCGGCCTCTTCAAATTCCAGCGCCGCGCTGGCTTTTTCCATACGAGTAATCAGTTGCGTCAGCACCTGATCGTCTTTCCCGGCTAAAAACAGGCGGACATATTCCACCTGCTGCGCGTACTCTTCTTCGCTTACCAGCCCTTCAACGCACGGCCCCAGGCAGCGGCCAATCTGATATTGCAGGCACGGCCGGGAACGGTTGCGGTAGACGCTGTTTTCACACTGGCGAACGGGGAAGATTTTTTGCAACAGCGCCAGCGTTTCGCGTACGGCATAACCGTTCGGGAAAGGGCCAAAGTATTCACCCTTCGCATGCTTAGCGCCACGATGCATCGCCAGGCGAGGATGGGTATCACCGCTCAGGAAGATAAACGGGTAGGACTTATCATCACGCAGCAGGACGTTGTAGCGCGGCTGATACAGCTTGATATAGTTGTGCTCAAGCAGCAGCGCTTCCGTTTCCGTGTGCGTCACGGTGACATCAATGTTGTGTATAAGTGCGACCAGTGCTTCGGTTTTACGAGAGGCAAGATTGCTGCGGAAATAGCTGGAAAGGCGTTTTTTCAGATCTTTTGCCTTACCGACATAGATAACCGTACCGCCAGCGTCGTACATTCGGTAGACGCCCGGCTGGCTGGTGACGGTTTTCAGAAATGCTTTTGAATCGAACGCTTCACTCACTGATTTATTAACGACTCCGCATTGCACAAACCATGGCGAATGGCCAGGTGAGTCAGTTCGACATCACCGTGAATGTTCAATTTACTGAACATCCGATAGCGATAGCTGTTGACCGTTTTCGGGCTGAGATTCAACTGCTCTGAGATCTCATTCACCTTCTGACCTTTAGTGATCATCAGCATAATCTGCAATTCGCGCTCAGACAAACTGGCAAACGGAGATTCCGTTTTTTCCGGTTCAATCTGACTCAGAGCCATCTGTTGAGCAATATCAGAAGCGATGTAACGCTGCCCGGCGTATACGGTGCGGATCGCATTGACAACTTCCTGCGGCGCGGCGCCTTTACTGAGATACCCGGCAGCACCCGCCTGCATAACCCTGGCAGGCAGCGGATTTTCGGTATGGACGGTCAGCATGATAACTTTGGTATCAACGAACATGCGCGCGATTTTGCGCGTGGCTTCAAGCCCGCCAATACCGGGCATGTTCATATCCATCAGCGCCACGTCTGCGGAGTTAGCGCGACACCATTTGACGGCATCTTCGCCACAGCACGCCTCGCCGGCAACTTTAATACCCTTTATATCTTCAAGAATGCGTCGTATCCCTGCGCGCACCAGTTCGTGGTCATCAACAAGAAGGACGTTGATCAAAGGAAATGTCTCCAGAATAGGGATAACGCTACTGACTGCTAATTGGGTTTATATTAACGGTTTTCCATGCAAGATTAAAACGCTAAAAAATCGGCTATACGATTCTGGTCTCGTTTTTGGAAATTAGGCTGTACAGCAAGTGGAAAGAAAACCCTTGTCCGCTGGGCTTTTACCGCTATTTTCTAGCATCGATATTCAAAAAGTTACTAAAACAGTTGTTAACCCAAACGAAAAAGAGCGCGCGATTTTTTGTAACAACAATTAACGAATGACGAACCGGGGATAAACATTTAATTGCCGCTAACATATTGGACAGAGTACCTTCATAATCCGCGTCGACCAATAATCGCGGCGCGACAAGTATAAAAAACAACCACTGCATTTTTTGCCATAGCTTGTGGTATACTCCGCCGCCTTAACTTTCATCGTCGCGCTCATGCGCTGTTTTATAATGAGGAAAATAAATGAGCACACCTGAATTTGCCACTGCCGAGAATAACCAGGAACTGGCACAGGAAGTAAACTGCCTGAAGTCGCTGCTGACGCTTATGCTACAGGCGATGGGCCAGGCTGATGCTGGTCGTGTGATCATTAAAATGGAAAAACAGATCGCGCAGATGGAAGACCAGGCGGAATCCGCTGTTTTTGCCAATACGGTTAAGCAAATTAAACAAGCCTACCGCCAGTAACAAAAACGGCTGGATGCAAAGCATTCAGCCGTTTTCTCGTCTGACACGCAGAACGTGATATCAGTCAGATAAGTCCCGTCGCCGCGGCATAACACGCTATCTGGATCTTATTCGGTGCGTTGAATTTCTTCTGCATATTCTTCTGGTGGAAATTGACGGTATTTTCCGAGATGGAAAGAATGATGGCGATTTCTGCCGACGTCTTCCCTTCTGCGGTCCACTTCAGAATTTCCCGTTCACGCTTGCTGAATTTCATTTCAGGCGGCATCACCGTCTCATGTTCAAAGCGCAACAGCGTAGTGAGTGCCATCTGGACCAGCATTTGTAAACGCAGCTCAACTTCTTCACTGGATATCGAGTGTGCCTGTAAGCTGGTACATGACACGGAAAGGAAACCGAGCGCATGATTTGGCATCATCAGACACTGCGTTATTCCCTTGCGTAAACCGTGGTCCCGCGCGCCGTCCCATAATTGCTGGGCATCCGTGAATAATTCATCCGTCCAGGGCAAATGTCCCTGAATAAAATTCTCCGGCTTCAGTACCGGGTCAATGGCGAAATAATTCTCGGACTGATATTGCGCCATCCATTGTTGCGGATAACTGGAATGGACGGATGTTCGCGGGCGGGTAAATGGCACAGGGTGTCGAACACAAAGCGCATAATAATCGAATTCAAGCGCCTGCGTTTGTCGCTGAAGTTCCTGATATACCTCGTCAGCACAGGTCATTTGCTGAAACCGGAGGACGCATTCCCGTCGCCAGGTGAAAAAGTCTATATCCCTCATACTTGCCGAATGAAGCCTCTGATAAAGATAATCATTATTATGGTGAATATAACCTAACACATTTAGCATGATTATTTATATAAAATATCGGCCACAGGCAGATTATCTTTAATTTGGCGATGGCTTATCCACTTCAGGCGGAATAAAAAAGCAACAGAACGGAGTTTAAGGGAGGATAATTTGCTCCAGAAGCGGCATCTGGAGCAAATTGAACGCTAAAATGCTACTGCATTAAGAATTTTTCAAGGAACTGGCGGGTACGGGGCTGCTGCGGATTGGCAAACAGCGCTTTAGCTGGCCCCTGCTCAACTATTCTCCCCTGATCCATGAAAATAGCCCGATCGGCAACGTCGCGGGCGAAGCTCATTTCATGCGTCACAATCACCATCGTGCGTTTCTCCTGCGCCAGCTGTCGGATGGTGTTCAGCACTTCCCCGACCAGCTCAGGATCGAGCGCGGATGTGGGTTCGTCAAACAGGATCACATCCGGGCGCATCGCCAGCGCGCGCGCAATGGCGACACGCTGCTGCTGCCCGCCAGATAAGCGACGCGGATAGCTCGTCTCCTTCCCTGCCAGGCCAACCTTCGCCAGCAGCTCGCGGGCGCGGACCGTGGCGTCTTCCTTAGGTTCCCCCTTGACGATGACAGGACCTTCAATAATGTTTTCCAGCACCGTGCGGTGCGGGAAGAGATTAAAGCTCTGGAACACGAAGCCGACATGCTGGCGCAGGCGGCGAATCAGCCCTTTTTGCTGACTGATGGGTTTCCCGGTATCAATGGTGATATCACCCACGCGGATCGTCCCGCCTTCGGGCTGCTCCAGTAAATTGATGCTGCGCAGCAGCGTGGTTTTGCCTGACCCGCTCGGGCCGATAATTGCCACCACTTCGCCCTGCTCAACCTCAAGATCAATGCCATGCAGCACCGTTTGCCCGTGGAATTTTTTCACCAGGTTTTTGACGTCAATTGCACTCATTTTGGATCACGCTCCTGGCGGTTAAGCTGGTTTTCAAAATAGTTTTGCAGAGCGGACAGCACCGTCGCCATCACCCAGTAAATCAGCGAGGCCGCCAGATACATAGTAAACACTTCCAGCGTACGCGAGGTGATCAGCTGCGCCTGACGGAACAGCTCCGGCACCTGAATGGTCGCCGCAAGGGAGGTGTCTTTCACCAGGCTGATAAAGCTGTTGCTCAGCGGCGGCAGCGCCACGCGCGCCGCCTGGGGCAGGATCGCCCGGCGCAGCGTCTGCCACGGGGTCATCCCGATACTGGCCGCCGCTTCCCACTGCCCTTTATCGATGGAGGAGATCGCCGCACGCAGCGTTTCAGAGGTGTACGCCGCTGTATTCAGCGACAGGCCAATCATCGCCGCCGGGATCGGATCCAGCTCGATACCGAACTGTGGCAGCCCGTAGTAAATCATAAACAGCTGGGCGATAAGCGGCGTTCCGCGGAACACGGAGATGTAAAACCGCGCCAGCCACCGCACCGGCCAGATGTTGGACATGCGCATCAGTGCCAGCACAAACCCGAGCACCAGCCCGAAGAACATCCCGCCGATACTGAGCTGTAAAGTAAACACCGCGCCTTTAAGCAAGAACGGCAGCGAATCAATAACCAGTTGAATACTTTCTTGCATTATTATTTTTCTACCTGATTTTTAGACATGAGGATGATAGGCAAACAGCGCAGGCGCTCCGCCAGTATGAACAAACAAAATAGGTCCTTCATCCTTAAAGCGCTTCCGGGCGATGCCGTCGATCAGGCCCGCCATTGCCTTACCGGTATAGACCGGGTCAAGCAGAATACCTTCGAGACGGGCCAGCAGCTTAACGGCCTCCATCCCTTCATCATTGGGGGTGCCATAGCCCGGCGCGAAATAGTCATCCCACAGCAATATTTCCGCCTTCGCCTGAAGCGCAAGCTGTTCAGCCACCGCCTGTTGCAGGGTGACGACTTTCGGCTTTTGGTCCGCAACGCTTCTGGAAACCGTCACGCCAATCAGCTCGACCTCCGGCATCAGCTGCTCAAGCCCGACCGCTAAACCGGCATGGGTCCCCGCACTGCCGGACGCCACCACCACCGAGGATAAACTTATCGCGCCTTCGCACTGCTGAGCGATTTCCAGCGCGCTCTCAACATAGCCGAGGGCACCCAACGCATTCGAGCCGCCAACCGGGATCACGTATGGACGAAAACCCTGCGCTTCCAGACGCGTCGCCAGCTCGTCGAGCTGTGCTGCCGGGTCGGTCAACGCGTCGACCATTTCAACCTGCACGTTGAACAGATCCAGCAGCAGACGGTTACCGTTAGTCAGGTAATTCTCTGCCTGCGTCCCGATCGGGTTCTCCAGCAGGGCTACGCAGTGGAGCCCCAGCTTCGCCGCCACTGCCGCCGTCTGGCGAACGTGGTTAGACTGAATTGCCCCGGCGGTGATCAGCGTATCCGCCCCCTCGCGCAGGGCATCGGCGGCGAGAAATTCCAGCTTGCGCAGCTTATTCCCGCCCATCGCCATGGGCGTCACATCGTCACGCTTAATGAAAATATCGCGCCCCAGATAGTCAGAAAATCTCGGGAGAAACTCCAGCGGCGTGGGTGCGCCGATAAATTCCAGACGGGGAAAGCGCGTTAAATTCTGTAGTGACATGGTTCCTCCGGTCACGCAAACAATTGTTATTTCATTATGCACGCAGACGCGCGAGAAATAAAAAAGGCGCTTTCAAAAGCGCCTTTTTTTGTCAGTCAGAGACTTATTTCGTCACGTCTGCGCCGAACCACTTCTCAGAAAGCGCCTTCAGGCTACCGTCTTTCTGCATCTCAGCAATGGCGCCATCGATGGCTTTCAGCAGATCCTCGTTACCCTTACGCACCGCCACGCCGGACTCCTGACGGGAGAACGCATCACCCGCGACAGCCAGGGTATTGTTGGTTTTCTTCACCAGATCCAGCGCTGCCAGGCGGTCAACCAGAATGGCGTCGATACGGCCTACGCGCAGATCCTGGTATTTCGTCGGGTCATCATCGTAGGTACGGATGTCCACGCCCTGCACGTTCTGGCGCAGCCACTCTTCGTAGTTGGTGCCCAGACCGACGCCGACTTTCTTACCTTTCAGATCCGCTGCGGACTTGATGCTGCCTTCGTTACCTTTCTTCACCAGCGCCTGAATACCGGACACGGTGTACGGCGTGGAGAAGTCATACTTCTTCTTACGTTCGTCAGAAATGGTTACCTGGTTAATCACCACGTCAATACGTTTGGAATCCAGTGACGCCAGCATCCCATCCCATTTGGTGGGTTTCAGGGAGGCTTTAACGCCGAGGTGTTTTGCCAGCTCCTGCGCAAACTCTACTTCAAAACCGGTCAGTTTACCGTCGTCACCCTGGAAGCTGAACGGAGGATAGGTTCCTTCCAGCCCAACCAGCAGCGTGCCGCGCTCTTTAACTTTGTTGAGCAGATTCTCTGCCGCGAACGTTTTCACGCTCATCCCCGCGACCAGCGCAACGGCCATCATCCCCATCAGCGCCTGACGACCCAGAAGTGCTAATTTCATAAGTACTCCGATACAGTGGAATTTTTGAGTAGTGTAGAGAAATCGCCTGCAACGTCAAAGGCGGCTGCGCTACATCTTATTCTTTTTTAATATATATCAGAAGTTGTTCCGGCGCGGACTTTCTGCTTTATGACGCCCGGCATCTGGACTTTATATTGTGCATACTTTCGCAGCGCGATGCGGTAATTGTTGGTACTGGTGGCGGGCAGCCAGGGCTCCAGATTTTCATCCAGGTATCCGGTCGTCAGCAGATCGCGGGAGATATTTTGCATGGTCAAATGCTGACCCAGGCGGCGCAGGCGAACCACGTATTCACGCACGGTGCCGTGACTCATCTCGGTTTGTTCAAACAGGAACTGCTTGAAGCCGATAATATCGAAGAAGTCGCTTTGCTCTTTGCAATGGAGATCGCCACAGAAACGGCAAAGCGCTACCCACTCTTTTTGCTCTTCAAGCCAGGCGGCTTCATCCATCAGCGTATCGAGGCGGGAAATCGCAATCTTATTCACGATTTCACCGCGACGAACCAGCGTGATGCGGTCGAGTAATTTTTTACAGTGGGCGCAATGCGTCTGGCTGTGTTTAAAGTCTTTCAGGTAGCGGCTTAAAGGCCGTCTTTTAGATTGCTGCACCGTCATGATAACTCCTGGTTGTCAATACGTTGTGCGGCATTTCCAAGGCGAATGACTCACCTATAACTTACCCAGTTTTGTGCGCAGGCGTTTAATGGCCTGGCTGTGCAGCTGGCTCACCCGTGACTCGCCCACCTCCAGCACGGCACCAATCTCTTTGAGATTGAGCTCTTCCTGGTAATAGAGGGTTAACACCAGTTGCTCACGTTCCGGTAAAGCTTCAATCGCTTCCATCACGCGCTGGCGTAAATTCCCTTCCAGTAAGTGGTGTAACGGGTTTTCTTGCTGATGTTCATCCGTCACCAGCTCGATGCTATCGCCATGCTCTTCGCGCCACTCATCATAAGAGAAGAGTTGGCTGTTATTGGTATCGAGCAACATCTGACGATATTCTTCAACAGGAATGCCCAGACGTTCCGCCACTTCGGTTTCCGTCGCGTTGCGCCCCAGTTCCTGTTCCAGCTGCCCCATCGCATGCGCCACTTCGCGGGCGTTGCGGCGAACGCTGCGCGGCACCCAGTCGCGGCTGCGCAGCTCGTCCAGCATCGCACCACGAATACGCTGCACTGCGTAAGTCGTAAATGCCGTTCCTTGCAGAGCGTCGTACCGGTCCACTGCATTCAATAACCCGATACCGCCCGCCTGTAGCAGATCGTCCAGTTCCACGCTCGCCGGCAAACGCACCTGGAGGCGCAATGCTTCGTGACGCACCAGCGGAACATAACGCTGCCACAGCGAGTGTTTATCCATTACACCTTCAGCGGTATAGAGTGAATTCACGATAAACAGCCCTGCGTTAGTTGAGTTATCGGCATGATTATCCGATTCTGGAGGGGTTTTAATCGGGTGAATAGTGGGTGAAATGAGGGGTTATTTGGGGGGTTACGCTTGTGCGTGGATAGAAAAAACCCCGCCGAAGCGGGGTTTAAGCGTAATCAGGCGATTAACCTTGCAGCAGAGACAGAACCTGCTGAGGAACCTGGTTAGCCTTGGCCAACACGGAGTTACCGGCCTGCTGGATGATCTGCGCTTTAGACATATTTGACACTTCGGTCGCATAGTCGGCGTCCTGAATACGGGACTGCGCTTCAGACAGGTTGGTGGTGGTGTTGTTCAGGTTGGTGACAGCAGAACCCAGGCGGTTTTGGATGGCACCTAAAGAAGAACGGAACTTATCGATGGAGCTGATAGCATCGTCCAATGCTTTCAGTGGATCGGTAGTAGTAGCAGCTTTAGTCGCTGCGTCGGTAGTGAATTTACCTGCTGAAGCCAGGCGTAAAAACCACTGGGATGAACATCCAGCACCCGACAGAGCAGGCGAACAGGCCAGCAACAGGTGTTGT
>NZ_JBMKIC010000026.1:0-65843 GCF_049238665.1 Enterobacter cloacae complex sp. IR5450
CTCAAAATCGCTGGAGCTGCATGACAAGGTCATCGGGCATTATCTGAACATAAAACACTATCAGTAAGTTGGAGTCATTACCATTTTTCTGATGGGCTTATTATTGGCCGGGCAGAGGTTACCGCCGCCCGGCCTGACGGTCTTAAACGATCGCGTTAGGGCACGCTTCGCCCTTATCAAGCTGCTGTAAATTCCCCAGCGTGGTTTCCGATATACTGATCAGCGCTTCGGCGGTCAGAAACGCCTGGTGGCCGGTGAACAACACGTTGTGGCAGGCCGACAGGCGACGGAACACGTCGTCCTGAATCACGTCGTTAGATTTATCTTCAAAGAACAGATCGCGTTCGTTCTCATACACGTCCATACCCAACGCGCCAATTTTTTGCGTTTTCAGCGCTTCGATAGCGGCCTGAGAGTCGATCAGTCCGCCGCGGCTGGTATTGATGATCATCACGCCGTCTTTCATCTGGTCGAACGCCGACTGGTTAAGCAGGTGATAGTTTTCCGGGGTCAGCGGGCAGTGCAGGGAGATAACATCAGACTGCGAGAAGAGCGTTTTCAGATCGACATACTCCACGCCCAGCTCCAGCGCAGCGGCGCTTGGGTACGGATCAAACGCCAGCAGGCGCATGCCAAATCCTTTCAGGATGCGTAGGGCGGCCACACCAATTTTGCCGGTACCGATCACGCCTGCGGTTTTACCGTACATGGTAAAGCCGGTCAGCCCTTCCAGAGAGAAGTTAGCATCACGGGTACGCTGATAGGCACGGTGAATACGACGGTTGAGCGACATCATCATCCCGACGGCATGTTCAGCCACGGCTTCCGGAGAATAGGCTGGGACGCGAACGACCTTCAGACCCAGCTCTTTGGCGGCATCGAGATCGACGTTGTTAAAGCCCGCGCAGCGCAGGGCAATGTATTTCACGCCCTGTTTTTTCAACTCTTCCAGCACCGGTCGGCTACCGTCGTCGTTAACGAAGATACACACGCCTTCGCAGCCGTGAGCGGTTTTAGCCGTCTTTTCTGTCAGCAGAAAGTCGAAAAATTCAAGATCGAAACCGTACGTCTCGTTAACATGTTGCAGATACTTTTTGTCGTACTGCTTTGTGCTATATACCGCGAGTTTCATAAGACTTTCTCCAGTGATTTTGGAACCACGTTAGCATGTTTAAAATTATCTTACAATTTTTCAAAATTCATTGAAATCAATAAGTTCTATGAATTATTGTAGAGCATCTACTCTTAAAAATGGCATTACCTTCAACTGACTGGCTAAACATGCGACAATGAGCGGCAAGAACGGCTTATTTTTTTCGCAAAATCAGGATATTAACTGCCCATGAAGGGTAAATACAAAGCCGCAATCGCGCTATTACTGCTGCTATTACTCGTGCCGCTGACGCTGCTGATGACGCTCGCCCAGTGGGTACCCACGCTCGCCGGGATCTGGCTCCCTGTTGGAACGCGCATCGCGTTTGAAGAAAGCCCACGGCTCACGCGCCACGCCCTGATCATCCCCGATCTCCGCTATCTGGTAGAAGAGTGCGAAATTGCCCGTGTGGAAAACGTGACCCTGTCACACCCCAGCCGTTGGGATCTGGATATTGGCGCACTTGAACTTAATTCTGTCTGCCTGAGCAAATTACCGCAGTCAGCGTCCTCAACGGTGGCGCCGAAAACGCTGGCGCAGTGGCAGGCCATCCTGCCCAACACCTGGCTGACCATCCACCGCTTTACCCTTTCTCCCTGGCAGCAGTGGGAGGGTGAGCTGCATGCTTCACTCACCCCAGCCCGCCAGGACATCACTTATAACGGCGAGCAGGTGAGCATTAAGGGGCAGTTGCGCGGCCAGACGCTCTCCATCAGCCAGTTCGATGTGCAACTGCCGGATCAGCCGCAGCCCGTGAAGCTGATCGGTGAATTTACCCTGCCGTTGGTACCGGACGGCGTGCCGGTGAAAGGGCATACGGTCGCGACCTTTAACGTGCCACAGTTATCCTCGCTGGTCGATGCCGATCTGGACTGGGAGGACAATCAGGGCCAGCTGGTGGTCATGGCGCGGGACAACCCCGATCCACTGCTCGATTTACCGTGGCAGATCGCCGCTCAGCAGTTAACCATCAGCGACGGACACTGGAACTGGTCAGCCTCCGGTATGCCGATGAGCGGTCTCGTCGCGCTGAAAGTGGATAACTGGCGGCAGGGGCTGGAGAAAGCCACCTTCACGGGGCGGCTCAACGTGCTGACCCAGGGGGATGCGGGGAAGGGCAACGCGGTGCTGAATATTGGTCCCGGCTCGCTCAGTATGGAAAACAGCGCTATGCCGTTGCACCTGAGCGGGGAAGCCAAGCAAAACGATCTGATCCTGTATGCCAGACTCCCGGCGAAGCTGACCGGCAGCCTTTACGATCCGCAGCTTACGTTTGAACCCGGCGCATTATTGCGCTCGCGCGGGCGCATCATCGACTCGCTGGATATCGATGAGATCCGCTGGCCGCTGGCAGGCGTGAAGCTCACGCAGAAGGGCGTGGACGGCCGCCTGCAAGCCATTCTGCGGGCGCATGAAAACGAGATGGGCGATTTTGAGCTGCATCTGGACGGCCAGGCTAACGACTTTTTACCGGACAACGGTTTGTGGCAGTGGCGCTACTGGGGTAAAGGGAATTTCACGCCGATGAATGCGCGCTGGGATGTCCGGGGAACCGGGGAGTGGCGCGACAACGTTATCGAACTGACCGATCTTTCCACGGGGTTCGACAAATTGCAGTACGGTACGATGCTGGTCAGCAAGCCGCGCCTGGTGCTGGATCACCCGGTGCGCTGGTCGCGGGACCCGGATAACCCCACCTTTAGCGGCGCGCTCGCGCTCAATGCCGGGCAAACAAGCTTCTCGGGCGGAAGCGTGCTGCCGCCGTCCGTTTTGACCTTCAGCGTTGACGGGACAGACCCGACGGTGTTCCAGTTTAAAGGGAACCTGCATGCGGACGACATCGGCCCGGTCCAGGTGAATGGACGCTGGGATGGCGAACGCCTTCGCGGTCAGGCCTGGTGGCCAAAACAGTCTCTTACGGTGTTCCAGCCGCTGATCCCGCCAGACTGGAAACTGACCCTGCGCGGCGGCGAAATGTACGCACAGGTGGCTTTCTCAGCGGCCTCCGATCAGGGGTTTGAGGCCGGGGGGCACGGGGTGCTGAAAGCGGGCAGCGCGTGGATGCCGGATAACGAAATCAACGGCGTTGATTTTGTTCTGCCGTTCCGCTTAAGCCAGGGTACCTGGTCGCTGGGCACGCGCGGGCCGGTAACGTTACGAATCGACGAGGTAAAAAACCTGGTCACAGCCCGAAATATCACCGCGGATCTCCAGGGCGATTATCCCTGGACCGAAGCGAACCCGCTCCTGCTCACCAACGTGAAGGTGGAAGCGCTCGGCGGGA
The DNA here is from genome assembly GCF_049238665.1 of Enterobacter cloacae complex sp. IR5450. Classification (NCBI taxonomy): domain Bacteria; kingdom Pseudomonadati; phylum Pseudomonadota; class Gammaproteobacteria; order Enterobacterales; family Enterobacteriaceae; genus Enterobacter; species Enterobacter cloacae complex sp. IR5450. The sequence continues at coordinate 3,438 of NZ_JBMKIC010000026.1, forward strand.
AAATCACCATGCAGCAGTTGAGAATGCCGCAGCACGATCCGGCTTTACTACGCGTGGATAATATTTCCTCCAGCGAACTGATAAGCGCGGTGAATCCGAAGCAGTTTGCCATGTCCGGCCCGGTGAGCGGCGCGCTGCCGTTCTGGCTGGACAATGAAAAATGGATCATTAAAGATGGCTGGCTGACCAACCCGGGGCCGATGACGCTGCGCATCGATCAGGACACGGCGGATGCCATTGTGAAAGACAACGTGGTTGCCGGGGCGGCGATCAACTGGCTCCGCTATATGGAAATTTCGCAGTCGTGGACAAAACTCAATGTGGATAATCTGGGCGTGTTAACCATGCAGGCGGCCATTAAAGGCACCAGCCGCGTCGAGGGCAAAAGCAGTTTCGTAAACCTGAATTACACCCATGAAGAGAACATTTTTACCCTCTGGCGCAGCCTGCGCTTTGGGGACAATCTGCAAACATGGTTTGAGCAACATGCGGCGATACCCCTTCTCCGCGGTTCGACAGGCAAGGAAAGTGAGGAACAATAATGAAAAAGAGGGCTGGTGTACTCACCGTGGCCGTCGTCGCGCTGCTGTCAGGCTGCACGCCGCGCATTGAAGTGGCGGCGCCCAAAGAGCCGATCACTATCAACATGAACGTGAAAATTGAGCATGAAATCCATATCAAGGTGGATAAAGACGTTGAAGCCCTGCTGAAATCCCGCAGCGATCTGTTCTGAGGATGCCATGAAACGATTAGCTCTGATGTTACTGGCGCTGGGGATGAACGTTCACGCCGCCACGCTTACGCTCAACGATGCACGTGCCCAGGGGCGCGTAGGGGAAACCCTGAGCGGCTATCTTGCGCCCGTTCAGCACGACGCTGAAACCCTGGCGCTGGTGAGCCGTATCAACGCCGCACGCACGGAAAGTTACCAGCAGTTAGCTGACAGCAATAATTTGCCCGTCGACGAGGTGGCGAAAATGGCGGGACAAAAGCTGGTGGCGCGCGCCCAGCCGGGTGAATACGTGAAGGGGATTAACGGCAAGTGGCTAAAAAAGTAACTAGCGGTAACGCTTACGGTATTCGCCCGGCGAAACCCCGAAACGCTGCTTAAAGGCGGTGGAAAAATGGCTATGGTCGGTAAAGCCCCGGCTGTAGCCAATGCCCGCCAGCTTTTCGTCATCGCTGATGGAACGCAGCGCCTGAGCGCATAAATCGAGGCGACGGTTCTTAATATACTGCGCCACCACCAGCCCTTTCCCGGCAAACATGCGGTACAAGCTCCGCACGGACATGCCGCTCTCTGAGGCTATCCACTCCGGTCTTAACGCCTCCGACTGAATATGATCATCAATCAGGGACAGAACGTGGCGGAACTGACGCTCCTTGCGCGGCAGCACCTCGTGTTGCTGCTGGAAGGCCGGACGCAGCAGACACACCATCGCCTCCAGCGCCGCTTCGCTTTCGCTGGCGCTGAGATCGGCATTGCCCATGCTCTCCTGTAGCAGTCGGTAGCTCAGCTGTACGGTAGGCAGACTGCGGGAGAGGGGCAGCGCGCACCTCACTTCCTGAAAACGCGCGTGTTGCTCAATGATTTGTCGCGGGAGCAGCAGCGAAATCTGGCGGGAACGCTCCTGCCAGTAAATGGAGCACGGGCGGGAGGCGTCAATCAGCGTGATATCCCCGGCTTTCAGCATCGCGCGCTGGTTGTCCTGTTCGATTCCGGCGCTGCCTTCCAGCTGAAACACGGTGTAGAACCAGGCGTCGTTGCCGTTTTTGATCTCCTGACGGGTGCGAAAAAGGTTAACGCCTGCGGCGGTCACCGTGCTCAGCTTCAGACTTTGGGTATAGCTGGTTTCCAGTTCGCCGAGAAACGCCCCCTCTAACGGACGTGCCGCAAAGCGCCCACAAACCTGGTTAATTTGCGCCAGCCACTGCTGAAAATTGTCCTGTTCGCTTGCACACGCCATTGATGTTCTCCCTGCACCGTCACTGTTTTCGCATTGTTGCATTTATGTTGCATTTTGTCAGGGCTACGAGGCTGACTATAGGAAAGAACACTCAACGGTTACAGCGATATAAGCGGGAATTATCACGATTTGCGGAGCCTGTCACAGCTGACAAAGCGAATGTCACACAGACAAAAGCAGGAATGCGATTCCCCTCTTAGACTGCATACACACCCTGCGAAGCATAACGAAGGAGTATCCTATGTCCGAATCACACGTCGCCATCCTGCCAGGCGTGCAGCAGTTTTTAGATCGCCAGCACGGCCTGTGGATTGAAGGGCGTCAGGCGGCATCCGACAGCGAAAAGCGTCTGAACGTCTACAACCCGGCGACCGGAGAGGTTATTGCCTCCACCGCCGATGCCAGCGTCGATGATGTCGATCGTGCGGTGATGTCTGGCTGGCGCGCCTTTGTCGCCCGAAGCTGGGCAGGGCGTCTGCCGGCAGAGCGGGAACGCATCCTGCTGCGGTTTGCGGATCTGGTGGAACAGCATGGCGAAGAGCTGGCACAGCTCGAAACCCTGGAGCAGGGGAAATCCATTAACATCTCCCGCGCCTTCGAGGTGGGATGCACCCTGAACTGGATGCGCTACACGGCAGGGCTGACCACCAAAATTGCCGGTAAAACCCTCGATCTCTCGATTCCACTGCCGCAGGGCGCGCGTTATCAGGCGTGGACGCGTAAAGAGCCGGTGGGAGTCGTGGCGGGGATTGTGCCGTGGAACTTCCCGCTGATGATTGGCATGTGGAAAGTAATGCCCGCGCTGGCGGCAGGTTGCTCCATCGTGATCAAACCCTCGGAAACCACGCCGCTCACCCTGTTACGGGTGGCGGAACTGGCGAGCGAGGCGGGGATCCCGGATGGCGTGTTCAACGTGGTGACCGGTAGTGGCGCCGTCTGTGGCGCGGCGCTAACCTCGCACCCGCGCATTGCCAAAGTAAGCTTTACCGGTTCGACGGCGACGGGCAAGCAGATTGCCCGCGTGGCTGCGGATACGCTAACGGGCGTGACGCTGGAGCTGGGCGGCAAAAACCCGGCCATCGTGCTGAAAGACGCCGATCCGGCGTGGGTAATTGAAGGGCTGATGACCGGCAGCTTCCTGAATCAGGGGCAGGTCTGCGCGGCCAGCTCGCGTATTTATATTGAGGCTCCGCTGTTCGACACGCTGGTCAGCGGCTTTGAACAGGCCGTGAAATCTCTGAGCGTCGGGCCGGGCATGTCGCCGGATGCGTTTATCAACCCGCTGGTGTCGCGCGCCCATTGCGATAAGGTTCAGGCGTTCCTGGATGAGGCGAAGGCGCACAATGCGGAGCTGATCGCCGGGAACCGGGGGCCAGACGGCAAAGGCTATTACGTTTCGCCAACGCTGGTGGTCAACCCGGATAATCATCTGCGACTGACGCGTGAAGAGGTCTTCGGGCCGGTGGTGAACCTGGTTCGTGTGGACGACGGGGAAGAGGCGCTTCAGCTGGCGAACGACACTGAATATGGCTTAACGGCCAGCGTCTGGACGCAGAACATCAGTAAAGCGCTGGCGTACACCGACAGGTTACAGGCCGGAACCGTGTGGGTGAACAGCCACACGCTGATAGACGCCAACCTGCCGTTCGGCGGCATGAAGCAGTCTGGCACCGGGCGCGATTTCGGCCCCGACTGGCTGGATGGCTGGTGTGAAACCAAGTCGGTGTGTGTGCGGTATTAAAAAACGCCGGGTAAGGCGTAGCCGCCACCCGGCAATATTTAACGCGACCACCGATCCCGCCCGGCCTCCTTTGCCCTGTACAGCGCCGCATCGGCGCGGGCGATGATTTCCGGGCCGGCCAGTCCTGCGGTATAGCCGGCAATGCCCATACTCGCCGTCACACATTCACTCACCTTCGACGCGCTGTGCGCAATGGCTGCGGTGCGCAGGCCAGCCTGGATCCGCGCGGCGACTTTCTCAGCAACGCTTTCTTCGCAGTCAAAGAGGATCACCACAAACTCCTCACCACCGTAGCGCGAAACCACATCCTCTGGCGTGCGCACCGAGGTGTTCAGCACCTCTGCCACCCTCGCGAGACACGCATCTCCCGCCTGGTGACCATAGGTGTCGTTATACAGTTTGAAGTAATCGACATCCAGCATCAGCACCGCGAAGCGTTTGCCTTGCTCCACGGCGTTTTCCAGCACCAGCTCCATCGCCCGCCGGTTGGCCGTTTTCGTCAGCGGATCCTGATGAGCCAGCGCATCCAGCCGCGAAATTAAACGCTGATTCTGCTGGTTGCGACGCCACGCCTCTTCAAACCAACTCAACAGGATATAGCGCCCGCACACGAGAATGAAGGTGAACACCACCCACAGCCCGGCGAAGCGATAATTAATTTCCTGATTCAGCAGCATGCTGGCAACGGGCAGGCTTATCCATAGCGGAACGGTGAAGCAGAGCAGTGCCACCGGGTGAAAATAGAGCGCGGTCATACCGGCCATCAGCAGGGTAACGAATATCGGCCAGGGATGAGGAAGCTGTATCACGTTGATAAACCAGTAACAACTTATCGACCATAGCAGGCTACACATTAACAGCACCGCGCTGACGCCGCGGATGTGGCGCCAGGCCATTATTACCAGCGCCACGGAAAGGATGACTACCCCCAGCATGGAAGCGTCTATCATCTGCCGCAGAGGCGGGCTGATGTGCAGGAGGGCATCGATATGGCCGAAAAGCGAATTGCGCAGCAGGACCATAAGGGCAAAGCTGGCATTCACAAAGGCGAGCCACGGCAGGTTCACGGCCAGCCCGTGAACAACCATTGATTTACGGGTAGGCCATGTCGCAGGTTCTGGCGTTGCGTTGTGTCTTTTTTCCATTATGGTTTTCTTCCCGTCCGGTGGATAGCTCGCTAAAGCCAGGTAGTATTAACTATAAGCAGGCTCGATTATTCCTCAAATGTTTGCACAAAAAAACCGGGCATTGCGCCCGGCGTTTGCTTATTTTTGCTCGGCTTTTTTCTTGCCGAGCGTTGGCGTCTCGTCAAAGAAATTCCACGGCTTGAGCAACGTGTGCACCCATTCCGTCGGCATTATTGGCCACTCCTCGGCACGGGCGACATGGGTGGTGCCGGTGGTCATCCAGATGACGTTATCCTGGTCGTTCAGCGACTCGTTATCTTTGCTGTACTGGCCGAGGCCGGTATCGTGCGTGGAACGGTTCGGGTATTTTCCCTCCGGGTACATCTCGTCGGGATGGTAACGCGTTACCCACAGTTGTTTATCCATAAAGCTCAGGCGGTGATAAATCCACTCGTCCGGGGCAAACTTCGCGCCGGACGCTACCGGGTGTGTACCGCCCGCGTAAGGGATGATCTGATATGAGACCGGGTTGCCCATGCGGTTCTCTTTGCTGGTATTGCTCAGCAGGCGGATGGTGCCCGGGTCAAACTTCTGCGCCGCCTGCTGTTCGGTATCAATATCATACTGATTAACCTGCATGGTGCTGGTGCGCGGTCCGCCAGCGGTGTTCGGTTTGACGTCGGGATCCATGGCCACCAGCTTGTTGTTGATGCCGTCCACGTCCATATCCAGACGGAAGTTGTAGATGTGCTGGTGGGTGGTACCGACAATATTATGGTCGATCAGCGTTCCGTATCGGGTGTCATCCTTCGCGGTGGCATCATGCATGGTTTTCGTTTGCACGCCTTTCACCGCTTCAATGCCCGTAGCCCCTGCATCAATGCCGATAGTGCCGTTTTCGTGGAATACCCAGTCGAAGATGTAATCATAGTTACCCACGGTGCTGACCCAGCGCACCACCAGCTCGCGGCGTTCGGTGCTGATGTTGGGTTTTCCTAATTCCTGATGCTTATATTCCGGCCCGGCGTAACGCTCGAAAATGGCGATCGCCCGGGGGATCTCCATTGGCGCGCCGGTGTAATCCGGGATGGTTTCGTTGAGCATCACGGCGTTAGACGGAACATCCTTGCCGCGTACCAGCGGGGAGGTCAGGGTACCCATGCCGTAATCGCCGGAGTCCAGGTAGGCTTTAAAGTACCAGCCGATATCCGGGTCGCCGTACGGCACAATCATGCCGCCGAGCGACCCCTGATACATCACCTGTCGCTTTTTGCCGTTGTCGTTATAGGTCACGGTGGAGATTATCGGGCCGACGCGTGAGTCCAGGCTCAGATGAAAATCCCAGTTCTGCCAGTGCACCCTATCCCCGGTGATGGTGTAGTTCTTGCCTTCCGGCTCGATAATCTCCAGCGGTTTTTTCACCGTTTCAACGCGGTCACGGCCATCATAAGGGCGCGGCGTGAGCGGCACCGGCACGACCGGGCCTTCCTCAATCTTCTGGATTTTCTTCTGCTCGAGATCCACCACCGCAACCAGGTTTTCGATCGGGTGCGCCCAGTAGTTACCGTCGCCCACGTCGAGATAGCTGATCACTTTCAGCAGGCGGTCTTCCTGTTTCAGCCCATCCTTGCCGTCAAAAAAGCCGACGGTAAGCGGGGTGGTGATCACTTTCTTCGGGTCGGTAATGCCGCGCTTTTTCAGCACGGCGGCAAATTCCGGGCTTTCATTGATGATCTGCTGCACGGTATTGAAGTCATCCAGCAGCACCATGCCGTGCGCGTCTTTTATCGGCTCCCAGCGGAGGATCTTTTTCTCCTTCAGATCCACCCGGCTTTCGATGATGTGTTTACCATCAAGCATGATGATATTGGCCTGACGGGGCGCATCCACCGCCGTGCCGTTAAGCACAAAGTCCCAGACTTTGGCCTTTTCTGGCTCCGCCAGCGCAATCTGGGTAAAGCGGGTATTGGGTTTAAAATCCGCTGAGGCTTTCACGATTGCTACGGCCTGGTTGATTTCATCAGCCGTCAGCGCGTTTAACGGGTGGGGGCTTTTTTCAACCTGGAATGTCTGATCAAGACCGGACTGAAAGACATCGTTGATAAAGGTCTCCGGGATATACGCCTTATTGTTCTTCATCACCACGGGCACCTGGAGCGTCAGCGGTTTGCCGTTAACGATGGCGGTATTTGCGCCGGGTTTGACCTTCACAAAGGCACCGTCTTTGACGATGGTGAACATCTGGGCGTAATCATCCCACTGCACGTCCGCGCCAAACGCCTGAAGCGTTTTGTCCATCGGGACCATATGCGCCTCGCTGCCGTGAGCGTAAACAGGGGATTGCCAGGCGCAACAGAGCGCAACGGCCATGGCCAGTGCCGTTCTACGGGCAGAAAAAGAAGAATTGCTTCCCATCGCAGACCTCATCTTGTTGTGTTTATTGTGTAGTGTCAGCGTTATCCTGACAGGCGCGCACGAAAAGCGTTTGCCTGCATCTGCCAGGTTGTTTGTCAGTCTTGCCAGGTTAAAAAAGAGCGGGGGTACATCACACCCCCATGGCAGATAAAGTGCGCTTCAGTAAGGCGAGCTATCGAGATGCGTGCGGACATCAAAACCTACCGTCGTGAACGAATAAACCGTACCGCGAACGCGAAGATAAATGTCTCCATTTTTAATTGCCACTGAAGCTTTATCATCATCGGTGATCATGACGGGATTGATATTCTTAATGTTAGACATGAATTCTTCCGGACTTTTTTTCGCATCAAAGAGATAAATATGATACCTGTTTTTAGACAGTGAGCCCGTCTCAACCTGGGTGATGTAAAGAGTTAAACGATCGTTAACCTTGATTTTTTCCTGCAAATTTTCATACACGGTAAAAAGATCGCGGAAAGGGTATGCAATGAATATGAGAAAAATAAAGATAATAATTCCAGCTCGCCAGTTAAAAACCCGAACGTCGCGCATAATCTATTCCTGCCCTTATCCATAACTGATCGACTGGATCATCAACGTAATTATTATTGTTCTGGAATTTTGCAAATTCGGCAGGATCAATTAGGAGGCGAAGATTGTGTGTAAAGCCGGTGACTTCTATGCTTCCCTCACGGTAACGAACATCCACCGAGCCTGTAATTTTTGACCCACCATCGTCAGTTAAGAAAAGGTAAACAGGAATTGCCATAGTCTGTTAATCATCCATGTAATTTAACATGGTGATATTCCCGGCGATAAATAATAACCATGCTAACTATTTGGTCAACTTGCTTAGTGTTTCCGGTTGTAACTTATCCAAACCAGGCAGACTGGATGGTTCGATCAATCAAAGCCATCCAGTCCCTGTTTTACCTTCCGCTTATTTTGATGCGCTCAAACACTCGAGGCAGCAAGGTTAATGCCATTGCATTGATTAAAAGTCACCCTGCTGGCGCGCCACCAGCGTCAGGATGGAGTAGAGCGCCACGGCCTGCTGGTGCTGGTTGAAGATCTCCACAGCCCATTCCACCACGCCGGTGGGTTTTTCCTCGGCAGTGCGCTGTTTCTTCAGCGTTTTACGTTTACAGGTCAGGCGCACCTGAATGGTATCACCCGGCTTGACCGGCTCGATAAAGCGCAGGTTTTCCATGCCGTAGTTGGCAATAACCGGCCCAACTCCGGCATCGACAAACAGCCCCGCCGCGGCGGAAATCAGGAAATAACCGTGTACCACGCGCTCACCAAAAATCGACTCCGCCGCGCCAATTTTGTCCATATGGGCGTAGAAATGATCCCCGCTCAGGCAGGCAAAATTCACGATATCCGCTTCCGTCAGGGTACGACGCGGGGTCAGCAGGCTGTCGCCCGGCTGTAACTCCTCGAAGTATTTACGGAACGGATGAACGCGATCTTCCTGCACCTCCGCGCCACGGACCCACTGTTTACCGATCGCGGCGAGCATGGACGGGCTGCCCTGAATAGCCGTGCGCTGAAGATAGTGCTTCACAGCGCGCAGGCCGCCCAGCTCTTCGCCGCCGCCCGCACGTCCCGGACCACCGTGCACCAGCTGCGGCAACGGTGAACCGTGGCCGGTAGATTCTTTCGAGGATTCCTGGTTGAGGATCTGAATGCGTCCGTGGGCGCGCGCGGCACCAGCAATAAACTGCCGCGCCACGCGGGTATCTGCCGTAACCAGCGTTCCCGCCAGGCTGCCGCCGCCCGCCCGCGCCAGCTGCATGGCGTGCTCGGTGTTACGGCAGGGCATCAGGGTTGCGACGGGGCCAAAGGCTTCGGTGGCGTGAACGGCCGGGGTTTCGTCCGGCTGCGGGCAGAACAGCAGGGTGGGTGGGAAGAATGCGCCAGGCGCCTGCAAATCAGCTTTACCACCCAGACGGATCTGGCAGCCCGAGGCCAGCAGATGATCGACTTTTTCCTGCACGTCAGCACGTTGCTCACTGCTGACGAGAGCCCCCATCTTCACCCCTTCCTTGGCCGGATCGCCGACGACCACGTTCTCCAGCCGCGCAATCAGCGCCTGGCTGACGGCTTCAACCTGCGCTTCCGGCACGATGATGCGGCGGATGGCGGTACATTTTTGCCCGGCTTTGGCGGTCATCTCGCGCACCACTTCGCGGATAAACAGCGTAAACTCCGGCTGTTCCGGCGTCACGTCCTCACCCAGCACGCAGCAGTTAAGAGAATCTGCTTCCATGGTAAACGGAATGGAATGTGCGACGATATTCGGGTGGACGCGCAGGCTCTGCCCGGTGCTGGCCGACCCGGTAAACGTCACCACGTCCTGGCTGTCGAGGTGGTTCAGCAGATCGCCCGCGCCACCGCAGATCAGGCTGATGGCGCCGTCCGGCACCAGTCCGCTCTCCACGATCGCTTTCACCATCGCCTGAGTCACCTGCGCGGTGGCGGTGGCGGGCTTGATGACGGCGGGCATCCCGGCAAGCCAGGTGGGCGCGAGCTTTTCCAGCATCCCCCAGCACGGGAAGTTGAACGCGTTGATATGCACCGCCACGCCGGATTTCGACGTTAACACGTGACGTGCCGCAAAACCGCCTTCCTTCGACAGTGGGATCAGCTCATCCTCCGGCCACAGGGTATCGTCCGGCAGCTCACGGCTGCCGAGGCTTGCGTAGGTGAAGAGGGTGCCGATACCGCCTTCAATATCCACCCAGCTGTCAGCCTTCGTCGCGCCGGTCTGGGCTGACAGGGCATAAAACCGATCCTTCTGGCTCAGCAGATGTTTGGCCACCGCCTTCAGCATGGCGGCGCGCTCGATAAAGCTCATTGCGCGGAGCGCTTCTCCGCCGTGTTCAATGGCGTAACGGCGCGCGGCCGCCATATCCAGCCCTTCGCTGGTGACTTGATATAGCGTTTCCCCGCTGATGGCGTGGGTGATGGTGCGCTCGCGGCCCCGGCCTGATTGCCAGATGCCGGACAAGAAGCTGGCTAACTGCTGCATTTCTTCTCTCCAGATGTTTCGTGATTTCACTATAAATAGTTTGATCTCGAATCATAAAAATCAAGCTGAGTTTTAATGAATTGTTAACGTTGTGATCTGTATTGCTTGGCCTGACCAACAGAAAGCCTTGCGCCATCGGCCTTTCATGAAAAGGCTTGCGAGCGTCGTCACAAAATAAACAAACGCTTCTTGGGGTTATATTTAACCTTTGTGTAACTTTTAAGAAACCAAATGATTCACCATTTTGCTATTTGTGGTGATTTAACGAATCACAAAGGTGGTTATGTGACGCAAGAACAACGCTTTGAGCAACGCATCGCACAGGAGACGGCCATCGAGCCGCAGGACTGGATGCCGGATGCCTACCGCAAGACGCTGATCCGCCAGATTGGACAGCACGCCCACTCTGAGATTGTCGGCATGCTGCCGGAAGGGAACTGGATCACCCGCGCACCGACGCTGCGCCGGAAAGCCATTCTGCTGGCGAAGGTGCAGGATGAAGCCGGACACGGCCTGTACCTTTACAGCGCGGCGGAAACGCTGGGCTGCGCCCGGGAGGACATCTATCAAAAGATGCTCGACGGCAAGATGAAATACTCCTCCATCTTCAACTATCCGACCCTGAGCTGGGCCGATATCGGGGTCATTGGCTGGCTGGTGGACGGGGCGGCCATTGTGAACCAGGTGGCACTGTGCCGTACGTCTTACGGCCCGTATGCCCGGGCGATGGTGAAAATCTGTAAAGAAGAGAGCTTTCACCAGCGTCAGGGTTTTGAGGCCTGCATGGCGCTGGCGCAGGGTAGCGAAGCCCAGCGGCAGATGTTGCAGGACGCCATCAACCGCTTCTGGTGGCCCGCGCTGATGATGTTCGGACCCAACGACGACAACTCCCCAAACAGCGCCCGCAGTCTGGCCTGGAAGATCAAACGCTTTGGCAACGATGAGCTTCGCCAGCGCTTCGTGGACAACACGGTGCCTCAGGTGGAGATGCTCGGCATGACCGTGCCGGATCCCGACCTGCGTTTCGATGAAGAGAGCGGCCACTACCGCTTCGGCGAAATCGACTGGCAGGAATTTGACGAGGTGATCAACGGGCGCGGGATCTGCAACCACGAACGTCTGGCCGCAAAACGTAAAGCCTGGGACGACGGCGCATGGGTGCGTGAAGCCGCTCTGGCCCACGCGGAAAAACAACGCGCCCGCCAGGCCGCATAAGAGGAATCAACCATGAGCAACGTTTACTGGCCGTTATACGAAGTTTTTGTCCGTTCGAAGCAGGGGCTGTCGCACCGGCATGTAGGCAGCCTTCACGCTGCCGACGACCGCATGGCTCTGGAAAACGCGCGCGATGCCTATACCCGCCGCAGCGAAGGCTGTTCTATCTGGGTGGTGAAGGCGAGTGAAATCGTCGCTTCCCAGCCGGAAGAGAGCGGGGAGTTTTTCGATCCGGCGGAAAGCAAGGTCTACCGCCATCCGACGTTTTACACCATCCCTGATGGTATCGAGCATATGTGAGGTTGGGGATGAACAACGTATCTGCTTATGCCCTGCGTCTGGGCGACAACGGTCTGGTGCTCTCACAGCGTCTGGGCGCCTGGTGCGGCCACGCGCCGGAGCTGGAAATTGACCTGGCGCTCGCCAATATCGGCCTTGATCTGCTCGGGCAGGCGCGCAATTTCCTGACCTACGCCGCTGAACGGGAAGGTAAGGGTGATGAAGATACCCTGGCCTATGGCCGCGATGAGCGTCAGTTCCGCAATTTGCTGCTGGTGGAACAGCCAAACGGCAGCTTCGCCGACACCATTGCCCGTCAGTATCTGATGGATGCGTGGAACGTGGCGCTTTACGAGCGGCTGATCCACAGCAGCGACAGTCAGCTTGCCGCCATCGCGGCAAAAGCCATTAAGGAGGCGCGCTATCACCTGCGCTTTAGCCGCGGCTGGCTGGTGCGGCTGGGGGACGGAACAGAAACCTCCGCACAAAAAATGCAGCAGGCGGTGGATAGCCTGTGGCGCTTTACGGCTGAACTGTTCGACGCTGACGAGGTCGAGCTGGCGCTAATTAATGACGGCGTGGCGGTTGATCCGCGCGACCTGCGGGACCCGTGGGAGCGCGAAGTGTTTGCTGGCCTGGCGGAAGCCACCCTCCGCGTGCCCGAAGAGGTGGCGTATCGCACGGGCGGTAAGAAGGGGCTACATACCGAACACCTCGGGCCGATGCTGGCAGAGATGCAGTATCTCCAGCGCGTTTACCCCGGCCAGCAGTGGTAAAGGAGGACGCCATGCAACGCCTCGTCGACATCGCGCCTGCACAAATCCCGCAGATTTGGGCGCTGTTAAGCCAGATCCCCGACCCGGAAGTGCCGGTGCTGACCATCACCGACCTGGGCATGGTGCGCAGCGTGAAGGCACAGGGGGAAGGCTGGGTTATCGGCTTCACGCCAACCTATTCGGGCTGTCCGGCAACGGAGCATCTGCTGGGGGCGATCCGCGAAACCCTGACCGGAAACGGCTTTAGCCCGGTACATATTGTGCTGCAACTGGAGCCCGCCTGGACCACCGACTGGATGACCGACGATGCCCGCAGGCGCCTGCGTGAATATGGCATCAGCCCGCCTGTCGGCCATAGCTGCCATGCCCACGTTCCCGCGGAGGTGAGCTGCCCGCGCTGTGCGAGCACCGATACCTCGCTTATCAGTGAATTTGGATCCACGGCCTGCAAAGCGCTCTACCGCTGCAATACCTGCCGTGAGCCCTTCGACTATTTCAAATGTATTTGAGGCTGCCATGACAACGTTTCATTCATTAACAGTGGCAAAAGTGGAACCCGAAACCCGCGACGCGGTGACCATTACCTTCGCGGTGCCGCAGGCGTTACAGGAGGCGTACCGCTTCCGTCCCGGTCAGCATCTGACCCTGAAAGCCAGCCCTGGCGGGGATGAACTGCGCCGCTGCTACTCCATCTGCCGGAGCACTGCGTGCGGTGAGATCAGCGTGGCGGTCAAAGCCATCGAGGGCGGACGTTTTTCCCGCTATGCCCGGGACGAGATCAAACCGGGCATGGCGCTGGAGGTGATGGTGCCCCAGGGGCATTTTGGCTACCAGCCGCAGGCCGAACGCGAAGGCCATTATCTGGCGATTGCCGCTGGGTCCGGGATCACCCCGATGCTGGCGATTATGTCCGCTACGCTGGCCACTGAAGCCCACAGCCACTTCACCCTGATTTACGGCAACCGCAGCAGCCAGAGCATGATGTTCCGCCGGGCGCTGGCGGACCTGAAAGATAAATACCCGCAGCGTTTGCAGCTGATCGCCATCTTCAGCCAGGAGACGCTCGACAGCGATCTGCTCCATGGCCGCATTGACGGGGAAAAGCTCCAGGCGCTGGCAAAAACGCTGGTGAATTTCCGTCAGTACGATGAAGCCTTCATCTGCGGCCCGTCGGCGATGATGGAAGAGGCCGAAGCGGCGCTGCAAGCGCTGGGTATGCCGGAAAAAGCGATCCATCTTGAGCGCTTTAACACGCCGGGTACCGCCGTTAAACGGACAGCCAGCGTGCAGGCCGATGGCCAGAAGGTCACCGTCCGTCAGGACGGGCGCGACAGGGAGATCACCCTGACGGCGGACGACGAGAGCATTCTTGACGCGGCCCTGCGTCAGGGGGCGGATCTGCCTTACGCCTGCAAGGGCGGCGTATGCGCCACCTGCAAATGCAAAGTGCTGCGTGGGAAAGTCGATATGGCGACCAACTACAGCCTGGAGCCGGACGAGGTGGCCGCAGGCTATGTGCTGAGCTGTCAGGCGCTGCCGTTAACCGCCGACGTTATCGTCGATTTTGATGCGAAGGGGATGGCATGAGCGAACTGATTGTTACCCGTCATGGCCGCGTGTTGCAGCTAACGCTTAACCGTCCGGCGGCGCGCAACGCGCTCAACAATGCGCTGCTCCTGCAAATCGCGGAGCAGCTTGAGGCCGCCGCCGCGGATGCTGAGATCGCCGTCTGCGTGATGTACGGCAACGAACGCTGCTTTGCCGCCGGGGCCGATCTCAACGAAATGGCGGAGAAAGACCTGCCCGCCACCCTGAACGATATCCGTCCGCAGCTGTGGGCGCGGATCAACGCCTTCACCAAACCGCTGATTGCCGCCGTAAACGGCTTCGCGCTGGGGGCAGGCTGTGAGCTGGCGCTGCTCTGCGATGTCGTGATTGCTGGCGATAACGCCCGTTTTGGCCTGCCGGAAATCACCATCGGGATCATGCCGGGCGCAGGCGGCACCCAGCGGCTGATCCGCAGCGTAGGCAAATCGCTGGCCAGCAAAATGGTGCTGACGGGCGAAAGCATCACGGCGGTGCAGGCGCACAGCGCCGGGCTGGTCAGCGACATCTACCCGGCCTCGCTGACGCTGGAGTACGCCCTGAAGCAGGCGGCGCTGATGGCGCGCCATTCGCCGCTGGCGCTACAGGCGGCGAAGCAGGCGCTTCGCCAGTCGCAGGAAGTCCCGCTTCAGGCCGGGCTGGCGCAGGAGCGTCAGCTGTTTGCGCTGCTCGCGGCCACCGACGATCGCCGGGAAGGGATCAACGCCTTTTTACAAAAACGCACCCCAGACTTTAAAGGACGCTAATTGTGGAATCTATTCTGAGCCATGTTGAGCAGGGCGTAATGACCATTACGCTGAACCGCCCGGAGCGCCTGAACAGCTTTAACGACGTCATGCACCAGCAGCTTTCCGAATGCCTGAAGCAGGCCGAGCGCGATGACGCCATCCGCTGCCTGCTGATCACCGGGGCAGGACGCAGTTTCTGCGCCGGGCAGGATCTCAACGACCGTAACGTCGACCCGAACGGCCCGGCGCCCGATCTGGGCATGTCCGTTGAGACTTTTTACAACCCGCTGGTGCGCCGCCTGGCAAAACTGCCGAAGCCGGTGATTTGCGCGGTTAACGGCGTGGCGGCGGGCGCGGGGGCGACGCTGGCCCTCGGCTGCGACATGGTGATTGCGGCGCGCTCCGCCAGTTTTGTGATGGCCTTCAGCAAGCTCGGCCTCGTCCCGGACTGCGGCGGCACCTGGCTGCTGCCGCGCGTGGCCGGACGCGCCCGCGCCATGGGGCTGGCATTGCTGGGCGATAAGCTCAGCGCTGAGCAGGCACAGGCCTGGGGAATGATCTGGCAGGTGGTGGACGACGAGCAGCTCTCCGCCACCGCACAGCAGATGGCGCTGCATTTTGCCTCGCAGCCGACCTTTGGCCTGGGCTTGATCAAGCAGGCGATCAACGCCGCCGAAACCAACACCCTCGACGCCCAGCTTGATCTGGAGCGCGACTATCAACGCCTGGCCGGACGCAGCGACGACTACCGGGAAGGCGTCAGCGCGTTCCTGGCAAAACGCGCGCCGAACTTTACGGGGAAATAAGATGGTGAATATCCATACGGTCGCCGTCATTGGCAGCGGCACCATGGGCGCCGGGATTGCCGAAGTGGCAGCCAGCCACGGTCATCCGGTTCTGGTGTACGACATTGACGCAGCGGCGATTTCCCGCGCCGTCGACGGCATTCGCCAGCGGCTGTCCTCACGCGTTGCGCGTGGAAAACTCTCTGCCGACGCCGGGGAGCAGATCCTCGCCCGCCTGACGCCGGTGACGAATATCAGTGCTCTGGCGAAAGCCGATCTGGTGATCGAGGCGGCCTCCGAGCGGCTTGAAGTGAAAAAGGCGCTGTTTACCCAGCTGGCAGAGGTTTGCCCGCCGCAGACGCTGCTCGCCAGCAATACCTCGTCCATTTCCGTTACCGCGATTGCGGCGGAGATAAACCACCCTGAACGCGTCGCCGGGCTGCACTTCTTCAATCCTGCCCCTGTGATGAAGCTGGTGGAGGTGGTCAGCGGGCTGGCGACCTCACCAGAAGTGGCCGATGCGCTGTGCGAGCTGGCGCTGAGCTGGGGAAAGCAGCCGGTACGCTGCCAGTCCACGCCGGGGTTTATCGTCAACCGCGTGGCGCGCCCGTTCTACTCGGAAGCCTGGCGCGCGCTGGAAGAGCAGGTGGCAACGCCCGAGGTGATTGACGCCGCCCTGCGAGACGGCGGAGGCTTCCCGATGGGGCCGCTTGAGCTGACGGACATGATAGGTCAGGACGTCAACTTTGCCGTGACCTGCTCCGTGTTTAATGCCTTCTGGCAGGAGCGTCGTTTTCTGCCGTCGCTGGTGCAGCAGGAGCTGGTGCTGGCGGGGCGTCTGGGTAAGAAAAGCGGGCAGGGCGTTTACCGCTGGCTGGAGGAGAAACCCACCGTCAGCTGGCTCGCCCCGGTCAGCGACAGCTTCAACCCCATGCGCGTACAGCGAATAAGTGACGGTGTCACGGAAATTGACGATCTGTTGCTGATCGAAACGCAGGGTGAAACCGCGCAGTCGCTGGCGCTGCGCCACGGCTGCCCGGTGGTGGTGGTCGACCGCATCGAGCGGGATGTGGCCGTGATAGCCGCCGCACCCGGCAACCCGCACGCCGCCACGCAGAAAGCCATTTACTGGTTGCAGCACCAGCAGAAACGGGTGGTACAGATTGCCGATTACCCCGGTCTGCTGGTCTGGCGCACGGTAGCGATGATTGCCAACGAAGCGCTGGACGCCCTGCAAAAAGGGGTCGCCAGCGAGCAAGACATCGATACCGCCATGCGCTTAGGGGTCAACTATCCCTGCGGGCCCATCGCCTGGGGCGAGCGCCTTGGTTGGCAGCGTCTGTTAACGCTGCTGGAGAACCTGCAACGTCACTACGGCGAGGAACGCTATCGCCCCTGTTCACTGCTGCGCCAGCGTGCGCTTCTGGAGAGTAGCTATGAGTCATAACGCCTGGCATAACGCCCGCGCGATGTACGAACGGGACGCCTGCGCGCAGGCGATGGGGATGGACATTCTCGACATGGGCGAGGGCTACGCGGTGGTGACCATGACCATCACCCCGCAGATGCTCAACGGGCATAAAACCTGCCACGGCGGACAGCTGTTCTCGCTGGCCGATACCGCCTTTGCCTACGCCTGCAACAGTCAGGGGCTGGCGGCGGTGGCCTCAGGCTGCGCCATCGATTTTCTGCGTCCGGGCTTTGCCGGCGATAAGCTGACCGCTACCGCGCGGGTGAAGCATCAGGGCAAACTGACCGGCGTATACGACATTGAAATTCAGAACCAACAACAGAAAACCGTCGCTCTTTTTCGCGGGAAATCGCACCGCACTGGCGGCAGTGTGACAGGAGAAGCCTGATGCGTGACGCATTTATTTGTGAGGGTGTGCGTACCCCGGTCGGTCGCTACGGTGGAGGATTATCCAGCGTGCGTGCCGATGACTTAGGGGCCGTGCCGCTGCGTGCGCTGCTGGCGCGTTACCCGCAGCTCGATCTGGAGCGCATAGATGATGTGATCTTCGGCTGCGCAAATCAGGCCGGAGAGGATAACCGCAACGTAGCGCGCATGTTGTCGCTGCTGGCCGGGCTGCCTCAGACCGTTTCCGGTACCACCATTAACCGCCTGTGCGGCTCCGGTCTGGATGCCCTTGGCTTTGCGGCACGCGCCATTAAGGCCGGGGATGGCGATCTGCTGATCGCCGGTGGCGTCGAATCCATGTCCCGTGCGCCGTTCGTGATGGGCAAAGCCACCGCGGCGTTTCAGCGTCAGGCGGAGATCTTCGACACCACCATCGGCTGGCGATTTGTGAATCCGCTCATGCATCAGCAATACGGAACTGACAGCATGCCGGAAACGGCAGAGAATGTAGCGGAATTGTTAAATATAAGCCGTGCCGATCAGGATGCATTTGCCCTGCGCAGCCAGCAGCGCACCGCGCGGGCGCAGCAGAATGGCGTTCTGGCGCAGGAGATTATCCCGGTACAGGTGGCGGGGAAAAAAGGTGCCGTAACGGAAGTGAGCGTGGACGAGCATCCGCGCGCCGAAACCACCCTTGAACAGCTTGCCGCGCTGAAAGCTCCGTTCCGCAAGAACGGTGTGGTGACGGCGGGGAACGCCTCCGGCGTGAACGACGGGGCGGCGGCGCTGATTATCGCCAGCGAGCCGATGGCGCTTGCCCAGGGGTTAACCCCGCGCACCCGCATTGTGGCCATGGCGACCGCGGGCGTCGAGCCGCGTCTGATGGGATTAGGCCCGGTTCCCGCCACCCGTAAGGTGCTGGAACGTGCCGGACTCAGTATCACCGATATGGACGTCATTGAGCTTAACGAAGCCTTCGCCGCACAGGCGCTGGGCGTGCTGCGTCAGCTGGGTTTGCCGGATGACGCGGAGCATGTGAATCCGAATGGCGGGGCGATCGCGTTAGGTCATCCGCTGGGAATGAGCGGTGCCAGACTGGCGCTGGCCGCGAGCAATGAATTGCACCGACGCGGCGGGCGCTACGCGCTGTGTACGATGTGCATCGGTGTGGGTCAGGGCATTGCCATGATCCTTGAGCGTGTTTGAGCGAACAATAATGTGAGTACCCTGCGATGATAAATACAACAAAGCTTGATCCGATCGAAACCGCGTCCATTGATGAATTGCAGGCGTTGCAGACCGCGCGCCTGAAGTGGACGCTGAACCACGCCTACAACAACGTTCCGATGTACAAACGCAAGTTTGACGCCGCGGGCGTTCACCCTGACGATTTTAACGAGCTGGCGGACCTGCAAAAATTCCCGTGCACCACCAAGCAGGATCTGCGCGACAACTACCCGTTCGATACCTTTGCGGTGCCGATGGAGCAGGTGGTGCGCATCCACGCCTCGTCGGGCACCACCGGAAAGCCGACCGTGGTGGGATATACCCAGAATGATATCGACAACTGGGCCAATATAGTTGCCCGTTCCCTGCGCGCCGCCGGGGGCAGCGCGAAGGATAAAATTCACGTGGCCTACGGCTACGGGCTATTCACCGGCGGGCTGGGGGCGCACTACGGTGCCGAGCGTCTGGGTGCAACGGTGATCCCGATGTCCGGCGGCCAGACGGAGAAGCAGGCGCAGCTGATCCGCGATTTTCAGCCGGATATGATCATGGTGACGCCCTCATACTGCCTGAATTTAATTGAAGAACTGGAGCGTCAGATGGGCGGTGACGCCAGCGCCTGTTCCCTGCGCGTCGGCGTGTTTGGCGCCGAGCCGTGGACGCAGGCGATGCGCCGCGAAATTGAAAAACGGCTGGGCATTACCGCGCTGGATATCTATGGTCTCTCCGAGGTGATGGGGCCGGGCGTGGCGATGGAGTGTCTTGAAACCGCTGACGGCCCGACCATCTGGGAAGATCACTTCTACCCGGAGATCGTCAACCCGAATGACGGCACGCCGCTGGCTGACGGCGAGCAGGGCGAACTGCTGTTCACCACCCTGACCAAAGAGGCGCTGCCGGTGATCCGCTACCGCACCCGCGACCTGACGCGCCTGCTGCCGGGCACTGCACGCACCATGCGCCGGATGGATCGCATCAGCGGGCGCAGCGACGACATGCTCATCATTCGCGGCGTGAACGTCTTCCCGTCACAGCTGGAAGAGGAGATCGTTAAGTTCGAACATCTTTCGCCACACTATCAGCTGGAGGTGAACCGCCGCGGGCATCTTGATTCACTTTCGGTGAAGGTCGAGCTGAAACAGAGCAGCTTAACGCTGACCCATGAGCAGCGCTGTCAGGTCTGCCATCAGCTGCGTCATCGGATTAAATCGATGGTGGGGATCTCGACCGACGTGATGATCGTTAACTGTGGCAGCATACCGCGCTCCGAGGGTAAAGCCTGCCGGGTGTTTGATTTGCGTAAAGTGGCAGCCAACGGTTGAATTCCCCTCACCCCAGCCCTCTCCCAAAGGGAGAGGGTGTATTAAGTTCCCTCTCCCTTTGGGAGAGGGTTAGGGTGAGGGTACACCCCAGATTCGTATGCTATGATTCATCCAGGAAAAAAATAACAACAGAATGAATCACATGAATAAACTTGATGCCTTTATCCAGCATGCAGTCAGCTCTGTTCCCGTCAGCGGAACGTCGCTTATCTCCTCACTGTATGGCGACGCGCTTTCGCACCGCGGCGGAGAGATCTGGCTCGGCAGCCTGGCGGCCCTGCTGGAAGGGATGGGATTTGGCGAGCGCTTTGTGCGCACCGCGCTGTTTCGCCTCAACAAAGAGGGCTGGCTGGATGTGTCCCGCATTGGCCGCCGCAGCTTTTACCGTCTCAGCGACAAGGGGCTGCGTTTGACCCGCCGCGCGGAAAATAAAATCTACCGTGCGGAACTGCCGGCGTGGGATGGCAAATGGCTGCTGCTGCTCTCCGAGGGGCTGGATAAAACCACCCTCGCGGATGTGAAAAAACAGCTCATCTGGCAAGGGTTCGGCACGCTGGCGCCGAGCCTGATGGCCTCGCCGTCGCAGAACCTGGCGGACGTGCAGTCTCTGTTGCATGATGCGGGCGTGGCGGAAAACGTCATTTTCTTTGAGGCCCATTCACCGCTGGCCTTATCACGTGCAGCGTTACGAGCCCGCGTGGAAGAGTGCTGGCAGTTGACCGAACAAAACGCGATGTACGAAACGTTTATCAACTCGTTCCGTCCGCTGTTGCCGCTGCTGAAAGAAACGCCGCCTGAGGATTTGACCCCGGAACGCTGCTTCCAGATCCAGCTGTTACTCATTCATTTTTATCGTCGCGTGGTGCTGAAAGATCCGCTGTTGCCGGAGGAGTTACTTCCTGCGCACTGGGCGGGACAGAGCGCGCGACAGCTGTGCATTAATATCTACCAGCGCGTGGCGGCGGGAGCCCTGGCGTTTGTCAGTGAGAAGGGGGAAACCTCCGTGGGCGAGCTGCCCGCTCCCGGCACGCTTTATCACCAGCGTTTTGGTGGTCTGAATATCACATAAGGAGAGGGTATGCCTGTTTATCAAATTGATGGTCTGACGCCGGTCGTGCCTGAAGAGAGCTATGTTCACCCGACCGCGGTGCTGATTGGCGACGTGATCCTCGGCAAAGGTGTTTACGTAGGCCCCAACGCCAGCCTGCGCGGTGATTTTGGCCGGATCGTGGTGAAAGACGGCGCGAACATCCAGGATAACTGCGTGATGCACGGTTTTCCGGAGCAGGACACGGTGGTGGAAGAGGACGGGCATATCGGCCACAGCGCGATCCTGCACGGCTGCATTATCCGCCGTAATGCGCTGGTGGGGATGAATGCGGTCGTGATGGACGGGGCGACGATCGGCGAAAACAGCATCGTTGGGGCGGCGGCGTTTGTGAAGGCCAAAGCGGAAATGCCTGCGAATCACTTGATTCTTGGCAGTCCGGCGAAAGCGATTCGTGAGCTAAGCGCGCAGGAAATAGAGTGGAAAAAGCAGGGCACGCGGGAGTATCAGGTGCTGGTGGACCGTTGTAAGCAGACGCTGCACCAGGTGGAGCCGCTGCGGGAAGAAGAGCCAGGACGCAAACGGCTGGTCTTCGATGAGAATTTACGGCCCAAGTCGGCTGGCCGGGATAAATAAGGCTGTTCGCTCCCGCACGTTGATCAAGGCGTGAAAATGAGCTCAATACGCATCCGGCAGGGGCCGGTCAATCGACACCAGCTTTCCGCGCTTCATGGTGATTAAGGTCACCGACGGCGTGTATCAGATCCGTAATCTCGATCTCTCCAACATGACCATCATTGAGGGCGAGAAGGGCATTACCGTTATCGACCCGCTGTTAAGCGCTGAACCGGCGAAAGAAGCGCTGGATCTCTACTATGCAAACCGCGGCAAGAAACCGGTCGTCGCTGTGGTGATCACCCACAGCCACGTTGACCACTATGGCGGCCTGCGCGGCGTGGTTGACGAAGCTGACGTCAAGTCTGGCAAAGTGAAAATCTACGCGCCGGATGGCTTTATGAAAGAGGCGGTTTCCGAAAACATTATGGCCGGAAACGCGATGAGCCGCCGTGCGAGCTATATGTACGGCAACCTGCTGAAGCCGAATGCAAAAGGCCAGGGGGGTGCAGGCCTTGGCACCACCACCTCTGCGGGTACTGTCACCCTCATCCCGCCGACCGACTACATTACCCATACCGGTCAGGAAGAAGTGATCGACGGTTTGACCTACGACTTTATGATGGCGCCGGGTTCAGAAGCTCCGTCGGAGATGCTGTGGTACGTCAAAGAGAAGAAAATGATCGAGGCCGCAGAGGACGTGACCCATACTCTGCACAACACCTACTCCCTGCGCGGCGCGAAAATCCGCGACCCGCTGGCCTGGTCTAAGTACATTAACGCCGCCATTGAGCGCTGGGGCGCGGACGCGGAAGTGATTATTGCGCAGCACCACTGGCCGACCTGGGGTAACGAGAATATCGTCAAGCTGATGAAAGGTCAGCGCGATATGTACCGCTACATCAACGACCAGACCCTGCGTATGGCAAACAAGGGGCTCACCCGCGACAAGATCGCCGCCGAGTTTAAACTGCCGGAATCGCTGGAAAAACAGTGGGCAAGCCGCGGTTACTACGGCTCCGTTAGCCACGACGTCAAAGCCACCTACGTGTTTTATCTCGGCTGGTTCGACGGCAACCCGGCAACCCTCGACGAGCTGCCGCCTGAACTGGCTGCGAAGAAGTTCGTGCAGTACATGGGCGGCGCTGATGCCATCATGCAGAAAGCCAAAGCGGATTATCAGCAGGGTAATTACCGTTGGGTTGCTCAGGTGGTAAGCAAAGTGGTCTTTGCCGATCCTAACAACCAGGCTGCCCGTAATCTGGAAGCCGACGCGCTTGAGCAGTTAGGTTACCAGGCGGAAGCGGGCACCTGGCGTAACTTCTACCTGACCGGCGCGCAGGAACTGCGTAATGGCGTGCTGAACCATACCGCCAACGCGCAGGCGAAGGCTGCTGACGCAACCATCACGCTGGACCGTACCACGCTGAACAACATCATCCTTAAGAAAGAGACGCTGAAGCAGGCGATGGATAAGGGTGACGTGAAGGTGAGCGGAAACGGGGCGAAGCTGGAAGAGATGCTGAGCTACATGGACACATTTGACTTCTGGTTCAATATTGTGACGCCATAAGTTTAGCGTTCATCCTGGTTAATCCTGGCGCCTTGTTGCGATAAGGCGCCATTTTTTTATTCACGCATTGCCAGCGCGCTGGCGCTTGCCGGATCGAACAGCGAAATACTCTCGATCTGATCCAGCATGATCACTTTGCGAAAATCCATGGCGCTTTTGGGCTCTGAATCGAGCGTAATGTCATGCTCGGCATACCATTTGCTGTAGTTATGTTCGATACAGAGCTGCATGTTTTTCCCGTCACGGTAGCCGCTCAGCATCGGAATAAGCACGATATTGGCCGTTTTTTCATACTCCAGCGTGGCGGTATGGATCATCCCAATATAGATCCGCCGCGATTTCAGCGTGACGTGCGCCAGTTCACCTTCCTCCATGCACTGATAGAGCAGCTGTTCAATCCCGCTCGATTGCGCCAGCCGCTTGTAGAGCTTTTTTCGGCCTTCGCCGTCCAGCCGCGCGCTCCCGGCCCAGTTCGAACGGTAGAGACAGAACAGGATCGCGAAGGTCAGCATTACCACCACCGGGGCCTGAATCCCCAGGAAGCTCCAGTTCATAAAATCAATTTGCCAGTCGGCATATTTTGCAGACGTGAAATGGAACGTGTTATCGGCGGCGGAGAGGGCGAACAACAGCAGCCACAACAGGCCGGTGGCGATCACTCCCTGAAGAACAAAAATACAGCCATACAGCGCCACAAGAAAATAGACGTCCCAGCCAAAGGAGCGCTTGATTTTAAACCGTGTTGAGAGGTCGCGGCTGGTGTACCAGTACCCGCATACCATCAATACCATGAATATTGCCGTTCCCATTTCAGGCCCTCTTCAGCGCGTTGACATGGCGCAGAAAGTCCTGCCGCACCTCGTGGCTTTTGTAGTTAACCGAGGCGTTTCCATCCTGATCGATGATGATGCGGTCGCCATCCTCTACGGCTTCGATAATTTCCTGGTGACTCATGACCTGCAACAAGGATTCCGGGCTGGAAAAGAGCGTCATCAGTAAATGTTTCATCGCGTGACATCCTTATGAATTAAAAGGATAAGTCTGGAAGATAAATGGCACCTTTGCCTTAAGGTTATCCCTAAAAAAACGGCAGCCTGGCGGCGAAATTCAACTTTATGCTCAAAATGGTTGCGCGAGGTAACATTTCAGGTCTTTGAAAAATAATAAGAATAAAAAATATATCTGCGCAAACTTGGACGAATAACGTTAATTGTGTAAGTTTAAATTATGCGATTTCGCTACGTTGTTTACACCCAGGATGTGACCCATGAGCACGTTGCCGTCCGTCATCAGTCGGTTCGTTGATTACTACGCCACGCTGGATACCCAGCCACCTTCGGCGCTGGCGGGGATTTATCGCGCCGATGCCACGCTTATCGATCCCTTTGGCGAACATAGCGGGGTGTTCGCGATCCAGCGCTATTTCACCCACTTGCTGGCTAACGTCCAGCACTGTCGCTTTACCGTTGATGCGCCGTTGCAGCAGGGCGATCGCTTTGTGGTCACCTGGATGATGCACTGGTCGCACCCGCGTATTGCCCGGGGTGCAGTGCGACAGCTGCCGGGCTGCTCCGTGGTAGACATGCGCGACGATCGCATTGTTCGCCAGCGGGATTACTACGATGCCGGAGAGATGATTTACGAACATCTCCCGATACTCGGCTGGGCCGTACGCGGCGTGAAGCGGAGAGTGAAATCATGAAAACGGTTCTGATCACCGGCGCAAGCTCGGGCATCGGGGCGGGGCTGGCGAAATCTTTTGCCGACGATGGTTACCGGGTGATTGCCTGCGGGCGCGATGCGCAACGTCTGGCCGCTGTGCATCAGCACAGCCCCAACATCACGGTGCGCCTGTTCGATATGACAGACAGGGACGCCTGTCGCCAGGCGCTGGCGGACTGTGCTGCCGACACGGTGATTCTCTGCGCCGGAACCTGCGAGTATCTCGACCGCGGCGAGGTGGATGCCGAGCTGGTGGCGCGGGTCATGACCACCAATTTCATGGGGCCGGTAAACTGCCTTGCGGCGTTGCAGCCGCAACTGGTATCCGGCAACCGCGTGGTGCTGGTCAGTTCGATGGCGCACTGGCTTCACTTCCCGCGAGCCGAAGCCTATGGGGCCTCTAAAGCGGCGTTAACCTGGTTTGCCGACACGCTGCGCCTCGACTGGGAACCGAAAGGGATTGCCGTCACGGTCGTTTCACCCGGTTTTGTCGACACGCCGCTGACCCGCAAAAACGATTTCCCGATGCCGGGCCGGGTCAGCGTAGAGCACGCCGTCCACGCCATTCGTCGCGGTCTGGCAAAAGGGAAGGATCACATCGCGTTTCCCGCCGGGTTCAGCCTGGCGCTGCGCCTGCTTTCCGGCCTGCCCGATGTACTTAAGCGCGCACTGCTGCGCAGGATGGTGCGACCATGAAAATCGCAATTATCGGCAGCGGCATCGCCGGGTTAACCTGTGCCTGGCGGCTCGCCGGACATCATCAGATCACGGTGTTTGAGGCGCAGGCCACCCCGGGCGGCCATACTGCAACGGTAGATGTCGACACGCCCCAGGGCACCTTTGCCATCGATACCGGTTTTATCGTCTACAACGACCGCACCTATCCGCGCTTCATGGGGCTGCTCAGCGAACTGGGCATCAGCGGGCAAAAAACGCAGATGAGCTTTTCGGTGCAGAACCCGCAGAGCGGGCTGGAGTATAACGGGCACACGCTGACGTCGCTGTTCGCCCAGCGTCGTAATCTGCTGAGCCCTGCCTTCTGGACGCTACTGAAGGAGATCGTGCGCTTTAACCGGCTGGCGAAACAGACGCTCCGGGGCGAAGTCGATGGATCCGCCACGCTGGAAACGTTCCTGCGCCAGCACCGCTTTACGCCCTTTTTTGCGCGCCACTACATCCTGCCAATGGGAGCGGCTATCTGGTCGTCGTCGATACAGGAGATGAAACGCTTTCCGCTGCCGCTCTTTTTACGCTTTTTTGAAAACCACGGTCTGCTGGACATTACCCATCGTCCGCAGTGGTACGTCGTGCCAGGCGGCTCCCGGGAGTATATCCGCGCGATGATGGACAAGCTTGGCGATCGCCTGACGCTGCACCTCAACGCGCCGGTTCAGAAGGTTGTTCGCCACGATCGTGGCGTCGATATTGAGCGGGAAGGCGTCACTCATACCTTCGATCAGGTGATCTTCGCCTGTCACTCTGCTCAGGCGCTGGCGATGCTCGCCAGCCCAACGCAGGCTGAACGTGAGGTGCTGGGTGATATCGGCTGGCAGCGTAACGAGGTGGTGCTTCACAGCGATCCGCGCTGGCTGCCGGTGCGCAAGCGCGCGTGGGCGAGCTGGAACTACCGCCTCAGCGAGCAGGATCGGGCCAGCGCCTGCGTCACCTACAACATGAATATCTTGCAGGGACTGCCGCCGGGTAGCCCGCTGTTTTGCGTCACCCTCAACCCGGAAACGCCGGTGGAAGAACGCTATGTGCTGCGCCGCTTTGTCTATGAGCATCCGCTTTTTAACCCGCAAAGCTGGCAAGCCCAGGCCCGACGCGGAGAAATAAACGGTCGCCAGCGGAGCTGGTTCTGCGGCGCGTACTGGTACAACGGCTTCCACGAAGATGGCGTACGCAGTGCGCTGGACGTGGTCAACGCTATCGCGGCCGGGGAGGGCAACTGAGATGAACAGCTGCCTTTACCACGGCACATTGCGCCATCGTCGGCTTGCGCCAAAAGCGCACCACTTTACCTACAGCGTCTTTATGGCCTGGCTCGATCTCGATGAGCTGGACGCGCTGCCCTCCGTCGGCGTGCGCCGTAACCGCGTTGCGCCCGCGGCATTTTATGATGCGGACTACCCGCTGGGCACGCCGCTCAAAGAGCACGTCCTTGAGCGTCTGGAAAATCTGACCGGCGAGCGTCCGGCGGGGCGGGTCATGCTTCTGACTCAGCTGCGCTATTTCGGTTTTCATTTCAACCCGGTCAATTTTTACTACTGCTATGACGGCGAAGACACTCTGCGCTGGGTTCTCGCCGAAGTGCGTAACACGCCGTGGAATGAACGACATTACTACGCGGTAGCGGGGCGGGACGCCCCGCCGACGGAGAAAGCTTTTCACGTCTCGCCCTTTAATCCGATGGATATGGTTTACCACTGGCGCTTCAACAGCCCGGACAGCACGCTGCGCATGCATATCGAAAACCATCAGGAGACGAAGGTGTTTGATGCCACCCTGACGCTACGCCGGGCGCCGCTGACGCGCGCAGCGCTGCGTTCGCTGCTGGCGCGGATCCCGTTGATGACCCTCAAAACCGTTTTCGCCATTTACTGGCAGGCGCTCAGGCTGTGGCTGAAGCGCGTGCCGCTGCATAACCATCCCATCAGCAGGAGTGAACGCTCATGACCGATCCCGTCTTTGCGCTTGAACCCGATATCCCGCGCAACGTCCGCGTCGCGCGATGGTTGCTCTTCCGCCTGCTGAACGGTCTGCGCGGTGGCTCGCTGACGCTGCGTGAAGGCGCGCAGACGTTCCAGTTCGGCGACGCCTCCGCCGCGCTTCATGCTGAGGTGCAGGTACTTGCTCCGGGCGTCTACTGGCGCATTTTAACCGGGGGCAGCCTCGCCGCGGCACAAGCGTGGATGGATGGCGACTGGGAGACGCCCCACCTGACGCCGCTGCTGGAGCTGATTGCACGTAATAGCCAAATCCTCGGGCAACTGGAAAAAGGGTTTCGCCTGCTCGGGAAACCGGTGGAGCGGCTACGGCACTGGATGCGGCGCAACTCCCGCGCTCAGGCGCGTGAAAATATTGCCGCCCATTACGATCTGGGCAACGCCTTCTACGCCCATTTCCTTGATGAAGACCTGCTGTACTCCAGCGCGCTGTTTAACGGGGACGAGCAGGATTTGAACGCGGCTCAGCAGGCGAAAATGGCCAGGCTGTGCGACCAGCTGGCGCTCACGGCAAACGATCATCTGCTGGAGATTGGCACCGGCTGGGGGGCGATGGCGGAGTACGCCGCCCGTCACTACGGCTGTCGGGTGACCACCACCACGCTGTCGCAGGAGCAGTACCACTGGGCCACCGCGCGGATCGCCCGGGCAGGGTTGCAGGATCGCGTTGAGGTGCTGCTTTGCGACTACCGCGATCTGACCGGGGTTTACGACAAACTGGTCTCGGTTGAGATGATCGAAGCCGTCGGCCAACGCTACCTGCCAACGTTTTTCCGTACCTGTCAGGCGCGTCTGCGTCCAGGCGGGCGGATGGCGATTCAGGCCATCACCATTCAGGATCAGCGCTATCGCGACTACAGCAAAAGCGTCGATTTTATTCAGCGCTACATCTTCCCCGGCGGCTTTTTGCCCAGCATCACCGCCATGAATGAACTGATGACCCGCCATACCGATTTTGTGGTGCGTAATCTCTTCGATATGGGGCCGGACTACGCCCGCACGTTGGCGCACTGGCGTCAGCGTTTCGTTCACGCCTGGCAGGAGATTGAAAAGCTCGGGTTTGATGACCGTTTCCGGCGGATGTGGCTGTACTACCTCGGCTACTGTGAAGCCGGGTTTAATGCCCGCACCATCAGCGTGGTGCAGCTGACTGCGGAACGCGTATGAAGCGTTACGGGCAGGTATTTCTGTTGGCCATCGGGTTTGATCTCTACTGGACGCTGGTGGTGCTGTTTCGCGAGCAGGGGCTGGTCATCTGGATCGCGCTGGCGGTGCTTGCCTGGCTGTTATTACCGCCATCACACCGGGTATACGCCCTTGTGCTGGCGGCGTCGGGTGCGTTGCTGGACGCCCTCTGGGCGCTGACGGGGCTGATTGCGTTCACGGGCGCGTCCCTGATGCCGCTATGGATGGTGGCGCTGTGGCTAATGTTTGCCACCGTCTGGACGCACCTGACCCGCACGACCACCTTGCCAGGATGGTTGCTGACGGTGCTGGCGACTCTGGGCGGACCGGTAGCCTACCTGATCGGCGAGCATCTTGGGGCCATTACGTTTCAGGAGCCGACCTTTATCGTCGTCAGCTGGATGTTCCCCGGCTGGCTGGTGCTGATGCTGTTTTTCCACCTGTTGATGGGGAGACAACAATGAGAAATCTGGTACTGATGCTCGCGTTATCCGTCTTCACCTGTACCGTGCAGGCGGCAGACTGGCTGAGCTGGCGCAAGGTGGGTGACGCCACCCTCACCTGGGGGCCGTTTACCGTCTATACCTCTCAGCTTCTGACGCCCGACGGCAGCTATACAGGATTAGACGGCGATAATGCGCTGATTATCACCTATGCCCGGGACATCGATGGTGACGACCTGGTCGAGGCGACCCGCGACCAGTGGCAGGCGCAGGGCATTTTGCAGCAGGAGCCGCAGAGTGAAGCCTGGCTACGCATGCTGTCCACGCTCTGGCCCGACGTCACGCCCGGCACGCAGCTCGCGTTTGTGGTTAATAACGGCCAGGGACAATTCTGGTATCGCCCCACGGCGTCGCAGAAAAAATTTACGCCACTCGGGCCACGCCAGACGGCAGCGTTTAGCTCACGCTTTCTGGCGATCTGGCTCGATCCCCGCACCGAATATCCTGAACTGCGTCAGCAGTTAACTGGAGGAGCACAATGAAACGTTTCCTGCTTATGGCGCTTGCCCTGACGATGCTGGTGGCCGGATGTAGCACCGAGGTGACAGAGTATCGTCAGCAGCAGCCACGGCTTGATATTTTTACTTACTTCCAGGGGAAAACCGAGGCGTGGGGGATGGTGCAGGATCGCAGCGGTAAGCAGATCCGCCGTTTTCACGTCGAGATCGCCGGGGATGTTATCGGCGATACGCTGACCCTGAACGAGCATTTTGTCTACGATGACGGCGAAAAGCAGCAGCGCGTCTGGCATATCCGCCGCGTTGGGCAGAATCGCTATGAAGGCACGGCGGGTGACATAGAAGGTGTCGCGACAGGCCAGGCGGCGGGCAATGCCCTTAACTGGCGCTACAGCATGAACGTGAAGGCGGACGGCAAAACCTGGCTGCTGTACTTTGATGACTGGATGTATTTGCAGGACAGCACCCGTCTGTTCAATAAAACTGAGATGAAGAAATTTGGCGTCACCGTCGCCACGGTGACGCTGTTCTTTACCCGCAAAGAGGGCGGTTAATCCTCTTCGGGCTGAAGTTTACTGCTTGAGTAAATGAAGAAGAGCGCAATACTCAGGCAGACGACGGCCCCGAAACGGCTCACTGAAAACGGAATGGCTTCATTGTTCAGCCAGCCAAAGTTATCAATCAGCATGCTCATGGCCAGCTGGCCCAGGATAACCGCTACCGTGGCAACAGCGGTCCCGATGCGCTGCACCGCGAGCACCATAATCACGATATAGGGCACGCCGCAGAGGGCGCCCAGAAGCTGCCATTTGGGTACATCCATCAGGCTGACCGCCTGTTTCGGCTCAAAAAAGAAGATCAGCAGGGCGGTCACCAGCGCGCCGACGGAAAACGTCAGAAACGCACTTTTGAATACCCCCACGCTGCTGCCTAATTGCCCGTTGATGGCAGCCTGAATGCTCAGCGTTGCGCCGCCAATCACCGCCAGAATAATCATAATCACTGTCATAACGTTACCCCTGCGCCACGAGAATGAGCGCGGCGATGATAAATCCCAGCGCAATAATGCGTTTTGTATCGATCCTGCGGTGCGGCGTACCCAGCAGGCCATAGTGGTCAATAATCAGGCTTTTAAAAACCTGGCCTGCCAGAATGCCGATCATCGTCATGGCAATGCCGATCGCAGGCGTGGCAATGGTGAGAATGATGACGTAAACCGGGCCGAGCACGCCGCCCAACAGGTGCCATGAAGGCTGCGCAAAAAATGAGGGACTGTTGCGGGGGCTGAAAAACAGCATCAGCAGAAACGTTAGCCCCGTTCCCACGCTAAATATGCTGAACGCCGCCCACAGGTCGCCCACCTCTGCGCCCAGCGGCCCCAGCAGCCCGGCTTCCACGGACAGCCCCATGCCACCGGCAATCACCAGTAAAATTAAAATAATTTGCATAACGCTTTTTCTCCTTTTTCCAGGCGGAGAAGATTACGTCTGAACATCATTGAGAAAAATGCCATAATGCAGGAAACACCTGTGCAGGAAATGCATTAATGATGGATGCCGGACATATCAGCATTCGCGCGCTGCTGATCTTCATCGACGTTTATGAAACGCAGAATTTCTCCGTGGTGGCGAGGCGGGAAGGGATTTCTGCGTCGCAGGTCTCACGCGTGATCCACCAGCTTGAGGACGCCCTCGGGCAACAGCTTTTCTACCGCAACACGCGGGCGATTATGCCCACAGAGAGCGGGCATCTTTTTGTGCGCTATGCCCGGGCAATGGCCGGGAATATGGAGGACGCGCGACGCGAGCTGGATGAACGCGCCCGCGAGCCGTCGGGCACGCTGCGTATCAATGGCCCGGTCTTTTTCGGACAGAGGCACATCGCGCCTGGCCTGCCGGGGCTTCTGGCGCGTTACCCTCGTCTCTCCATTGAACTGACCCTCACCGACGATTTTATCGATCCGCACCGTGACGCCGCGGACGTTATCTTCCGCATCGGCGCGCTGACGGACTCCTCGTTTCACGCCCGGGTGTTCGGGCAGCAGTTCTACCATCTGGCGGCCTCGCCGGACTATCTGCAAAAACATGGCGCACCCGAGGGGCCGGACGATCTCAGCCGTCACCACTGTCTGGTTTACCGCGGCTCGTCCGGGCCTAACCGCTGGCTGATCCGACAGCCGGGCGAGGCGTGGGTTCACTATCCCATCGTACCGCTGATGACTTCCAATAACGCGGAAACGCTCCTGATTGCGGCGCTGGGCGGTATGGGCGTTGTGCTTTTCCCGGACTGGATGGTGAGCGAACGACTCAAAAGCGGTGAGCTGGTGGCACTGCTGCCGGAAATGGAGTGTTCAATTAATACGGAGCCATTGACGATTGCGGCGATTTACCCGAACGCGCGTCATCCGCCCCTGAACGTCAGGGCGGTGATTGATTACTATATTGAGCGATTCGGTACGCCGCTGTACTGGCAAACCTGAAGGTTAGCGGGCAAGCTCGCGACGGATAATGTCAGCCCCGGCGCTTAACGCCTTCAGCTTACCGTTGGCGACCTGGCGGGAAAGGGGAGCCATACCGCAGTTGGTGGACGGATAGAGCTTGTCTGCATCAACAAACTGCAACGCCTTACGCAGCGTATCGGCGACCTCTTCAGGCGTTTCGATGGTCTGGGTGGCGACGTCAATTGCCCCGACCATCACTTTTTTACCACGGATAAGCTCCAGCAGATCCATCGGCACGCGCGAGTTGTGGCACTCCAGCGAGATAATATCGATCTTTGAGGTCTGCAACTTAGGAAACGCCTCTTCATACTGGCGCCACTCGGAGCCGAGCGTCTTTTTCCAGTCCGTATTGGCTTTGATGCCGTACCCGTAACAGATATGTACCGCGGTTTCGCATTTCAGTCCTTCAATGGCGCGCTCCAGCGCGGCAATGCCCCAGTCATTCACCTCGTCGAAAAAGACGTTAAAGGCAGGTTCATCGAACTGAATAATGTCGACACCGGCCGCCTCCAGCTCGCGGGCTTCCTGATTAAGGATTTTTGCGAACTCCCAGGCCAGCTTTTCACGGCTTTTATAGTGAGCATCGTATAGCGTGTCGATCATGGTCATCGGGCCGGGCAGCGCCCACTTGATCGGCTTGTCCGTCAGCTGGCGCAGGTATTTCGCGTCGTCAACAAACACCGGTTTCTGACGCGCCACCGCGTCTACCACGGTCGGCACGCTCGCATCGTAACGGTTACGGATGCGTACCGTCTGACGGTTCTCAAAATCCACGCCGCTGAGATGTTCAATAAAGGTGGTGACGAAATGCTGGCGAGTTTGTTCCCCGTCGCTGACGATATCAATCCCGGCGCGAATCTGTTCATCCAGAGACAAACGTAGCGCATCCTGTTTCCCTGCAAGTAATTCCTCGTCCTGGAGTTTCCACGGCGACCAGAGCGTTTCCGGCTGCGCAAGCCAGGTGGGTTTCGGCAGGCTGCCAGCCGTCGATGTCGGGAGCAATGTTTTCATGAGAAGAACCTTTTATCCGTATTAAATGAAAGCGTGAAGTGATGAGACCACTGCTCAAGAAGGGTTTTGTAGGGTTTGATAAACCGCTCTTCGGTATATTTCCCCTGTTCAATGGCCAGCCGGCTGCGCTCTTCACGGTCATAGACGATTTTTGTTAATGAGTGATCCTGCTGATTCAGGTCGGGCTGATAGCACTGTCCCGCAGCGGAGTTGGCATTGTAAATTTCCGGTCGATAGATCTTCTGGAACGTCTCCATGGTGCTGATGGTGCCGATCAGCTCCAGATTGGTGTAATCACGCAGTAAATCGCCGGTGAAGAAGAAGGCGAAAGGCGCGACGCTGTTTTCCGGCATGAAATAGCGAACCTTCAGGCCCATCTTCGCGAAGTACTGTTCCGTTAGCGACTCGCCGTCCGGCTGGTACTCATACCCCAGCACCGGGTGGTGGTTACCGGTACGACGATAGGTGTCTTTGCTGGAGACGCTCAGGCAGATCACCGGCGCTTTTTTGAAGTTCGCCTGATATTCCTCAGAATGAACGAAGCTTTTAAAGATATTGCCGTGCAGCTCGCCAAAATTCTCGGGGAGGGTAAAACGGGGTTGATCTTTATTATGCTCCAGCAGCAGGACGCTGAAATCATAGTCACGAACATACGATGAGAAGTTATTTCCGACGATGCCTTCGATGCGCTCGTGGGTTTTTTTATCCACGATTGTCGTTTGCAGAATTTCGATGGCCGGGAAAGTAAAATCGCCGCCGATATTCATATCGACTGAAATAATCTCCAGCTCGACGGCATAGCGGTCAGCTTTCGGGTTATCCCAGCTCGCCAGCGCGTTAAAGCGGTTGTTGATCATCACCAGCGTGTTGCGCAGGTTCTCCTGACG
Organism: Enterobacter cloacae complex sp. IR5450; assembly: GCF_049238665.1. Classification (NCBI taxonomy): domain Bacteria; kingdom Pseudomonadati; phylum Pseudomonadota; class Gammaproteobacteria; order Enterobacterales; family Enterobacteriaceae; genus Enterobacter; species Enterobacter cloacae complex sp. IR5450. The sequence goes on from NZ_JBMKIC010000026.1 coordinate 37,748, forward strand.
CTTCTCGCCACGCGCCAGGTTGGCGAAGTTGGTGGTGGTACGCGTGTTTTCTGACGGGTTATAATTTTCATCAAAGCAACTGCGCTTAAGGGTAAATGTGAAAGCCTGACTCATTTGGTTATGCATCCTAAGTTCATGTTGCCGGAACGTTATCAATGCATAATTTATGCCTGAGCCCCTGGCGCAGGGGAAGTGACTTAATTTCACTGCAACATGAGGGTTCTTCATGAACTGCGCGATTCAGGTATAATCCCCCGACATTTCCAACCGGTTTAAACGAACATGACAAAACTCACCCTACAAGAGCAGATGCTGAAAGCGGGCTTAGTCAGCAGTAAAAAGATGGCCAAGGTCCAGCGCACGGCGAAAAAATCCCGCGTCCAGGCTCGCGAGGCGAGAGAGGCTGTTGAAGAGAACAAGAAAGCCCAGCTGGAGCGTGATAAGCAGCTGAGCGAACAGCAAAAACAGGCGGTGCTGGCAAAAGAGTTCAGGGCGCAGGTGAAGCAGCTGATTGAGATGAACCGCATCACCGTGGCGAAGGGCAACATTACCTTTAACTTTACCGACGGCAACCTGATCAAAAAAATCGAGGTCGATAAGCAGACGCAAACCCAGCTGATCAACGGCCGTCTGGCGATTGCCCGACTGGTGATTAATGCGAAGGGCGACTGTGATTACGCGATTATCCCGGCGGTGGTGGCGGATAAAATTGCCCAGCGCGATGCGGACAGCATTGTGCTTAACAGCGCGCTGAGTCAGGAAGAGCAGGACGAAGACGATCCGTACGCAGACTTTAAAATCCCTGACGATTTAATGTGGTAATCCCCGCTCAGAATGGCGCGGCGTGACGGGCGTTTATCGTCTCGCCGCTCAGCGGATGAATAAAATTCAGAACGCTGGCATGCAGCATCAGCCGGGGCGTTTCTTCCGCGCCCGGCCATTCCAGACCACCATACAGATCGCACCCCAGAATAGGGTGGCCTAACTGCTGGCAGTGAATGCGCAGCTGGTGGGTGCGACCGGTCTCTGGGGTAAGCTCTACCCGCGTCAATGGCATTGTCGTATCCTGATAAATACGTTCCATCACCCGATAGCGAGAGCGAGCGGGCTTACCGGTGCGGGCACAGATCGTCATCAGCGGAAACAGTGCCGGATCTTTGGCAATCGGGGCATCCACGGTCCCTTCGTCCTGTTCCACATGTCCGCACAGCAGGGCGGTGTAAACCTTGCTCACGGCGCGCTGGCTGAACTGGTGACAAAGCGCGGCGTTAATCGCCTTGTTACGCGCAATGACCATCAGGCCCGAGGTGCCAAAATCAAGGCGATGCACCAGCGTGCAGCCGGGAAAGGTTTGCACCAGACGGTAGTGGACGGAATCACGGTTTTGCGGATTTTTTCCCGAGAGGCTAAGCAGGCCGGAAGGTTTGTTGATCAGCAGCAGATGCTCGTCCTGCCAGAGGATCTCAATGTCGTCGTGACAGGGTGGTGCAATAAACGTATCGATTATGACAGACATCAGGCCGCCCGGCTGGAGAGTGGGTGCGGATGATAACGAAATATGCAGGAAAAGAAAAACCCTCCCACGGGGCGGTGAGAGGGGGAGATCTTAGGCAGCGACCAGGCTGTCGATAGCGGCTTTCGCGTCGGACTGCGCTTTGGTAGCCACTTCCGGGCCGTAAGCGATACCTTCAGCGAACACAAAGTTCACGTCGGTAATGCCGATGAAGCCGAGGAACAGGGTCATGTACGGCGCCACCAGGTCGGTTGGGGTATCTTTGTGAATACCGCCGCGGCTGGTCAGTACAACCGCACGCTTGCCTTTCACCAGACCTTCCGGGCCGTTCTCGGTGTAACGGAAGGTTACGCCAGCGCGCGCCACCAGGTCGAAGTAGTTCTTCAGCTGGGTAGGAATGTTGAAGTTGTACATTGGGGCGTTGATCACGATAACGTCGTGCGCCTGCAATTCAGCAATCAGCTCGTCGGAAAGCGCCAGGGCTTCCTGCTGACGCGGGGTAAGAGGCGCATCGCTCGGACGCAGCGCGCCAACCAGCTCGCCGTCCAGCACAGGAATTGGGTTTGCTGCCAGGTCACGCACGGTGATTTCATCCGCGCTGTGCTGTTCACGCCACTGTTCAACGAAATAGTCAGACAGCTGACCAGACTGTGAATACCCTGCCAGAATACTGGATTTCAACACTAATACTTTGCTCATGGGAAATTCCTGTTTTGTATTTGATTGAGGGGGTTGCCCCGTTGCTTGTTGACACTTTATTCACAATCCTGCCACAGGGATAGCGCAATATATCGAAGCCTATGTTCGAATTTTTTGAATAAGGCGCGCAAAGCGCTGATGTGGTACTCTATAGCAATCATTAAAAAGAGATTTTATCCGGCAGTGCACTGCCCGTTAACGCTATGACAGAACACCAAAAATTGACCTTCTCCATGCTGATGCAAATGCTTGATTCACTGATGCTGCGCGATAAACAGCGGTTTGCGCGCCGTCTGCACGGCGTTAAGAAGGTTAAAAATCCTGATGCACAACAGGCCATTTACCAGGAAATGGCCAAAGAGATTGAACAGGCGGCAGGGAAAGTTGTGCTGCGTGAAGCCGCACGTCCGGAGATTACCTATCCGGAAAACCTGCCCGTCAGCCAGAAGAAACAGGACATTCTTGAGGCCGTACGCGACCACCAGGTGGTGATCGTCGCGGGGGAAACCGGTTCAGGTAAAACCACTCAGCTGCCGAAAATTTGCATGGAGCTGGGCCGCGGGTTGAAAGGGCTGATCGGTCACACCCAGCCGCGTCGTCTGGCGGCGGGCACCGTGGCGAACCGTATTGCGGAAGAGCTGCAAACGGAGCCGGGCGGCTGCATCGGCTACAAGGTGCGATTCAGCGACCACGTCAGCGATAACACCATGGTTAAGCTGATGACAGACGGTATCCTGCTGGCGGAAATCCAGCAGGATCGTCTGCTGATGCAGTACGACACCATCATCATCGATGAAGCGCACGAGCGCAGCCTGAACATCGACTTCCTGCTCGGCTACCTGAAAGAGCTGCTGCCCCGGCGTCCGGATCTGAAAATCATCATCACCTCTGCGACCATTGACCCGGAGCGTTTCTCAAAACATTTCAACAATGCGCCGATTATTGAAGTCTCAGGCCGAACCTACCCGGTTGAAGTGCGCTATCGCCCGATTGTGGAAGAGGCGGACGATACCGAGCGCGACCACCTTCAGGCCATCTTCGATGCCGTCGACGAGCTGGGCAACGAGAGTTCTGGCGACATTCTGATCTTCATGAGCGGCGAGCGCGAGATCCGCGATACCGCCGATGCGCTCAGCAAACGCGATCTGCGCCATACCGAGATCCTGCCGCTGTACGCGCGCCTGTCCAACAGTGAGCAGAACCGCGTGTTCCAGCCGCACAGCGGACGCCGCATCGTGCTGGCGACCAACGTGGCCGAAACCTCGCTCACCGTGCCGGGCATTAAATACGTGATCGACCCGGGTACGGCGCGCATCAGCCGCTACAGCTACCGAACCAAAGTTCAGCGCCTGCCGATTGAGCCGGTTTCCCAGGCGTCGGCTAATCAGCGTAAGGGCCGCTGCGGCCGCGTGTCGGAAGGGATCTGTATTCGTCTTTATTCGGAAGACGATTTCCTGTCGCGCCCGGAGTTTACCGATCCGGAAATTCTGCGGACCAACCTGGCATCCGTTATCCTGCAAATGACCGCGCTGGGGCTGGGCGATATCGCCGCCTTCCCGTTTGTGGAAGCGCCGGATAAACGCAATATTCAGGACGGGGTGCGCCTGCTGGAAGAGCTGGGGGCCATCACCACCAACGAGCAGGCGACGGCCTACAAGCTAACGCCATTGGGCCGCCAGCTTAGCCAGTTGCCGGTCGACCCGCGTCTGGCGCGCATGGTGCTGGAGGCGCAAAAACACGGCTGCGTGCGCGAGGCGATGATCATCACCTCGGCGCTCTCCATTCAGGATCCGCGCGAGCGCCCAATGGACAAACAGCAGGCGTCGGATGAAAAACACCGTCGCTTCCACGATAAAGAGTCTGATTTCCTGGCCTTTGTGAATCTGTGGAACTACCTGGGCGAGCAGCAAAAAACGCTCTCTTCAAATCAGTTCCGCCGTCAGTGCCGGGTGGATTTCCTCAACTACCTGCGCGTGCGCGAGTGGCAGGATATCTATACCCAGCTGCGCCAGGTGGTAAAAGAGCTGGGCATTCCGGTCAACAGTGAACCGGCGGAGTACCGCGAAATTCATATCGCCCTGCTGACCGGCCTGCTGTCCCATATCGGGATGAAGGATGCGGATAAACAGGAATTTACCGGCGCACGCAACGCGCGTTTCTCCATCTTCCCGGGCTCCGGGTTGTTTAAAAAGCCGCCGAAGTGGACCATGGTCGCCGAGCTGGTGGAAACCAGCCGTCTGTGGGGGCGTATCGCCGCGCGTATCGATCCGGAGTGGGTTGAGCCGGTGGCGCAGCACCTGCTGAAACGCTCATACAGCGAGCCGCACTGGGAGCGCGGGCAGGGCGCGGTGATGGCGACGGAAAAAGTCACCGTCTACGGCCTGCCGGTGGTGGCCGCGCGTAAGGTTAACTACAGCCAGATCGATCCGGCGCTGAGTCGCGAGCTGTTTATCCGCCATGCGCTGGTGGAGGGCGACTGGCAGACGCGTCATGCGTTCTTCCGCGAAAACCTGAAGCTGCGCGCCGAGGTGGAAGAGCTTGAGCACAAGTCCCGCCGCCGCGACATTCTGGTGGACGACGAGACGCTGTTTGAGTTTTACGACCAGCGCATCAGCCACGATGTGATCTCGGCGCGCCATTTCGACAGCTGGTGGAAGAAAGCCAGCAAAGAGGCCCCGGACCTGCTCAACTTCGAAAAGAGCATGCTGATCAAAGAGGGCGCGGAGTCGGTCAGCAAGCTCGACTACCCGAACTTCTGGCATCAGGGCAACCTCAAGCTGCGTCTGACCTATCAGTTTGAGCCAGGGGCCGACGCGGACGGCGTGACCGTTCATATTCCGCTGCCGCTTTTAAACCAGGTCGACGAGAGCGGGTTTGAGTGGCAAATTCCCGGCCTGCGCCGCGAGCTTGTCATTGCATTAATCAAATCCCTGCCTAAACCGGTGCGGCGTAACTTTGTGCCGGCGCCGAACTACGCCGAAGCGTTTTTGGGCCGCGTCACGCCGCTGGAGCTGCCGCTGCTGGACGCGCTGGAGCGTGAGTTCCGACGCATGACCGGGACCACCATCGACCGCGACGACTGGAACTGGGATCAGGTGCCCGATCACCTGAAAATCACCTTCCGCGTGGTGGACGATAAAAACAAAAAGCTGCTGGAAGGCCGCTCGCTTTCGGAACTGAAGGACGCCCTGAAGGGCAAAGTGCAGGAAACCCTGTCTGCCGTGGCGGACGACGGTATCGAGCAGAGCGGGCTGCACATCTGGAGCTTTGGTCAGCTTCCGGAAAGCTATGAGCAGAAGCGCGGGAACTATAAGGTCAAAGCCTGGCCCGCGCTGGTTGATGAGCGCGACAGCGTGGCGATTAAGCTCTTTGACAATCCGCAGGAACAACAGCAGATGATGTGGCGCGGGCTGCGTCGACTGCTTCTGCTTAACATCCCGTCGCCGATTAAGTATCTGCACGAGAAGCTGCCGAACAAAGCCAAGCTGGGGCTCTACTTTAACCCGTACGGTAAGGTGCTGGATCTGATCGACGACTGCATCTCCTGCGGTGTGGATAAGCTGATCCACGAGGCGGGCGGTCCGGTCTGGACGGAAGAGGGCTTTGCTCAGCTTCATGAAAAGGTGCGCGCGGAGCTGAACGACACCGTGGTGGAGATTGCCAAACAGGTCGAGCAGATCCTTACCGCCGTGTTCAATATCAACAAGCGCCTGAAGGGTCGGGTGGATATGACCATGGCCCTGGGGCTGTCGGACGTGAAGGCGCAGATGGCGGGGCTGGTGTATCGCGGCTTTGTCACCGGCAACGGCTTTAAGCGTCTGGGCGATACGCTGCGTTATTTGCAGGCGATTGAGAAGCGTCTGGAGAAAATGGCGGTCGATCCGCATCGCGATCGCGCGCAGATGCTGAAAGTCGAAAACGTGCAGCAGGCGTGGCAGCAGTGGCTCAACAAACTGCCGGCAGCGCGTCGCGATGACGACGACGTGCGGGAGATCCGCTGGATGATCGAGGAGCTGCGCGTCAGCTTCTTTGCCCAGCAGCTCGGTACGCCGTATCCGATTTCGGATAAGCGTATCTTGCAGGCGATGGAGCAGATCTCCGGCTAAAACCGTTGCCCGGTGGCGCTGCGCTTACCGGGCCTACGGGAGAGCATGTGGGCCGGGTAAGGCGCAGCGCCACCCGGCATGTTTTCACGCACTGCTCCAACCGCCGCCCAGCGCTTTATACAAATCAATTTGCGCCAGCAACAGGTTGTTTTTCACCTGTACCACGCTGGTCTGCACCGAGAACAGCGTGCGCTGCGCATCGAGCACATCCAGATAAGAAGAGTACCCGTTGCGGTAGCGGTTTTGCGCAATCCGCAGCGTCTCCTGCGCGACCGCCTGCTGTGCCAGCAGCTCGGTAAGCTGTTCCTGATAGCGGGTGATGGCATCAAGGCTGTCATTCACCTCAGCAAACGCGTTACGCACGGTTTTTTCGTAGCTATACAGAGCCTGATTCCGCTGGGACTGGGAGATATCCACCTGCGCATTCAGCGCCTGACGGTTCAGCAGCGGCGCAAGAATACTGCCGCCCACGCTCCAGAGCTGTAGGGGGTTATCCAGCAATCCCGACAGCGTGCGATCCTGCACCGATCCCGTGGCCGTGAGGTTGATCGACGGCAGCAGGCTGGCGCGCGATGCCGCCAGCGTCGCGTCTGCCGCAATCAGCTGACGTTCCGCCTGAACGATATCCGGGCGCCGGTTGAGTAGTGTCGACGGCAGCTGGGAGGGCAGTTTCAGCGGCGTCAGGGCATCAAAGCTTTCACCGCGCGCAACGTCACCCGGGTTGCTGCCCAGCAGCAGGCTAAGCGCATTTTCCTGCTGTGCAATCTGGTGCTGAAGCAGTGGAACCTGGGCGCGGGTGGCGCGCAGCTCAGAATCCGATTGCATCAGCTCAAGGCGAGAGCTGTATCCCGTCTCAAATTGTCGTTTGGCGAGATTGAACGCCTCTTCACGCGACTTCAGCGTGGATTGGGTAACGCGAAGCTGTTCATCCAGCGACAGCAGGGTGACATACCCGGAGGCCACCGATGATGCGACGGTAAGATCAGCCGCCGCTGCCGCCGCCTTTTGTGCCTCCAGCGATGCTTCAGCGGCACGGGAGGTGCTACGGTTTACGCCCCAGATATCCACGTCGTAGCTGGCGGTCAGGCTGCCTTTGTACAACGTACCGTATACCGGAAGCCCCGTGGCGGCGGACTGCGAGCGCGCGCGCGTCCCGGTCACGCCCGCGTCAAGCGACGGGAACAGACTGCCGTCGGCGGCGAACACCCGGGCCTGGTACTCGTTAATCCGCTCGCGTGCAATCAGCACGTCGCTGTTGTTCTTCAGCGCCTGATCCACATAGCGGTTCAGATTGCTGTCGTGAAAATTTCGCCACCAGAGCTGCTCTGTCGGGCTGGCTGGCCCCGACGTCGCGCGCCATTGGGCCGGTATGTGCAGGGACGATTTGGCGGGCTCAACGTCAACCGACTGGCATCCCGCCAGGATAGCCATCATCAGCAGGCCGGCTATCGGGCGAAGCGTCATTGTTTCGCCTCCCGCGTGTCGATGGTCACCTGCACCGACATGCCAGGGCGCAGCAGCCGGTACGCCTCCGGCTCACCGAGTACTTCAATGCGTACCGGGATGCGCTGGGCGATTTTAACAAAGTTGCCCGTGGCGTTATCCGGGGTGATAGCGCTGAACTCGACGCCTGTGGCCGGGGATATGCTCTCCACGCGGCCCTGATAGGCTTTATCGTTTAAGGCATCGACGGTGAATTTCACCGGCTGTCCGACGCGTAAATTCGCCAGCTGCGTCTCTTTGATATTGGCGATCACCCAGTGCTGCGGCGGGACCAGCGTGGTAAGGTGCGTCCCGGCGGCGACGTACGCCCCCAGACGCACTGCAATCTGCCCGAGCTGACCATCACGCGGCGCGACAATCCGGGTGTTTTGCAGATCGATCTGCGCCAGCTCCAGCGCGGCTTTCGCATTCTCAACGTCGGCCTCCAGCGAACCGCGATTGACGATAACCGTTTGTAAATCCTGACGCGACATCTCAAGCGTTGCTTTCGCCTGGTCGATATCGGCGCTCCCCTGGGCGGCACTGGCCAGTGCCGAATCGCGCTCGCGAATGGAAAGGGAGCCGTCCGCGGTCAGCTCTTTCACGCGTTTCAAATCCGCCTGGGTTTTCAGACTTTGGGCACGGGCGTTTTTCAGCGCCGCCTCGTTTTTGGCAATCACCGCTTCCGCGCTTCTGCGCTGTTGCAGGTTGTTATTAAGAGCTGCAATTTTCATTGCCAGCTGCGCCTCGGCCTGATGGACGCGCTGGCGATAGATACGGTCATCTATCTGCAACAGCAGCTCGCCTTTTTTAACCTGCGCGAAATCCTGAACATGGACCTCGGTAATGTAGCCGTTTACCTGAGGACTGATGAACGTAGTCTGGCCGCGCACGTAGGCGTTATCGGTAAACTGGGCATGACGCGTGAACGGGGGCAGCTGCCAGGCATAAAGGATCACCAGTACTCCGACAATGCCGATAGCCGCGGCGGTGAAAATGGACACGACGCGCACGTTTTTACGGGTGTTGGCCTGCTCTTTGGCGGCATCCTGCTGACTCATAACCTCTCCTGAAAAATAGTCATTACTTGTTGCCAGTGGCGTTCTTAAGGGCCATACGGGCGGTGATGCGCAGGCGCAGCAAGCGCCATAAAATCCAGACCAGCGTGGCAGTGGCAATGCTCGCCGTCAGGAGATAAGTATCGTTGTAAGCCAGAATGTTTGCCTCAAGCGCCGTCACCGTCTGGAGCTGCGTAATGGCCTGGGTTCCCAGCAGGGAACTGTCGCCAATCAGGCTTTTGTACATCTGGGTGTAAAGCTGAATGCGTTCGTTCACCAGCGGGTTAAGGGTGGTGAGCTGGTCAGCCAGCAGGCTGGAATGGTACTTCTCGCGCCAGGTCTGGAAGGTGCCGAGGATCGCGGAACCCAGCAGGCCCCCAAGGTTCTGACTCATGCCAAACATCACGGAAAAGCTGACCAGGTTGCGCGGGTCGGCGATCACCCCGCCAATGGCGGCCAGCATCGCAGGCGCGAGGAAGAAAGCGCTGCCGAAGCCCAGCAGGAACTGGCTGAAAATAAGCTGATCCGGCCGGGTCAGGTTGTTGGACTGGCTGTCCAGCAGCGAGGCGACGATCATCAGCACCAGCGAGGTGATTATCGGCCAGGCCAGTTTAGTGGGCTTAATCGTCAGACAGCTGGTGACGATACCGCAGACGATCCCGGCGAAAATAGCCCACGCCAGATGGGTCATCTGTTCATTCTGTAGGCCCACATATTGCAGCCAGCCGATGACGCCCGTGTTCTGCTCCGCCAGTACGATGCGGATCAGCAGCATAATCAGCCCCAGGCGTACGATGCTGCCGCTGGACAGCCAACGGGTATTAAGCAGCGGGTTGCTGCGGTTATGTTCAAACACGATCGCAGAGACAATCAGCACCAGCGAGAGGGCCAGCGCCCAGCCGATCCACGGCGCTTCAAACCACCAGTCCAGACGCCCTAGCGACAGAACCGCGCACAGCAGCGCCATGCCGGGCGCAAGCAAAAAGAAGGTGATGAAATCTTTCTTCTCGAAGACTTTGCGCCGATCGCCCGGCGGCAGCTTTAGCACCATCACGCAGGCCAGGGAGATCAGGGCCAGACCCAGCTCGAAGAAGTACAGCCCGCGCCACTCATCAAGCTGTAACAGCTCGGTGGAGAACAGCCGCGCCAGCGGGATCGCCAGCGACGACCCGGTAATGCCAATGGTCAGCGCCTTCAGTCGATGCTTCGCGGGCCAGGCCTGTATCTGGTAATAAATGCCGAGCGAGCTGAGCGCGGCGGCGACCATCCCGTGCGCCGCCCGTACCATCAGCGCCGAGCTAAGATCGTTCACAAACAGGTGGAAAAAGGTGACCAGCACATACAGCACCAGGAAGCCTTCCGTAAAGGCGCGCAAACCGTACTGCTGGCGAAACTTTACCAGCAGCAGGTTGATGGAAACGTTGGTCATGACATAGACGGCAGGCAACCAGGCGATTTCAGTCGACCAGGCGCCAAAAGTGCCTTGCAGATTTTGCAGATTAGCGGTAACGACCGCGTTACCCAGCGCCCCGGTCAGACATACCAGCAGGCCGACCACGCCATAGGCGATCCGTTTTGGGGTTGGATGTTCCGGGGTGGAAGGGGAACCCAGCAGGGCGGGTTTCTCGTGTGGCTGCCACTCGCGAGGAGCATAAGGGTCGCGTTGGGGCAGGCGCATAACGTGGTTTACCTTTCAAAATGTTGAATTGTGAGCGGGCTAATGATTCTAAGGCTGACGCAAATCATAATTCAAGTGAATACGATTTTCTCAAGTTAATCAAATGTGAGTGCTTTTTGAGAACGTTCCAGCCCGTTTTTTCAGTATTCATGCCATAGCATGACGCGCAGAAAGGGGGATAATCGATGGCTCTGTATGCTGTAAGGAGGTAACGATGACAATGGCACTTTTCCCCTGTCTGCCTGGCCCAACCCTCGACGCCGTGAATACCGTTGGGGCGTGGCTTGCTCAGGACGACTATCAGGACAATCAACCCGTTGATCTGGTGATTCTGGCGGGTAATGCGGTGATCCCCGCGATTGATGCTGCCTGTAAAAACGCGGCTGAACAGGGTGTTCCTCTGATCATCAGCGGCGGGATCGGTCACTCGACGACCTTCCTCTACGCCGCGATTGCGAAACACCCCCGCTATAACAGGATACCCACCACCGGTCGGGCTGAGGCAGCTATTCTGGCCGACATCGCCCGTGAATTCTGGAACATTCCGGCTGAGCATCTTCACGTTGAGGATCAGTCGACCAACTGTGGTGAAAACGCCCGCTTCAGCCGGGCGTTGATGAAACAATCCGGACTGAACGCCGCCCGGGTGCTGGTGGTGCAGGACCCGACGATGCAGCGGCGCACAATGGCTACGTTTGCCCGCGTATGCCGCGACGAGGCCGAAGCGCCCGCATGGGTGAGTCATCCCGGCCTGACGCCCGTGCTGCAAAACAGCGACGACGGTCTGGTGTTTAGCGGCCCGGCCGAGGGGTTATGGCCGGTAGAACGTTACCTGTCGCTGGTGCTGGGTGAATTTCCGCGACTCAGGGACGACATCAACGGCTACGGTCCGGCGGGACGTGATTTCATTGCCCATGTCGATATCCCTGCCGACGTGGACGCCGCGTGGCAGATCCTGCGAAACGACGTCATTCTCACCGACGCGCTGGTGAGCCGTTCTCTGCTGTAATGCTCTTGCCCGTTTGCGCCATCTTTTACGCAAACGGGCATCCTGTGTTGCCGATTTGTGATTTTGGAAACGGGCTGACCCGTATCTTTTATGAGATATCTCACAAAAACAGATTCATAGAGTAGGCAATTGCCCCGGTAATTATAGTTTTTAACAATAAGTTTACTTGTTAAAAACAGTGTGATTACAGGAGCAGGTTATGACAGTACCCGTACAACATCCTATGTATATTGATGGACAGTTTGTTGCCTGGCAGGGTGATGCATGGATTGACGTGATCAATCCGGCCACGGAAGAGGTCATTTCCCGTATTCCCGACGGCACCGCCGAGGACGCCCGCAAAGCCATTGACGCGGCAGAGCGCGCGCAGGCTGGCTGGGAGGCGCTGCCAGCCATTGAACGCGCCAGCTGGCTACGCAAAATTTCCGCCGGGATCCGCGAGCGCGTCAGTGAAATCAGCGCGTTGATTGTGGCCGAAGGCGGCAAGATCCAGCAGCTGGCGGAAGTGGAAGTGAACTTTACCGCTGACTATATCGACTATATGGCCGAGTGGGCGCGCCGGTATGAAGGGGAAATCATTCAGAGCGACCGTCCGGGCGAGAATATTCTGGTGTTTAAGCGTGCCCTTGGCGTCACCACCGGCATTCTGCCGTGGAACTTTCCCTTCTTCCTGATTGCCCGTAAGCTTGCTCCCGCGCTGATCACCGGCAACACCATCGTTATCAAACCGAGCGAATTTACCCCAAACAACGCCATCGCGTTTGCCAAAATTGTCGATGAGATTGGCCTGCCGAAAGGCGTCTTTAACCTGGTGCTGGGCCGGGGTGAAACCGTCGGACAGGAGCTGGCCGGGAATCCGAAAGTGGCGATGGTCAGCATGACCGGCAGCGTCGGGGCAGGTGAAAATATCATGGCTGCGGCTGCGAAAAACATCACCAAAGTGGGGCTGGAGCTGGGCGGTAAAGCCCCGGCCATCGTGATGGACGATGCCGATCTTGAGCTGGCCGTGAAGGCCATTGTGGATTCACGCGTCATCAATACCGGGCAGGTGTGTAACTGCGCGGAACGTGTCTATGTCCAGAAGGGGATCTACGACCGCTTTGTGAATCGTCTGGGAGAGGCAATGAAAGCCGTCCAGTTTGGCAATCCGGCTGAGCGAACGGATATTGCCATGGGGCCGCTGATCAACGCCGCCGCGCTGGAGCGCGTGGAGCAGAAGGTGGCGCGCGCGGTGCAGGAGGGGGCCAAAGTGGTCCTTGGCGGTAAAGCGGCAGAAGGTAAAGGGTATTTTTATCCCCCAACGCTGCTGCTGGACGTGCGTCAGGATATGGCCATCATGCACGAAGAGACCTTTGGCCCGGTGCTGCCGGTGGTGGCTTTCGACACCCTGGAAGAGGCCCTGAACATGGCCAACGACAGCGACTACGGTTTAACCTCGTCTGTTTATACGCAGGACCTGAACGTCGCCATGAAAGCCATTAAGGGGCTTAAGTTCGGCGAGACCTACATTAACCGTGAAAACTTTGAAGCGATGCAGGGCTTCCATGCGGGCTGGCGGAAATCCGGTATCGGCGGGGCAGATGGTAAACACGGTCTGAATGAGTATTTGCAGACGCAGGTGGTCTATTTGCAGTCGTAATCAGGAGCCCCCTCCATGCGAGGGGGTTCACATTTTCAGGAAAGGTGGTTATGTTGGCGCGATAATGGTTATTTATCGGGAAACAACATGCGCACAAAATATACGGGTCTGCAAATCAGCATTCACTGGCTGGTTTTTCTGTTAGTTATTATGGCCTATTGCGCCATGGAGTTCAGGGGATGGTTCCCGCGAAGCGATCGTCCGCTCATTAATATGATCCACGTTTCCTGCGGGATCAGCATCCTGGTGCTGATGGTGGCGCGCCTGCTTATCCGCCTCAAATTCCCGGCTCCGCCTATTCAACCGAAACCAAAAGCGATGATCACCGGGCTGTCCCATCTGGGGCATCTGGTTATCTACCTGCTGTTCATTGCGCTGCCGCTGATCGGCATGGTGATGATGTATAACCGGGGAAATGACTGGTTTGCGTTTGGCCTGACGATGCCGCATGCGGCGGAGGGGCATTTTGACCTGGTGGATACGCTAAAAGCGTGGCACGTGACGCTGGCCAATCTGGGATATTTCGTGATTGGTTTGCACGCCTTTGCCGCGCTGATGCATCACTATTTCTGGAAAGATAACACGCTGCTGCGCATGATGCCGAAAAAGCGTCAGTAACCGATAATGCCCTGCAAACCCGCAGGGCATTTTTTGCGGCTTATTGCAGTTGCGCGCGCTCCTGCGCCGTTAAGTCCAGTTCCTGAGTTGTACCCGTTTCTGAAGATTTTACCGCCGCTTCCAGCACCGCCATCACCGCCAGGGCTTCCACCGGCGGGACCGGGTTGTCAATCTTGCCGTTCAGGGCATCGCGCACGTTTATATAGTACTGCCGCTGGTCGCCTTTTGGCGCAGGGATAGCGCTGGCTTCACCCTGGGCATTAAGCAGCACCATAGCGTCGCTGTCTTCACCCCAGCTTTCGCTACCCGGAATGACGCCTGCCAGCAGCTGGGTTTCCTGCTGATCGATGCGTGCTTTCACCACGCTAGCCTTGTCACCGTGAATGGTAAAGCGGGACACGCCGCCCGCCACCAGCATGCTGCAATGGAGGACCACTTTGTGTTCCGGATAATTCAGCACCACGTGCGCCCAGTCGTTAATCTCCGCGCCGTCACGCAGGGTGGCGATGTTGCCCTGTACCGACTGCGGCAGACCAAAAAGCTGTAGCATCTGGTCAATCATGTGCGGGCCTAAGTCGAACCACAGGCCGCTACCGGGAACGTTTTGCTCTCTCCAGCGCACGCGAACCTCCGGGCGGAAACGATCGATATGCGACTCAAAATGTTTCACCTTGCCGATGCTGCCTTGCGCAATCACCTGCTTAATGCCGAGAAAATCGCTGTCCCAGCGGCGGTTATGGAAGACAGAAAGCAGCAGCTGTTTTTCTTCAGCCAGCGCAATCAGATCCCGCGCTTCCTGCATATCCAGCGTGAACGGCTTATCCACTACCACATGCTTGCCGGCATTGAGCGCCAGGGTGGCCAGCGGCGCATGGGTCGCGTTAGGGGAGGCGATAACCACCAGATCGATATCCGGGTGCTGAATGGCCTCTTCCGGCGTGGCGACAACGAGCACGTCCGGCAGATCGCGTTTCACTTTCTCTTCATCCCGGGATGAGATCACCGCCAGCTTCAGGCCGTCAACGGACTGGATCAGCGGGGCATGGAACGTCTTACCCACAAAACCATACCCGATCAGCGCAATATTCATTGTCTTCACTTTATTCATGACCTTCTCCACGTTAATGTGCGCAAACGGTAACCTGCACGGCGCTATGGTCCCCGAGCTCTGCCCAGGGACGATCTAAAAACAGTTGATGAATCTCGGATAACCCTGACACCAGATACGGTTCGCACTGGTTGAGTTTTAGATGGTCGGCGACTACCCAGTGCGCCTGGCTTGCGGCCAGCATGGCACGCTTCACCTCGGCATCCGCCTCCTGACTGGCGCTCAATCCGAGTTTGGCATGGATGGCGCATGCGCCAAGGATGGCAATATCCGCCCGGTAGCGAGAGAGCAGTGAAAGGGTGGCGCTTCCGGCAAACAGGCGCTGTTTCTGATCCCACTTTCCACCGAGCAGGATCAGGTCGATACCTTCCCGATCGCTCACCTGTTGGGCGATATCAAGAGAAGGGGTGATGATGGTCAGCGGCCCCTGAAGGAAAGGGGCAACGGCCAGCAGTGTGCTTCCGGCATCCAGAAACAGCGTCGAGCCCGCAGGCACGCATTGCGCAACCTGTTTACCCAGCCGCTGCTTGATTTCAGGCAGCAAGGTATTCCTGCTAACCCGGTTCATCGTCGAGAGATTCAGCGCGATGGCGCCACCATGGTTTTTTTGTGCCAGTCCCTGTTTTTCCAGGTCGGTCAGATCGCGACGGATGGTGTCCGCTGAAACCTGCAATCGATCTGCCAGCTCGGTAATGCTGGCCTGGCCTTGTTCAGTAATGATATCAAGCACATATTTTTGTCTGGCGGTTTTATGCATGGGCGCAGTATCCTGCAAAATGTCGCAATACTTCGCAGTTTACAGCATTTTGCAGAAAAGGGAATCGGGACAGGCGCGGGATGTTATCCAAAAACAGTTTAATGTTGTGATTATTGATATTGCATTAATCAGTCATAAAAAGCATGTATGTATCTTTTAGGTATGTTGTTATCGCTATGTTTTACTTAAAAATTTGGCTTAAGCTGCCACATTCCAGTGCCTAATTGATATTTATAACTAATTTGTAATTATAAATTAGTGCATATATCTAGTAATTTTTGTTTTTAAAGTAAAATAATCCAGTTTTATTCCGTGGATTACTTAAATTGACATTTCTTTGAAAATCTTTGTGTCTGATTCGGGGTGAAATTAACGCAAAAATGTACACCGGGGTATTTTAGAATTTTCTTTAGATTACAGGGGGTTTATTTGTTTCATCTGAAAGGTCTTTTATAACGTTTTGTCCAGAAACCCCATCTTTTTTCTTATTTGTAACAACACATTAACATTGCGGGTGTGGTTGCTTATATCACATTTTGTTATGCTGCGAATCACTAAATATTTAAGTAAATTCTTAAAAGAAAAAAAGGGATTGAACGGCTCTCATCTCAATTGAAATGGGTTAGGGGAACTCTTGCCCGGAATTAATGGAGAAGGGGCAATGGATTTCTGGCGAATTATTTGTACCTCTTCCTGGGTATTTATTTGGCTATCACCTGGAGTCGGGGGATATTATGAAGATGAAATGCAATAACAGGTTACTCAGATTATCTGCCTCACTGACCTTAATTTCGTTGGTGGTGACTGCGGCTAATGCAAATAACGGCCAGGCGGGGATATCTCCCGTTGCGGCAATGACGATGAAAGAAAGTGTTCTTTTCGCTCTCGATCGCGACCCCTCGGTGAGTCAGCAGGCGGCACAGCTGGGGATCGGCCAGGCACAAATAGACGAAGCGCGCAGTGGCTGGATGCCACAAATAGCCCTGAACGGGAGTACGGGTCACAGCCAGACCACCGATTCTAGCGGCTCGTTGCGAAATTCCGCAGCCTGGGGCCTGAGTCTGACGCAGCTGGTGTACGATTTTGGCAAGACCAACAACAGCATCAGCCAGTCTTCAGCTCAGCGTGACAGCTATCGCTACCAGCTGATGAGCACGATGTCTGCCGTCGCGGAAAAAACGGCGCTCAGCTATGTGGAAGTGAAACGCTACAGCGATCTGTTGCAGGCGGCAAAAGAGAACGTGCAGGCGCTTAAAAACGTTGAGCAGCTGGCAAAACTCCGCGCCGACGCTGGCGTAAGCTCCACCTCTGATGAGCTTCAGACCCGCACCCGTATTGCCGGGATGCAGGCGACGGTAGAGCAGTACAATGCATCCCTGAACAGCGCCCGCGCGCGGCTGGCGGTATTAACTGGCATACAGGCTGAACGCTATTCACCGGTTCCGGGAGGTCTGGCCGTGGAGCCGGATTCTCTCAATCGGATTGATTATTCACTGATCCCAACGGTGATGGCCGCGCAGAACATGGAGCGTTCAGCCCAGTACGGCGTAGAAACCGCGAAGTCTCAGCACTGGCCGACCTTAAGCCTGAAAGGGGGCCGCACCCGGTATGAGTCGGATAATCGCGCGTACTGGGATGATCAGATCCAGCTCAATATTGACGCACCGCTTTATCAGGGCGGCGCGGTCTCGGCGCGCGTCCGTCAGGCCGAGGGCACAAGGGCAATGGCATCGTCTCAGGTCGATCAGGCCCGTTTTGATGTCCTGCAAAAAGCCTCCGTCGCACAGGCCGACTGGACCGGGGCGCGTGGACGAATGGAAGCCGGGAAACGTCAGCTGGAAAATGCGTTGCGCGCCCGCGATGTCTACAAAAATGAATATACCCTGAGCAAGCGCAGCATTAACGATCTGCTCAGCGTGGAGCAGGATGTCTGGTCTGCCACCTCCGCGAAAATAATGGCTGAATACGATGGCTGGAGTGCGGCGATTAATTACGCCTCCGCGGTGGATAATCTCATGCCGCTTATCGGAATAGAGAAAAACGCTGCCGCGAAATTACCTGATTTAAGTTAAAAAAAAGGCGCGCCTTTCTGCGCGAAATAAGTCAGACAATAATGGGTGATTTTTCCCAAGGATAGCTACATCCCTCTGGTGGACATATCCACAGGAATACGCGCACCTGCAAGGAGAAGAATATGAGTACCGCAAAAGTTGTTGATGTCATCATTCGCAAAACGGCAGAGAAGACGAAATTAACCGGTGAAGGGAATCTCTCGGTTTCTATTTCCTCACCGAGCGTGATTGAAATTCAGGGTTCTGCTCAGGACGTGGTGCGTTATGTCCGCCAGGGGAATGACCTCCTCATTTATATGAAAGATGGCAGCGTGATCCGCTGCAATAATTATTTTGTCGAAGACACGGAAACCCATAATCATTCCGAACTGGTATTTAACGATAACCAGGCGTTGACGCATATTTCATTTGCCGATGCCGGGGAAGCATCAGGCGTTGCCGCCACCGAATTAACCGCCCAGGCTGCACCCATTAGCAGCATTGAACCTTTCCTGGAGCAGGGAAGCTTATTAAGCGATGCGCCGTGGGGCTGGATTGCCGGTGCGGCGTTAGGGGGCGGTGCGATCGGCGCACTGCTGGCTCACGGCGGCGATGGCGAAACCAAAACCAGGGTTATTGATAATACAAAAGAAGTCGAAAGCGCTACGCCGACATTTTTGCTGGCGGACAACGCGGGTGACAAGCAGGGCGTGCTGAGTGCAAAAGAGGTCACGGATGATAACACCCCCACCTTCAGCGGTACCGGGCAGCCGGGCGCGACCATTCAGGTTAAAGACGGTAGCGGCAGCACCATCGCCAGCACCATGGTCGCGAAGGACGGCACCTGGACGGTAACACTCCCGACCCAGGCGGACGGGGAACATACCTGGTCCGTCGTACAGATCGACGGCAGTAAAACGACCTCTGCGGGCAGTATTACCGTAACCGTTTCTACAGCGGATACCAGCGTGACGCTCGCCACCACGGCGGGTGATAACGTGATCAACGCCAGCGAACAGTCCGCGGGCTTTACGCTGTCCGGCACCAGCAAAAACCTGGCGCAGGGAACGGCGCTTACCGTCACGCTCAACGGTAAAACCTATACCGCAGAAGTGGGGGCAAACGGCGCATGGAGCGTGAAGGTCCCTGCTGCCGACGCACAGGCGCTGGGCGATGGTACCTGGACGGTCAACGTCAGCGGAAAAGACGCGGCGGGCAACACCGTGTCCGGCAGCCAGACGATTGGCGTGGATACCGCCTCGCCAGTGATCTCTGTCGACACGATCGCCCAGGACAACATCATCAACGCGGCTGAACATAATCAGCCGCTGACGCTGACCGGGAAAACCGATGCGGAAGCGGGCCAGATTGTGACGGTCACGCTGAACGGCAAAAATCACACGGCGACCGTGGGCAGCGACGGCAGCTGGTCCGTTACGCTTCCGGCCAGTGAAGTACAGACGTTGGCTAACGGCGAGCACACCCTGACGGTAAACGTCAGCGACAAAGCGGGTAATGGGTCCTCCATCACCGCCGATTTCACGGTCGATACCGCAGCGCCAGTGGTCACTATCAACACCGTCGCGGGCGACGACATTCTGAACACCAGCGAGCAGGGGCAGGCGCAGATTATTTCCGGCCAGGCGAACGGCGCGGCGGAGGGCGACGTTGTCACCGTGACCGTTGGCGGCAAGACCTTTACCGGTGTCGTCCAGGCGGACGGCAGCTGGAGCGTCGGCGTGCCTGCCTCCGTCATTGGCGCGCTGGGGGAAGGTAGCCACAGCATTTCGGTCGCCGTGACCGATGCGGCGGGCAACACCGGCAGCGCGACGCACGGCATTACGCTGAGCGGCAACCCGCCGGAATTTACCCTTGATCCCATCAGCCAGGATAACGTCCTGAATGCGCAGGAGGCCATGCAGCCCCTGAGCCTGAGTGGGACCAGTAATCTGCCGAACGGCAGCGCTGTCACCGTGACGCTGAACAACGTTAACTATCAGACCACCGTTGAGAACGGTCGCTGGTCCGTTCAGGTGCCGGTCTCCGACGTGCTGGATCTGGCGAATACCCTTTACACCGTCAGCGTCAGAGGCACCGACAGCGTGGGTAACAGCGGCTCCGCCGAGGCGAATCTGCTGGTAGACACCGTGCTGCCGCAGGTGATCGTCAACACCTTTGCCGGGGATAACCTGGTCAATAACGCCGAAGCAGCGGTTGACCAAACCCTCAGCGGACGCGTCACCGGCGCGGCGGCGGGCGATACCGTCTCTGTCACCGTGGGCGGCAAGAGCTACACCGCGACGGTTGGCAGCAACCTGAAATGGAGCGTGACGATCCCATCGGCCGACCTCCAGGCGTTTGGCGACGGCGATTTAACCTTCAGCGCCTCTGTCACCAATGCGCACGGCAATACCGGCACCGGCGAACGTGATATCAACATCAACGCCGAACTGCCGGGCCTGCGCGTGAACACGATCTCTGGCGATGACGTGATTAACGCCATCGAGCAGCAGCAGGATCTGGCCGTCACCGGCTCCAGCACTCATCTGGCCGAAGGCACACAGATCACCGTTACCATCAATAATGTCGAATACGTCACCACGGTTAACGCCAGCGGCAGCTGGCAGATTGGCGTGCCGGCGGCGGACCTTCAGGCATGGACGGCGGGAGGCATGACCGTCAGCGTCAGCGCGGAAGATGCCTGGGGCAACACCGTGGCGGCTGAACACCCGATCGAACTTGACCTGAATGCGGTGGCTGTCACCATCGATACCGTAACCACTGACGATATGCTCAACGCGGCGGAAAAAGGCGCGGATGTCACGCTTTCTGGTCAGACGCAGGGCGTGGAGGCCGGGCAGACCGTGGTGGTGAAATTCGCGGATCAAACCTTTACTGCACAGGTGCAGCAGGACGGCTCCTGGCACCTGACCGTTCCGGCGAGCGCGATGGAAACGCTGACCGACGGGCGTGCGCAGGTGAGCGTCAGCGTTACTAACGTCAACGGCAACAGCGCGGACGCCTCACGCGTGGTGATCGTCGATACACAGCCGCCAGCCATTACGCTTGATAACCTGACCGACGACAACATCATTAATGCGGCAGAAGCGCAGCAGGATCTGGTGCTCAGCGGCAGCACAACCGCTGAAACGGGCCAGACGGTCACCGTGACGCTGAACGGTAAATCTTACCAGACCACGGTACAGGCGGACGGTCGCTGGCAGCTGAACGTGCCTGCCGCCGACGTAGGCGCGCTGACCGATGGCAATGTCACCGTGACGGCCACCGTCACTGACGTGGCGGGCAACAGCAGCAGCGCGGATCGCGTTGGGCTGGTGGATGCCACCGTGCCGCAGGTGACCATCAACGATTTCGTCACCGACACCAACACCGTTAACCAGCTGGCCCATGCTCAGGCGCAGATCCTGAGCGGCTCCGTCACCGGCGCGGCGGCGGGCGATTTGGTCACCATCACCATCAATAACGTAGACTACACCACCGTGGTGGATGCGGCAGGAAACTGGAGTCTCGGCCTGCCTGCGTCCGTCATTCAGGGGCTGACGGACGGCACCTGGACCATTAACGTCTCCGTGACCGATCGGTCCGGTAACACCGGCAGCAGTTCAGTGGATGTGGTGGTCAATACTGTGACGCCCGTTATCGGTATTAACACGCTGGCAGCGGATGACGTGATCAATGCGGCAGAGAAGGGCGAAGATCTGCTGCTTTCCGGTACCAGCAACCAGCCGGAAGGAACCACCATCACTGTTAATCTGAACGGTATCAACTACACCGCCACCACCGACGCCAGCGGCAACTGGAGCGTTACCGTACCCGCCTCTGCGGTGAGCGCGCTGGGTGAAGCCAATTACACCGTAACGGCGAGCGTCACCGATAATGTGGGCAATAGCGCCGCTGCCACGCACGATGTGCTGGTGGACAGCTCGCTGCCGGTTGTTACCCTCAACAACTTCGCGGGCGACAATATCGTCAACGCGGCGGAAGTGACCGCAGGGCAAACCCTGACCGGAAAGGTTTCTAACGCGGCATCGGGCGATACCGTCACGATTATCCTCGGCGGGCAGACATACACGGCTACAGTACAGGACGATCTCACCTGGAGCCTGCCGTTAACCCAGAGTCAGTTAACCGCGCTCGGCAACGGCGACCTGACCGTCTCGGCCAGCGTGACGAACGCGCACGGTAATACCGGATCGTCTTCCCTGGATGTCACCATTGACGCCCAGCTGCCCGGCCTGCGCATTGATACCGTCGCCGGTGACGACGTCATTAACGTTATTGAACACGCGCAGAACCTGGTTATCTCCGGCACCAGCACCGACCTGGCGGCGGGTAGCACCGTCACCGTGACCATCAACGGCAAGAGTTATTCCGCATCGGTACAGGCGGACGGCACCTGGCAGGCTGCGGTTCCGGCCGCAGACGTCTCCCGGTGGGCGGACGGGTCGCTCACCATCAGCGCCAGCGCGCAGGATACCTCCGGCAACCCGGTGAACATCGGCACCGTGGTGGATGTCGATCTCGCCCCGGTGGCGATAAGCATTAACAGCGTGACGGACGACAACGTGCTGAACGCGGCAGAAAAAGGCCAGGATCTGGTGCTGTCCGGCTCCTCCTCGAACGTTGAAGCGGGCCAGACCGTTACCATTATCTTTGCGGGTAAAACCTGGACCACGATGGTCGATGCCAACGGCGACTGGACCTGCACCGTACCGGCTGCCGATCTGAGCGGCCTGAAGGACGGCGACGCCAGCGTACAGGTCAGCGTAACCAACGTGAACGGCAACGCGGCCTCTTCTTCGCAGGCATTCAGCGTCGATACCGCCGCGCCAGCGGTCACCATCAACACCATCAGCGGCGACAACATGCTGAATGCGGCAGAGGCGGCGCAGGATCTGACCCTGAGCGGGACGTCTACTGCCGAAGCAGGCCAGACGGTCACCGTGGCCTTCAACGGCAATCAGTACACCGCCCAGGTGCAGGCAAACGGCAGCTGGACGCTGGACGTACCGGCGGCGGATATGGCAGGCATCGCCGACGGCAGCGCGGCGGTCACGGTGACTGTGTCCGATAAAGCGGGCAACCCGGCCAGTGCAGGGGCGTCCGTGCTGGTCGACACTACCGTGCCGCAGATTACCTTCGACATTGTGGCGGGCGACGACATTGTTAATATTGCCGAGCACGGCCAGGCGCTGATTGTCACCGGCAAGGTGACGGGCGCGCAGGCGGGCGATGTGATTACCTTGACCCTGAACGGCAAAGACTACACAGCGATGCTGGACGGTGCCGGAAGCTGGAGCGTGGGCGTTCCGGCGGCAGACGTGGGCGCGCTGGCTAACGGCGATCAGACGATCTCCGCCACGGTCACCGATAAAGCGGGCAACAGCACCAGCGCGACGCACGCGTTTGACGTCTCCCTGACCGCGCCGGTGATTGCCATCAATACCCTGGCGGTTGACGACGTGATCAACGCGACCGAGAAAGGCCAGGACCTGTTGATCTCCGGTACCAGCAACCAGCCGGACGGGACCCGCATCACCGTAACCCTGAACGGTATCAGTTACGCCGCCACCACCGATGCCAGCGGTAACTGGAGCGTCACCGTTCCGGCGGCAAATGTCTCGGCATTGGGCGAAGCGAGCTATAGCGTGACGGCCAGCGTGACCGATACTGCGGGTAATAGTGCGAACACCAGCCATAGCGTGCTGGTCGACAGCGCGCTGCCGCAGGTCACCATTAATGCGGTTGCCACCGACGACGTCATTAACGCGGCGGAAGTGGCTTCCGGACAAACCCTGAGCGGGAAAGTGAGCGGTGCCGCGAGTGGTGACACTGTCACAATTTCGGTGGGTGGCAATACCTACACGACAACCGTGCAGGACGATTTAAGCTGGTCGGTTAACGTCGCGTCTGACGTGTTAACCGCCATCGGCAACGGCGACCTGACCGTATCCGCCAGCGTCACTAACGGCCACGGTAATACCGGCTCCGGCGAGCGCGACATCACGATTGATGCCAACCTGCCTGGCCTGCGGGTCAATAAGGTGGCGGGTGACGACGTGATCAACAGCATCGAACACGGACAAAACCTGATTATCACCGGCTCCAGCGACGGTCTGGCAGCGGGTTCAGCATTGACGGTGACCGTTAACGGTAAAACCTACGCGGCCACCGTACTGGCAGACGGTACCTGGACGGCCGCCGTTCCGGCAGCAGACGTCGGCGCGCTGAGCGAAGGCACCGTCACCGTGACCGTTGAAGGCCAGAGCGCAGTGGGCAACCCGGTTTCTATCAGCCACGACGTGAAGGTCGACCTGGCGACGGTTGCTATCAGCATTGACGCTATCGCTACCGACGACGTAATCAATGCGGCAGAAAAAGGCGCAGATCTGGTGCTGTCGGGTGCCACCACCAACGTGGAAGAAAACCAGACCGTTACCATCACTTTCGGCGGTAAGACCTATAGCGCGACGGTGGATGCCAGCGGCAACTGGACGGCGACCGTACCGTCTGCCGATTTAGGTAGCCTGAAAGACGGCGACGCCAGCGTGCAGGTCAGCGTCACCAACGTGAACGGCAACAGCGCCTCGGCGGGCCGCGAGTACAGCGTGGACGCCACCGCGCCGACGGTGTCCATCGAGATCGTCAGCGACAACAACATCATCAACGCGGCCGAAGCGCAGCAGGATCTGGTCGTTAACGGTGTCTCCAACGCCGAAGCGGGCCAGACCGTCACCGTGACGCTGAACGGCGTGGACTACACCACCACCGTACAGGCGAACGGCAGCTGGAGCGTCACCGTACCGTCTGCGGATATCGGCGCGATTACCGACGGCAGTTACACCATCACGGCAGCCGTCGCGGATAAGGCGGGTAACCCGGCCTTGGCGGACCGCGATGTGCTGGTGGATACCACGGTGCCACAGCTGACCATTAACACCGTTTCCGACGACGACGTGATCAACAGCGCCGAGCATGCGCAGGCGCTGATTGTCACCGGTTCCGTGACCGGTGCGGCGGCGGGCGACGTGGTGACCGTCACCATCAATAACAAAGATTACACGGCGACCCTGGACGCTTCCGGCAGGTGGAGCGTGGGCGTGCCTGCGGCGGACGTGAGTGCCCTGACCGCCGGGGATCACACCATCACCGCGGCGCTGACCGATAAAGCCGGAAACAGCAACAGCACAACGCACGAGGTTGAAGTCAACCTCACCGCGCCGGTGCTGACCATTGACACCGTGTCCGGCGACGATGTGATCAACAGCAGTGAGAAAACGCAGGATCTGACCATCACAGGTACGGCTTCCGGGCTGGCCGCGGGCGCGGTGGTCACCGTGATGCTCAACGGCAAAGCGTACAGCGCCACGGTGGATACCAATGGCCAATGGACCACAACCGTTCCGGCGAGCGAGGTGGGGCAACTGGGTGAAGCGCTTTACACCGTGTCGGCCTCCGCAACGGACAGCGTCGGCAACAGCACCAGCACCTCGCACACCGTGAACGTGGAATCCGTGCTGCCTGGCGTCATCATTAACACCGTGGCGGGCGACGACGTGATCAACGCGGCGGAGCTGGCAACCGGCCAGACCATTAGCGGCACAGTGGTGAATGCCGAAGCGGGCAACACCGTGACTGTGTCTGTTGGCGGCCATAACTACACCGCAACGGTGCAGAGCGATCTGACCTGGTCCGTCAGCGTACCGGAATCTGTGCTCACCGCGCTGGGCAATGGCGATCTGACCGTGACCGCCAGCGTCACGAACGGCGTGGGCAACAGCGGCAGCGGAGAGCGCGATATCACTATCGACGCGAATCTGCCGGGCCTGCGCGTGGACACCGTAGCGGGCGATGACGTGATTAACAGCATCGAACACGGGCAGAATCTGATTATCACGGGTTCAAGCGACGGCCTGACGGCGGGCACAGCGCTGACCGTCACCGTAAACGGTAAAACCTATGCAGCCACGGTGCTGGCAGACGGCACCTGGAGCGCGGCGATCCCTTCTGCGGACGTGAGTGCCCTTGCCGCAGGCACGTTCACCGTGAACGTTGAAGGCCAGAGCAGCGCGGGCAATCCGGTGACTATCAACCATGATGTGACCGTGGATCTGGCAAACGTCGCGATCAGCATTGACGCCATCGCTTCCGATGACGTGATCAACGCCGCCGAGAGGGGTGCGGATCTGGTGCTCTCCGGCACCACCGCGAATGTAGAGGAAAATCAAACCGTCACCATCACCTTCGGCGGCAAGAGCTACACTGCCACGGTGGACGCTGAGGGTAAATGGACCGCCACGGTGCCGTCTGCGGATCTGGCTGGCCTGAAGGACGGTGACGCCAGCGTGCAGGTGAGCGTCACCAACGTGAACGGCAACAGCGCGTCTGCGGGCCGCGAGTACAGCGTGGATGCTACCGCGCCGTCCGTGACCATCAACACGATTGCCACCGACGATATCCTCAACGCCTCAGAAGCACAGTCCGACCTGGCAATCTCCGGCACCAGCACCGCCGAAGCGGGCCAGACGGTGACCGTATCGCTGAACGGCAAAGATTACACCACAACCGTCAGCGCGAACGGCAGCTGGACGCTGAACGTTCCGGCGGCGGATCTGGCAGGATTAAGCGACGGCAGCGTCACCGTGACCGCGAGCGTGAGCGACAAGGCGGGTAACCCGGCGTCGGCGGACCACAACCTTACGGTGGACGTCACCGTTCCGGCAGTGACCATCCACACCGTGGCAGGCGACGACGTGATTAACGTGGCTGAACACAATCAGGCGCAGATTATCAGCGGCTCCGCCACCGGCGCGGCGGCGGGCGATAAGGTCACCGTCACGATCGGCGGCCAGACTTATACACCCGTGCTGGATGCGGCGGGTAACTGGAGCGTGGGCGTTCCGGCGAATGTGATTTCAGGCCTCAGCGACGGCACCGTGACCGTCTCTGTGTCAGTCACCGACGCGGCGGGCAATACCGGCAGCGGCACGCATAATGTGACCGTCGATACCGGTCTGCCATCGGTCAGCTTCAACGCCATCAGCGATGACAACGTCCTGAACGCCGTTGAAAAAGGCCAGGATCTGAGCGTCAGCGGCACCAGCGCCAACCTGGCGGAAGGCACCCTGGTCACCGTGACCCTGAACGGTAAAAACTACACGGCGACAACTGCGGCAGACGGCACCTGGAGCCTGACGGTTCCGGCTGCGGATCTGGCCGGTCTCGGTCAGGCCAGTTACACCCTGAACGCGACGGCCACCAACGGCGTGGGCAACAGCGTGAGCAATTCTGCGAACCTGCTTGTCGACACCGCGCTGCCAACCGTCACCATCAACACCGTGGCGGGCGACAACGTCATCAACGCGGCGGAAGTGGCCGCGGGTCAGCCCCTGAGCGGCACCGTGGCGAATGCCGAAGCGGGCAACACCGTGACCGTGACTATCGGCGGCTACAGCTACACCGCAACGGTGCAGAATAATTTGTCCTGGTCCGTCAACGTGCCGTCTGACGTGCTGACCGCACTCGGCAACGGCAGTCTGAGCGTAACCGCGACCGTCACCAACGGCCACGGCAACACCGGCACCGGCGAACGCGAGATCGCTATCGACGCTAACCTGCCGGGGCTGCGCGTCGATACCGTGGCGGGTGACGACGTGGTCAACACCATCGAGCACGCGCAGAACCTGATTGTTTCAGGCACCAGCGACGGGCTGGCGCCGGGCACGGCGCTGACGGTTACCGTCAACGGTAAAGATTACGCGGCAACGGTGCTGGCAGACGGCACCTGGCGCGCGGCGATCCCGTCCACCGACGTGAGCGCGTGGCCGGAAGGCACCGTGAAAATCAGCGTTACCGGTGACAGCGCGGCGGGTAATCCGATCATCATCAGCCACGACGTGACCGTTGATCTGGCTACCGTTGCCATCAGCATCAATGCGCTTGCCACCGACGACGTGATTAACGCGGCGGAGAAGGGCGCGGATCTGGTGCTGTCCGGTGTGACCACCAACGTGGAAGCCGGGCAGACCGTGACCATTAGTCTGAACGGCAGGATCTACACCACCACCGTGGACGACAGCGGCAACTGGACTTACACCGTGCCGTCAGCGGATCTGGCTGGCCTGAAGGATGGTGACGCCAGCGTACAGGTGAGCGTCACCAATGTGAACGGCAACAGCGCCTCGGCGGGCCGTGAGTACAGCGTGGATGCTACCGCGCCGTCCGTGACCATCAACACCATTGCCACAGACGATATCCTGAACGCCACGGAAGCGCAGTCCGACCTGGCAATCTCCGGCACCAGCACCGCCGAAGCGGGCCAGACGGTGACCGTATCGCTGAACGGCAAAGATTACAC
>NZ_JBMKIC010000027.1:0-65155 GCF_049238665.1 Enterobacter cloacae complex sp. IR5450
TCTGATTTGTTAGCGCAACCAGTAGATCACACTTCATCGTGCTTTTCATTTTTCTGGGGAACCCTCAGCCCTGTGGGAGAGGGAGAAAACACTAAAAAAGGCAACTTGCGTTGCCTTTTTGCTTTTACCTATCCGCCCAGGTACGCGCTCCGCACCGCTTCGTTCGCCAGCAGCGCATCGCCGGTATCGGAGAGCACCTCGCGCCCGTTCTCCAGCACATAGCCGCGGTCAGCGAGCTTCAGCGCCTGGTTGGCGTTCTGTTCGACGAGGAAGATGGTCATCCCCTCTTTGCGCAGCTGCTCAATGGTGTCGAAAATCTGCTGGATGATGATTGGCGCAAGACCGAGCGACGGTTCATCCAGCAACAGCAGACGCGGCTGGCTCATCAGCGCGCGGCCAATCGCCAGCATCTGTTGCTCGCCGCCGGACATGGTGCCCGCGCGCTGAATACGACGCTCCCACAGGCGCGGGAAGAGTTCGTACACCCACTTGATGCGGGTCTGGTATTCATCCCGGTGGGCGAAGAAACCGCCCATCGCCAGATTCTCTTCCACCGTCATGCGGGAGAATACGCGACGCCCTTCCGGGACAATCGCCACCGCTTCACGCATGATTCTGGCGGTCTGCCAGTCGGTAATGTCTTTGCCGTCAAACACAATCCGCCCGCTGGTGGCGCGCGGGTCGCCGCACAGGGTGCCGAGCAGCGTGGTTTTGCCCGCGCCGTTAGCCCCAATCAGGGTGACGATTTCGCCCTGATTAATATGCAGACTAACATCGTGCAGCGCCTGAATTTTGCCGTAGTGCGCGTTGACCTTGTCGAACGTTAACATCGCTTTTTCCATCTTATGCCTCACCAAGGTATGCGCGGATCACGTCCGGGTTGTTGCGGATCTCTTCCGGCGTGCCGTTTGCCAGCGGCGTGCCCTGGTTTACCACGTAGATACGGTCCGAAATGCCCATCACCAGCTTCATGTCATGCTCAATCAGCAGGATGGTGGTGTCGTGATGGTCGCGCAGCTCGGCAATCAGCTCGTCCAGCTCTTTGGTCTCTTTCGGATTGAGACCTGCCGCTGGTTCGTCGAGCATCAGGATCTCCGGCTGGGTCACCATGCAGCGCACGATCTCAAGGCGACGCTGATCCCCGTAAGCGAGGTTGCTCGCCTGACGGTTGGCGTGCTGGAGCAGGCCGATACGGTCGAGCCAGGTCGCGGCGCGATCGAGCGCCTCTTCCTGCGTGCGGCGGAAGGCCGGGGTTTTCAGCAGGCCGGAGAAGAGGCCGGTTTTCAGCTGCTGATGTTGCGCCACCAGCAGGTTCTCAATCACCGTCATCTCGCGGAACAGACGCACGTGCTGGAAGGTACGCACCACGCCCATGCGGGCAATCTGCTGGCCCGGCAGCCCTTCAAGATGCTGATCGCGCAGCATGATGGTGCCGCCCGTCGGCTTGTAGAAGCCGGTCAGGCAGTTGAAGACCGTGGTTTTTCCCGCGCCGTTCGGGCCAATCAGGGAGACAATCTCTTTCTTGTGCAGATCCAGATTCACATTGTTGACCGCCAGCAGGCCGCCAAAACGCATCATCAGGTCGTTAACGGATAATAAAGGCTTCATGCCTGCTCTCCTTTCGCCTGTGTGCGTTTCAGCTTCAACTGTGGACGGGTCATCGGCAGGAGACCCTGCGGACGCCAGATCATCATCAGCACCATCAAACCACCCAGCATTAACATGCTGTATTCGTTAAAGTCGCGCATCAGCTCGCGGGAGACCACCAGCAGGATAGCCGCGAGGATCACGGCGAACTGCGAGCCCATTCCGCCGAGCACCACAATCGCCAGCACGAAGGCCGATTCGGCAAAGGTGAACGATTCCGGGCTGACGAAGCCCTGACGCGCGGCAAACAGCGTTCCGGCGAAACCGGCAAACGCGGCGCTGATGGTAAATGCGGTCAGCTTGATGCGGGTCGGGTTCAGGCCCAGGGAGCGGCAGGCGATCTCATCTTCGCGCAGCGCTTCCCACGCGCGACCCAGCGGCATGCGCAGCAGACGGTTGATCACAAACAGCGTAATCACCACCAGCAGCAGCGCCACCAGATAGAGCCAGATCACGCGGTCGGACGGATCGTATTTGATGCCAAAGAAGTTGCTGAAGGTATCCCAGCCGCCTTCGCGGGCGGTACGGCTGAACTCCAGGCCGAAGAAGGTCGGTTTCGGGATCTGGCTGATGCCGTTCGGACCGCCGGTCACCTCGGTATTGTTGAGCAGCAGGATACGGACGATTTCGCCGAAGCCTAAGGTCACAATCGCCAGGTAGTCACCGCGCAGGCGCAGCACCGGGAAGCCGAGCAGGAAGCCCGCCGCGGCAGAGACCAGCCCCGCAAGCGGCAGACAGGTCCAGAAGCCGAGGCCGTAATAGTGGTTCAGCAGCGCGAAGGTGTACGCGCCGATGGCGTAGAACCCGCCGTAGCCCAGCACCAGCAGGCCAGACAGCCCCACCACCACGTTCAGACCCAGCCCCAGAATCACGTAGATCATGGTCAGGGTGGCAATATCCACCGTCCCGCGCGATACCATAAACGGCCACGCCACGGCAGCCACCAGCAGCGCCACAAGGAACAGCTTCTGTTTCACGGTTGTACCGTCGATCGCCGGCAGGACGAATTTCGGCCCGGAGACGTTTTTCAGCGTCTTCTGGAACAGCGGACGCAGCAGCTGGAACAGGAACACCACAGCGGTGCCGATAAACACCCACTGCCAGCGGATGTCGGGGGCGGTATCCACCACCAGCTTCGTGCCGTCCAGCCCTAACTGGACGCCCATAAAGACGCCCGCCAGGACGAAGAACATGGCGGCAGAGAGCAGCGCCATCGCAAAATGCATCGGTTTCATACTTTCTCTACCTCCGGACGGCCCAGAATACCGGTAGGCATCACCAGCAGAACCAGAATCAGCAGGGCAAACGACACCACATCTTTATACTCCGTACTCAGGTACGCCGAGGAGAGCGACTCCGCCACGCCGAGGATCAGACCACCGATCATCGCGCCCGGAATGCTGCCGATTCCGCCCAGTACCGCCGCGGTGAAGGCTTTCATCCCGGCCATAAAACCGATGTACGGGTTGATTACGCCGTAGAACTGACCGAGCAACACGCCAGCCACCGCCGCCATCGCTGCGCCGATCACGAAGGTCAGGGCAATCACGCGGTCGGTGTTGATCCCGAGCAGGCTCGCCATCTTCAGATCTTCCGCGCAGGCGCGGCAGGCGCGTCCCATGCGGGAGTAGCGGATGAACAGGGTCAGGGCCAGCATCGCAATAAAGGTCACAACCCAGATTACCAGCTGCATGGTGGTGACAGAGGCGGAGAAGTTTTCGCTGGCCCCCACAATCCACTGGCCGTTAAACAGGCTTGGCAGCGCCACGTCGCGTGAACCTTCAGTCAGGCTGACGTAGTTTTGCAGGAAAATGGACATCCCGATGGCGGAGATCAGCGCGATCAGGCGCTTAGAGCTGCGCACCGGTCGGTAGGCTACCCGTTCGATACTCCAGCCGTAGGCGCTGGCGATCACAATCGCGCCGACAAACCCGGCGGCCACCAGCAGCCAGCTGCTGTCGATGCCCATCATCATCAGCGCGGCGATGATCATAAAGGAGACGTAGCTACCGATCATGTACACCTCGCCGTGGGCGAAGTTAATCATGCCGATAATGCCGTAAACCATCGTGTAGCCGATGGCGATCAGCGCGTAGGTGCTTCCCAGCGTGACGCCGTTAAACATCTGCTGCAAAAAGTAGAGAAACTGCTCGGACATATGCAAACCTTTTTATACCCGCCCGGTGAGCCGGGCGGTGGGATGATTATCTGGCGACCGAGGACGAACCGTCGGCGTGCCACTTAAAGACACCAAATTCAAATCCCTTCAGATCGCCTTTCTCATCCCAGTTCAGCGGCCCAATCACGGTGTTCGCCCCGTGCGCTTTTAAATCTTTCACCAGATCCAGCGGTTCTTTGCTGCCGGTACGGTCCAGCGCGGTGGCCAGAGACTGCACGGCCGCGTAGGTGATCCAGACGTACGGACCACTTGGATCTTTCTTCTGAGCCTTGAGCGCATCCACGATAACCTTATTCGCCGGATCCTGGTCATAGCGTTTTGGCATCGTCACCAGCATGCCTTCGGCAGAATCCCCCGCGATGTTGGACAGGGAGGCATTGCCCACGCCCTCTGGCCCCATGAACTGGGTTTTCAGTCCGGTGGCGCGCGCCTGGCGCAGCATCTGCCCCATTTCCGGGTAGTAGCCGCCGTAGTAAACGAAGTCGATATTCTCTTTTTGCAGGCGGGCGATCAGCGCGGAGAAGTCTTTTTCACCGGCGGTAATGCCGTCGAAGAAGACGATGTTCGCCCCGCCTTTTTTCAGGCCGTCCTGTACGGAACGCGCCAGGCCTTCGCCGTACTGCTGCTTATCGTGAATGATGGCGATACGCTGCGGCTTAACGGTTTCGAGGATGTATTTGGCGGCGGTTGGCCCCTGAGAGGAGTCCAGACCGGCGGTACGCATGATGTGCTGGTAGCCGCGCTGGGTCAGTTCCGGGTTGGTGGCGCCCGGGGTGATCATCAGAATGCCTTCGTCTTCGTAGATATCAGACGCAGGCTGCGTGGAAGAGGAACACAGGTGCCCTATGACGTACTGGATACCGTCGTTAACAATTTTGTTGGCGACCGCGACGGCCTGTTTTGGATCGCAGGCGTCGTCATACTCCACGCCCACCAGCTTGTCGCCTTTGATCCCGCCTTTGGCGTTGATATCTTTGATGGCCTGACGCGCGCCGTTGAACTCCATGTCACCCCACTGGGCAACAGGGCCGGACATCGCCCCCACTACCGCAACTTTAATGTCGTCTGCCATAGCGGCATGCGAGATCGACAGTGCGACCATCCCCGCGATTAATGTCTTCGCGTTCCTTTTCATCTCTGAATCCCCATTCGTGATGTCGTGTTTATATTTTGTTTTATTATGGTTAAAAAGCATCCTGTACTTTTAATGAACAACGCTATTTTTACCAGTGCCTTTAATGGTTTAGCGCAGTTTTTTGTCAAAAACCAGACTAAAATCTCTATTTTTCAGGCGATTAAGCAAAGATAATATTCTGAAATCAGGCGGAGATAAACAAATAAAAGCGCAGTTGGCAGCATAAAATAACGGTACAAAGCGCCGAATAAATCACTACCCTTCAGGTTAAAATTCTGCTTATTTTTCGATCCATGTGTTTTCAAACTGCGCATTACGCTGTCAAAAAACTAATCACCTGGTAAATGGGAAGAAAAAGAGAAAGCGCCTGAGCAAATAAATTGAGTACACTGGCCCTACTCTTTTTGATTTGGACAAGCAGCTAATGAAACTGACTATCGTGCGTCTGGTGACCTTTAGCGACCAGGATCATATCGACCTGGGCAAGATCTGGCCGGAATATTCCCCTTCATCGCTGGCCGTCGATGAAAACCACCGCATCTATGCCGCGCGTTTTAATGAACGTCTGCTGGCCGCCGTCCGCGTAACGCTGAGCGGCACGGAAGGGGCGCTGGACTCCCTGCGCGTGCGCGACGTGACCCGTCGTCGCGGGGTCGGGCAGTATTTGATTGAAGAGGTGATCCGCGAAAACCCGAGCGTAACCTCCTGGTGGATGGCCGACGTGGGCGTGGAGGATCGCGGCGTGATGGCAGCGTTTATGCAGGCGTTAGGGTTTACGGCGCAGTCGAACGGGTGGGAGAAGCGCTAGATCTGTGCGGCCTGATACCCTCACCCCGGCCCTCTCCCTAAGGGAGAGGGAGAAAACCGGGTAATCCCCTCTCCCCGTGGGAGAGGGTTAGGGTGAGGGCATCAACCCGCACCAGCATTATTTGGCATCAGTAGCAGTGCCATTGGCATGCCAGTCAAACACGCCGAACTCGAAGCCCTTCAGGTCGCCCTTCTCATCCCAGGACAGCGGTCCCATCACGGTTTCCACCGAGTTCGCTTTCAGCCAGGTGGCAATCTCCGCCGGATCGGCTGACTGGTTCAGGCCCGCTTGCAGAGACTGCAACGCTGCGTAAGTGGTCCAGACGAACGCACCGCTTGGATCCTGTTTCTTCGCCTTGATGGCATCGACAACAGGTTTGTTCGCAGGCACCTGGTCGTAGTTCTTCGGCTTGGTCACCAGCAGACCTTCAGCGGATTCACCCGCGATGTTAGACAGGGAAACGTTCGCGACACCTTCTGGCCCCATGAACTGCGTCTTCAGACCCGCCGCACGCGCCTGACGCAGGATCTGCCCCATTTCCGGGTGGTAGCCGCCGTAGTAAACGAAATCGATATTTTCCTTCTTCAGACGCGCGACCAGGGTCGAGAAGTCTTTCTCACCGGCGGTGATACCGTCAAAGAACACCACGTTGGCGTTCGCTTTTTTCAGGTTATCCTGCACCGCACGGGCCAGGCCTTCGCCGTACTGCTGTTTGTCATGAACAATCGCGATGCGCTGCGGCTTCACTTTTTCCACGATGTATTTCGCGGCGGTTGGCCCCTGATCGGAGTCCAGACCGGTGGTACGCAGGATCAGCTTATAGCCGCGCGCGGTCAGCTCTGGCGCCGTCGCGGCTGGCGTGATCATCAGAATGCCTTCGTCTTCGTAGATGTCAGACGCGGGCTGGGTGGAAGAGGAGCACAGGTGACCAATAACGTATTTGATCCCGTCGTTTACCACTTTGTTCGCCACCGCGACCGCCTGTTTTGGGTCACAGGCATCGTCATATTTTACGATTTGCAGCTTTTCGCCCTTGATGCCGCCCTTAGCATTAATGTCTGCAACCGCCTGTTCCGCGCCCGTAAATTCCTGGTCGCCGTACTGTGCTACCGGACCGGACATCGCACCCACCACGGCCACTTTAATATCGGCCTGCGCCATGGCGCTGAATGCCAACGCGATACATCCTGCCAGTAACGCTTTACCCTTCATGTTCATCCTGAGATTCCCCATTATTATGGTTATAACGATTGTTGTGATGTTGTTGTGTAGCGCTTTATTTCAGTTATAGGCGTGCTGTTCGCGCTTTTTCAGCATACTCTGCTAAAACATACCCCATTTTTATGATTTTGGAATAGCTAATTTGAAATGAAAATATGATAAGCCCGGCCTTCATTTCAGCCGGGCTTTTGGCTTTATCGTGTCAGCGAGGCGGAAATAATATCCAGCGCTTTACGAAACTGCGCTTCGGGGATGGTGAGTGGGTAGAGGAAGCGAATAACGTTGCCGTAAACGCCGCAGCTCAAAAGCAGCAGCCCTTCGTTCAACGCGCGCTCCTGAACCTGACGGGTAAATTCCGGCGACGGCTGTCCGGTTTGCGGATCGTTAAATTCCACCGCCACCATCGACCCCTGCCCACGGATATCGGCGATATACGGACAGCCATCCTTCGCTTTATTCAGCACCTCGACCAGATGATGCCCGAGATGCGCCGCGCGGGTGCAGAGATCGTCCTCGTCAATCACATCCAGCACCGCATGGGCCGCCGCAATCGCCAGCGGGTTACCTGCGTAGGTTCCGCCAAGTCCGCCCGGGGCCGGCGCATCCATTACCTCCGCCCGGCCAGAGACGGCAGAGAGCGGCATCCCGCCCGCCAGGCTTTTCGCCATAGTGATCAGATCGGGCTTCACGCAGTGGTTTTCCATGGAGAACAGCTTGCCGGTACGGGCGAAGCCGGTTTGCACTTCGTCGGCAATCAGTAAAATCCCGTGGGTATCGCACAGGGCACGCAGCGCCTGCATAAAATCAGCGGGCGCGACGTTGAATCCGCCCTCGCCCTGAACCGGTTCAATAATGATTGCCGCCACCTGATCGGGCGCGATATCGGCTTTGAAGATGCGCTCCAGGCTTTTTAACGCTTCGGCGGTACTGACGCCGTGCAAGCTGTTAGGGAATTGCGCGTGGTACACCGAGCCAGGGAACGGGCCGAAGCCGAGCTTATAGGGCGCCACTTTGCCGGTCAGCGCCATGGTCATAAAGGTACGGCCATGGAACGCGCCGCCGAAGGTGATAAGGCCGGGACGTCTGGTGTACGCGCGGGCAATTTTCACCGCGTTTTCGACCGCTTCTGCACCGGTTGAGAAAAAGGCGGTTTTGGCTGGCCCCTCTATGGGTACGCGCTGGTTGATGCGCTCGGCAAGCGCCACATAACCTTCATAGGGGACGATCTGATAAGCGGTATGGGTAAAGGCGTGAAGCTGTTTTTCGATGGCGGCGATAACTTTAGGATGGCGATGCCCGGTATTCAGCACGGCGATCCCGGCGGCAAAATCAATATACTCGTTACCTTCCACGTCCCACACCGTGGCGTTTTCGGCTTTATCGGCATAGAAGTTACACATGACGCCGATACCGCGCGGCGTCGCCTGTAAACGCCGGTCGTTCAGTTCGTTATTTTTCACCCTGTCACCCTCTGAAAGTCGCCTGCTTAGCGCATCAGTAAGTGTTTGCCAGGGGGAAGAAATTCGCCAGAGCGGGCGCTAAAAAAACAAAACCCCCAGACTCTCATCCAGGGGTTCTCGGTGTACTTCGCGAAAATTACGCTTCGATAGCGGCGCGAAGTTTTTTCATGGCGTTCTTTTCAAGCTGACGCACACGTTCAGCGGAGACGCCGTAGCGGTCGGCCAGTTCCTGCAACGTGGACTTGTTATCTTCGTCCAGCCAGCGGGCACGGATGATATCCTGGCTACGCTCGTCTAGGCCTTCCATCGCGAAGGTCAGCTTGTTCGCCGCCTGGTCTTCCCAGTTATCCTCTTCAATGCCGTCAGCAAAGTTAGAGGTTTTATCCTGTAGATACAGAACCGGGGCCATCGGCTGGCTGTCGGACGCGTCATCGTCGGCAGACATATCAAACGTCATGTCCTGAGCGGCCATACGGGATTCCATCTCGCGGACGTCTTTGCTGGAAACGCCCAGCTCGCGCGCCACCATTTCTACTTCATCCTGATTGAACCAGCCCAGACGCTGCTTGGTTTTACGCAGGTTGAAGAACAGTTTGCGCTGCGCTTTCGTCGTGGCGACTTTCACAATACGCCAGTTACGCAGGACGTATTCGTGAATTTCCGCTTTGATCCAGTGCACGGCGAAGGAGACGAGTCGCACACCCATTTCCGGGTTAAAGCGACGTACCGCCTTCATCAGGCCAATATTACCTTCCTGAATCAGGTCCGCCTGCGGCAGGCCGTAGCCCGCATAATTACGAGCAACGTGA
The DNA here is from genome assembly GCF_049238665.1 of Enterobacter cloacae complex sp. IR5450. NCBI lineage: Bacteria > Pseudomonadati > Pseudomonadota > Gammaproteobacteria > Enterobacterales > Enterobacteriaceae > Enterobacter > Enterobacter cloacae complex sp. IR5450. The sequence goes on from NZ_JBMKIC010000027.1 coordinate 9,260, forward strand.
ACAACAAAGCGCAGGTGAGACAGGATCAGCGTTTTAGCTGCTTCCAGATCGCCCTGGTAATGCAGCTTTTCAGCAAGCTCCTTTTCTTCCTCAGCCGTTAACATCGGCCAGGTGTTCGCAGCCCGGATGTAAGATTCCAGGTTACCAACAGGGGCTAAAGCTAAAGTTTGCATTTCTTTGGTCATTCATTCCTCTCAATGTTTCTTCTGGTCCAGGTTGTCCCCGTCAGGCAACAACCATGCCAAAGCGTTTGAGCAACGAGATTAGCATTCACTCTTTTATCAGACAGTGATTTTATCCACAAGTTCCAGGTGCAACAGTGAATAAATTACGCACAAAATGTGACATGAAGATGATTACAGGGGAAGAGACAACAGGGACGCTTTCCCTGCAAGCGAACATCTCGGTGCAGGGAAAGATTATATCACGCTTTTATTAGTCGGGAGTAAAGTGGCGTAAATGTTGAACCGTTGCCAGCCATGCGGCAATCCAGCCGATCATGGAGCACACCAGCAGCAACAGCAGGCACTCATCGAAACCTAAACCACTGATATCAAACTTAGTTCCGAAAACCTGCGCCACCTCGGTGACGGCAGACGACAGCCGCATCACCAAAATTTCTGACAAAATCAATGAAAGAAATGCACCAGAAAAACCTAATAATGCGCCGCCGTAAAGGAACGGGCGAAGGATGAAACCATCCGTTGCGCCAATCAGTTTCTGCACGTTGATGGTATCGCGGCGGGCGAAGATGCTCAGGCGCACGCTGTTACCAATGACGAGGAACACCGCCGCCACCATCAGCACGCCGATCATCGCCGACACGCGTCCTACCAGCCCGGTCAGGGCGGCAAGACGGGCAAACCAGCTGTCGTCCATGCGCACTTCATCAATCCCGTTGATGCGGGTAATGCGGTCGCGCAGGGTGTTGAGCGAATCCGTGCCCTGGAAATCGAGTTTCGGGATCACCACCGCAACGGCGGGCAGCGGGTTCTCTTCAAGCATATCCAGCGCGCCGCCGAACCCGGACCAGTTGCGGAATTCGCCCAGCGCTTCATCGCGGGAAAGGTAGTTCACCTTCTCCACGCCCTGTTCGGCCTGAATCTGCCCCACTACCTGAGCCGCCGCGTTATCGTCGAGGGCTTTATCCAGATAAACGGTGATCTGCGGCGACGGATAGTACTGGGACGCCGCCTGGTTTACGTTTTTGTAAACCATGTAGCAGACGCTGGGCAGCGTCAGGGAGATGGCAATCACCATCACCGTCAGGAACGTCGCCAGCGGTTTGCTTTTCAGATCCTGCAACGCGCCCTGGAAGGCATACCGCACCTGCTCGTTAAAGACGTTGGTTTTGCGGGAGTTCGGTTTCGGTGCCGCTTTGGCACGCTTAGGCGCATTGCGATTGCCGTCCCCGCCGCCCTGAGGCTTGCGGAAACGGTCAAACCGGTTGCTGAACTGCCGAATCTGGTTCATTGCATCACGCTTATTCACCGTGGCCTCCGTGCAAATGCCCGTCGCTCAGGGTCAGCATGCGGTACGAACGGCGGGAGATCAGCCCCATGTCGTGCGTCGCCATCAGTACCGTGACCCCCACGCGGTTAAATTCCTCAAACAGACGCAGGATCCCTTCAGAGAGGGCATCGTCCAGGTTACCGGTCGGTTCATCCGCCAGCAAAACGGCAGGCTTGTTCACCACCGCACGGGCGATACCCACGCGCTGCTGCTCACCGCCTGAGAGCTGGATTGGGAAGTTCTTCGCTTTGTCCAGCAGCCCGACCTTATCCAGCGCCGCCGAAACGCGACGGCGGATATCATCGTAACTGGCGCCGGCAATAATCAGCGGGATCGCGACGTTATCGAAAACCGTGCGATCCATCAGCAGGTGGTGATCCTGGAAAATCATGCCAATCTGACGACGCAGGAACGGCACTTCACGGTTCTTAAGACGGCTAATTTCATGGCCGCTGAACCAGATTTTCCCGGCGCTTGGCCGCTCGATCCCACAGATCAGCTTGAGCAGGGTACTTTTCCCCGCGCCGGAATGGCCGGTCAGGAATGCCATCTCGCCTGGCTGGAGGTGGAATGTCACCCCCTGTAGCGCTTGTCTCCCGCCGAGATAGGCCTTGCTGACGTGTTCAAAGCGAATCATTGTTAGTCCTCTCGGGCAAATAGTGCCTCAATAAAGTCGTCCGCTTTAAACGGACGTAAATCCTCAATACGCTCGCCCACACCGATGTAACGGATAGGAATACCGAACTGGTCGGCCACTGAGAAGATCACCCCGCCTTTCGCGGTGCCGTCCAGCTTGGTCAGCGTGATCCCGGTCAGTCCTACCGCTTCATGGAACAGCTTCGCCTGGCTGATGGCGTTCTGTCCGGTGCTGGCGTCGATAGTCAGCATAATTTCATGCGGTGCATCTTCGTCCAGCTTCTTCATGACGCGAACGATTTTCTTCAGCTCTTCCATCAGGTGCGATTTGTTCTGCAAACGCCCCGCGGTATCCGCAATCAGCACGTCCACGTTACGCGACTTCGCCGCCTGGATGGCATCGAAAATCACGGACGCGGAATCCGCGCCGGTGTGCTGAGCAATGACCGGAATATTGTTGCGCTGGCCCCACACCTGAAGCTGTTCCACCGCTGCCGCACGGAAGGTATCGCCCGCCGCCAGCATCACCGATTTGCCCTGCTGCTCAAACTGGCGCGCCAGCTTGCCGATGGTGGTGGTTTTACCCACGCCGTTGACGCCAACCATCAGGATAACAAACGGCATTTTGCCTTCAATATTAAGCGGTTCGTCAACTTTTGCGAGAATTTCACCCATCTCGTCTTTCAGCAGGCCGTACAGCGCCTCGGCGTCACGCAGCTGTTTGCGGCTCGCCCCTTCGGTCAGGTTGGCGATGATCTTACGGGTAGTTTCCACGCCCACGTCCGCAATCAGCAGCTGCTCTTCCAGCTCTTCAAACAGATCGTCGTCGATCTTCTTGCCGCGGAAAAGACTGATAAATCCGGAACCTAAGTTTTCTTTGGTTTTGAGCAGGCTGCGTTTCAGGCGCGTGAAGAAACCTTCTTTGGTCGGTTTTCCCTGCTCCTGAACGATCTCTTCTTCGGCTTGCTCTTCCACCGGCACGACGATGACCGCTTCTTCAGCCGCTTCCGCCGCCAGCGCCTGGGCTTCCAGCTCTTCGTCGGTCAGCTCTGGCTCAAGTGCCGCCTCTTCTTCCACCGCCTCAACAATTTCAACGGTTTCCGCTTCGGCCTGCCACTCTTCGGCAGAAACCTCTTCAGCTTTAACCTCTTCCGGCAGCGGCAGCGCTTCGTGTTCGATAGCGGCCTGCGGCGCTTCGGTAAGGGTTTCAACGATAACCGGCTCTGGCTTCTCGCTCTCCTGAACCTGCTCAGTGACCTCAACCACCTCTTCAGCAAAGGATTCAATCTCTTCTTTGCTGTGCGCTGGCTCTTCCGCTTCGACAACCGCAGCGGTTTCGACAGGCGTTTCAGGCTGTGACTGCTCTTCTACAACCTGCTGTTCTTCGGTTTTCTGTTCTGTTTCTTGCTCTTTTTCACCGAAACCCAACCAGGAAAAGAAGCCACGTTTTTTTTGTTTTGCCATCTGCGACTACACTCCTCGCGGCGCTATATACAGGGAAGCTAAAAAAATGATGAAATAGTCTAACACTTTACTTAATTGACATCACCGCCCGCAATCGCAGGGCAATGGTTAACAGAGCTTTCCTGAGATGAAGAAACCCACCCGCGCCCCGGCCGGTCAAATTCGCATTATCGGCGGTCAGTGGCGAGGCCGGAAATTACCGGTGCCGGACAGCCCCGGTTTACGCCCCACCACGGACCGCGTTCGCGAGACGCTGTTTAACTGGCTCGCCCCGTCTATGGTAGACGCCAACTGCCTGGACTGCTTCGCCGGAAGCGGTGCATTAGGGCTGGAAGCGCTGTCGCGCTATGCTGCCAGCGCCACGCTGCTGGAGATGGAGCGCGGCGTCGCGCAGACGTTGCAGAAAAATTTGGCTACGCTGAAGGCAACCAACGCCAAAGTGGTGAATACCAACACGCTGAGCTTCCTCGCCCAACAGGGGACGCCGTACAACGTGGTGTTTGTTGACCCGCCGTTCCGTAAAGGGCTGCTGGAAGAGACGCTATCCCTGCTGGAGCAAAATGGTTGGCTGGCGGATGACGCGCTGATTTACGTTGAAAGCGAAGTGGAAAATGGTCTGCCGCCCGTTCCCGTTCACTGGGATCTGCACCGCGAGAAGGTCGCCGGCCAGGTGGCTTATCGTCTGTATCACCGTCAGGCACAAGGAGGATCCGATGCCAGTACTGATTAACGTAGGGCGCTTGCTGATGCTGGGCGTCTGGGCATTTTTGATTTTGAATCTGGTGCACCCGTTCCCGCGTCCGCTGAATATCTTCATTAACGTGGCGCTGATTTTTACCGCGTTCATGCATGCCTTACAGATGGTGATGCTGAAAAACGGACTGCCGAAAGATAGCCCACCGATGACCGGCTGGCAGCAGCTGCGGGTGTTTATTTTCGGCGTATTTGAGCTGCTGGTGTGGATGAAGAAGTTTAAGGCGCAGGTGAAGAAGTAAGGTGCGGTGTGATGCCCTCACCCTAACCCTCTCCCACTGGGAGAGGGGACCGATCGCGCATTATTCAGCCCTAAAACCTACAAAACGCGACCCTTTATAGCTCAACGTGCCTTTCTCTCCCACCGTCATCTGATGGTACTGCTGCGCCTCCAGGCGGAAGGTCATCTCCAGCCCGCCGGTTTCCGGCTTAAAGCTCGCTTCATAACGCATTGTTGTGCCCGCAGGCGTCTCCTGCTGCTGGCGCGAGCGGCGGTCATTGAGCGGCTTTTCGCGTTTGTTCGTCACCACCACACACTTTTGCATCAGCGGCGCGGCATCGTTATCCGCCTTCTCGCGGCGCTGCTGCACGAAGCGGAACGAGGCGGCAATGACGATAATCGCCACCACGATAATGAAAAACAGCGGCATCTTGCTCATTGAAAAATCCCATCAGATTATGCGGAATTCAGGATACCTCGCCTGCCCCGGCATTGCCAAACGACCGCTCGCGTCACTACACTGGATCAGGAACTGATCATTCAGCCTCAACAGTTACAGGGAGTTAATATGCTTTGGTCATTTATCGCTGTCTGTTTTTCCGCATGGCTTTACGTCGATGCGTCCTACCGTGGCCCAGCCTGGCAGCGCTGGTTATTTAAACCCGTCACGCTATTACTCCTGCTGTTGCTTGCCTGGCAGGCCCCGATGTTTAACGCCGTTAGCTATCTTGTCCTCGCGGGGCTGTGTGCTTCCCTGATTGGCGATGCCTTAACCTTGCTGCCGCGTCAGCGCCTGCTGTACGCCGTGGGGGCGTTCTTCCTGTCACATCTGCTCTATACCATCTACTTTGCCAGCCAGATGACGCTCTCCTTCTTCTGGCCGCTGCCGCTGGTGCTGCTGGTGATTGGCGCCCTGCTGATCGCGGTGATCTGGTCGCGTCTGGAAGAGATGCGTCTGCCGGTCTGTACGTTTATCGCTATGACGCTGGTGATGGTGTGGCTGGCGGGCGAGCTGTGGTTCTTCCGTCCGACGGCGCCTGCAATGTCTGCGTTCTTCGGTGCCGCACTGTTGCTGTTGGGTAATATCGTCTGGCTGGGCAGCCACTATCGTCGCCGCTTCCGTGCGGATAATGCGATTTCCGCCGCCTGTTACTTTGCCGGACACTTCCTGATTGTGCGTTCGCTGTATATCTAAATAACGCTTGACTCTGGAGTCGACTCCAGAGTGTATGCTGCGGTTAATGAGAAAATTATCATTACCGGAGACTGCCATGTCGACTCCAGAAACACCTAAAAAAGTTCCCCAATTCTCGGCACTTAAGCTCAGCCCGGTTCCGCCAAAAGAGGACTGCTGCTGCGAGGGCGCGTGCGAAACCCGGACCGAAGCGCTGCCTGAAAGCGGCAACCGCTACAGTTGGGTGGTCAACGGCATGGACTGCGCGGCCTGCGCCCGCAAAGTGGAAAATGCGGTGAAGCAGGTGCCAGGCGTGAATCACGTTCAGGTGCTGTTCGCTACCGAAAAGCTGCTGGTCAGCGCCGAAAACGACGTCAGCAGACAGGTTGAAGCCGCCGTCAGCAAAGCGGGTTATACCCTGCGCAGCGAAACGGCGCCCGCAGAAAAAACGTCCCCGCTAAAAGAAAATCTGCCCCTTATCACCCTCATCATCATGATGGCCCTGAGCTGGGGGCTGGAGCAGATCAACCACCCATTCGGCAACCTGGCGTTTATCGCCACCACGCTGGTTGGCCTGTTCCCGATTGCGCGTCAGGCGCTGCGTCTGATGAGAAGCGGCAGCTGGTTTGCCATCGAAACGCTGATGAGCGTGGCGGCTATCGGGGCGCTGTTTATTGGCGCGACGGCGGAAGCGGCGATGGTGCTGCTGCTGTTCTTAATTGGCGAACGCCTTGAGGGCTGGGCGGCGAGCCGGGCGCGTAAAGGGGTGAGCGCGCTGATGGCGCTGAAGCCGGAAACCGCCACGCGGGTTATTGATGGTCAGCGTGAAACGGTCGCCATCAACACCCTGCGCCCGGGCGACGTGATTGAAGTGCCCGCAGGCGGACGCCTGCCAGCCGATGGGGCCCTCGTTACTGCCACCGCAAGTTTTGACGAAAGTGCCCTGACCGGGGAATCCATCCCGGTAGCGCGCGCGGCGGGTGAAAAGGTGCCTGCGGGCGCCACCAGCGTCGACCGACTGGTGCAGTTGACGGTCCTTTCCGAACCGGGCGACAGCGCCATCGACCGCATCCTCAGGCTGATTGAAGAGGCCGAGGAGCGCCGCGCGCCGGTAGAACGCTTTATCGATCGCTTCAGCCGGATTTACACCCCCGCCATCATGCTGGTGGCGCTGCTGGTCACCGTCGTCCCGCCGCTGTGCTTCGGCGCGCCGTGGGAGGGCTGGATTTACAAAGGGCTGACGCTGCTGCTGATAGGCTGTCCGTGTGCACTGGTGATCTCCACCCCGGCGGCGATTACCTCAGGGCTGGCGGCAGCGGCACGTCGCGGGGCGTTGATTAAGGGCGGCGCGGCGCTGGAGCAACTGAGCCAGATCCGGCACGTTGCCTTCGACAAAACCGGAACGCTCACCGTCGGCAAACCGCAGGTGACCGGCGTGTATCCGCAGGATGTCAGTGAAGACGATCTGCTGACGCTGGCCGCTGCCGTGGAGCGGGGCTCCACTCACCCGCTGGCGCAGGCGATTGTGCGTGAAGCGCAGTCGCGCGGGCTGAACATCCCTCCGGCAACCGCCCAGCGAGCGCTGGTCGGGTCAGGGATTGAGGCTGTGGTCGAAGGCAAAAAAGTGCTGATTGCCGCGGCGGACTCGCGCTCTACTCCACAGGTTGAGGCGCTGGAGCAGGCCGGGCAGACGGTCGTTGCCGTGATGCAGGACGGTGTACCGATGGGCATGCTGGCGCTGCGCGACACCCTGCGCGACGATGCGAAAGACGTCGTCGACGCGCTGCACAGGCTGGAAGTACAGGGTGTGATCCTGACCGGCGATAATCCGCGCGCGGCGGCGGCGATTGCCGGTGAGCTGGGGCTGGAGTTTAAGGCCGGATTGTTGCCTGCGGATAAAGTCAGCGCGGTAACCGAGCTGAACAGCAACGCCCCGCTGGCGATGGTCGGGGACGGGATAAACGATGCCCCGGCAATGAAAGCTTCCACCATCGGCATTGCGATGGGCAGCGGCACCGACGTGGCGCTGGAGACCGCCGACGCGGCGCTGACGCACAACCGCCTGACCGGGCTGGCGCAGATGATAGATCTTGCGCGGGCGACGCGGGCCAATATTCGGCAGAACATCGGCATTGCGCTGGGTCTGAAGGGGATTTTCCTGGTCACCACGCTGCTCGGCATGACCGGACTGTGGCTGGCGGTGCTGGCGGATACGGGGGCGACAGTGCTGGTTACGGCGAACGCGTTGCGGCTGTTGCGCCAAAGGTAAAAGTGAAACGGCAACCGGGTTGCCGTTTCTCGTGTTTGCCCCCTCTCCCCGCGGGAGAGGGCCGGGGTGAGGGCATCAGGCCGCACGCATCACTGCATCCCTAGCAGCCCCGGCAACCACAATGAAATCGCCGGGATGTACGTCACCATCCCCAGCACCACCAGCAACATACCGTAAAACGGCAGCATCGCCCGCACCACGTGCTCGATCTTCTGCTTACTCACCGCGCTCGCCACAAACAGCACCGATCCGACCGGCGGCGTGATCAGCCCAATCCCCAGGTTCACCATCATGATCATCCCGAAATGCACCGGGTCGATCCCCAGCGAGTTGGTCACCGGCAGCAGCACCGGGGTCAGGATCAGGATGATCGGCGCCATGTCCATCAGCGTGCCAATCAGCAGCAGCATGATATTGAGGTACATCAGGATCACGTATTTGTTATCGGAGAGCGACGTGAAGAATTCGGTGATGCGCATCGGCAGCTGCATGTAGGTCATTACCGCGCCAAACGCCGCGGCAAAGCCAATCAAAATCATCACAATGGTGACGGTTTTCACCGTGCGGCACATCAGCTTCGGCAGTTCGCTCCATTTATAGTCGCGGTAGATAAACATGGTGACGAAAAACGCCCACAGGCAGGCCACGGCGGCAGATTCGGTCGCCGTGAATATCCCGGACAAGATCCCACCGAGGATAATCACCACCGTCATCAGCCCCCACAGGGCATCGAGCATGATTTTCAGCGCCTGCCTGAACGGGATTTTGTCCCCCTTCGGATAGCCGCGCTTGCGGGCGAAGCACAGGCAGAGCACCATCAGGCTCACGCCCAGCAGCAAGCCCGGCAGCACGCCCGCGATAAACAGCGTGGCGATGGAGACCGTTCCCCCTGCCGCCAGGGAGTAAATCACCGAGTTGTGGCTGGGCGGGATCAGGATCGCCTGCACCGACCCGCTGGCCGTCACCGCCGCCGCGTATTCGCGCGGATAGCCCTTCTTCTCCATCTCCGGGATCATCACGCTGCCGATAGACGCCGTATCCGCCACCGACGAGCCGGAAATCGCGCCGAAGAACGTTGATGCCACGATGTTCACCAGCGACAGCCCGCCGCGAATAAAGCCGACAAAAACGTACGCGAAGTTAACCAGCCGTCGGGCAATACCCCCTTCCGCCATGATCGCCCCGGCAAGAATGAAGAACGGGATCGCCAGCAGGGTAAATTTATTCACTCCACTGGTGATCTGGATCATCAGCGCCTCCAGCGGCAGGTCAATCCACAGCGCGCCCGCCACGGCGCTTAAGCCGACGGCGAAGGCCACCGGCATCCCCAGCGCCAGCAAAATGGCGAGGGTGAATAACAAAACAAACGCATCCATTGTTCACCCCTTAACTGTGATTGCCGATCAGCACGACGGGACGGTTTTCCTGCGAGCCAAACAGCAGGCGTTCAAGCACAAACAGGATCAAAATGGCCGACCCGACAGGCAGCGGCAGATAGCTTTCGCCGGAGGTCAGGAGCGGAAACTCCGCCACCGGCTGCTCCCACAGCTCGACGCACAGCCAGTAGCTGTACCAGCACATCAGGCCGGAGATGAGCAGCATCAGCAGATCTACCACTCGCGCGCACACTCTTTGCAGCGACGCGGGCAGGCGGTCGGTGAGCATGTTGACCGCGATATGCGACCCGGCGCGATAGCTCACCGCCGCGCCGATAAAGGTAAACGTCACCATGCAGATAATGGCGATCGGCTCCGGCCAGGATTCGCCGCGATTGAGCACATAGCGAGAGAAGATGCCAATGGGGATCACAATCGTCATCACCAGTAGCGAGAGACCCGCCACCACCATGGCGAGCAGGTACAGACGGTCCATCCACTTCAGGTAGAGTTCGGACATACGTACTCCGGCTTACTGAACGTCAGCGATGGCTTTCATCAGATCCTGATGCTTATCGCCATACTGCGCGCGCACCGGCTCTGTCGCCTTGATAAACACCGTTTTATCGATGTCGTGGAACTGCACGCCGCCGGCCTTCATTTTCGCCAGCGCCTGGTCGTTATACGCATTCCACAGCTTGCGCTGCTCGAACTGCGCTTCGCGGGCCAGCGTCAGGATCTTTTGCTGTTCGTCAGCGCTGAGCTTGTCCCATTTCACTTTGGAATAGAGCAGCATTTCCGGGGTGATAAAGTGGCCGCTCAGCGTGTAGTTTTTGGCGACCGGCATATAGTTGTGGGCGATAAAGGTTGGCGGGTTGTTCTCCGCGCCGTCGATCACCCCGGTCTGCATGCCGCTGTAAACCTCGCTGACGCCCATCGCCACCGAGTTCGCCCCCATCGCTTTCAGCGTGGCCAGCGCCACCGGGCTGCCCTGCACGCGGATTTTCTTCCCTTTCAGATCGTCCGGTTTGACGATCGGCTCTTTGGTGATCAGGTTGCGGGTGCCGGAATCCATCCAGCCAAGGAAGACCAGACGCGATTTCGGGTTGGCGGTGAGTTTGTCGCCGATCTGCTTGCCGATATCCCCGTCAATCACCTTGTGCATGTGGTCTTCATCGCGGAATACGTAGGGCAGGGTAAACACTTCGATATCCGGCAGGATGGCGGCCACCGGCGCCATGGAGACGCGGATCATGTCGATCGCCCCCATCTGCGCCTGCTCAATCATCTGCTTTTCATCCCCCAGCACGCCGCCGGGGAAGACCTTAATCTCCAGCTTGCCATCGGTTTGTTGTTTGAGTTTTTCACCCATGTGCTGGACCGCCACCACGTTCGGGTAGCCTTCGGGATGCACATCGGCGGCTTTAATGGTCTGGGCAGAAACGGTGCAGGCGAAAGCAGTCAGACACAGCGCGGCCAGTAACGGCTTGAGGGTCGTTTTCATTAAGTCAACTCCAGGGTAGTGAGATAAGCGTTAAAACGATGTTTTAGTTTTTGACGCTTAAAAATTAGACTACGGCTGGAAAAGGGAGGGTGAAGCGCCTCACAAAAAGCGCGAAATTTTGAAACGATGGTTCGAAATTGTGATGAGTACTTGTCGGGTGGCGGCTGCGCCTTACCCGACCTACTACACCCGTAGGCCCGTGCAAGCGAAGCGCCGCCGGGCGTCAGGCCGCGCTTACCCCTTACGAATCAAATACCGGTACGGCAAGGTCTCGGTTTGCTGCGCCACCAGCTCATGTTCCATAAAGGTACAAAAGCCGGGGATATCACGGGTGGTAGCCGGGTCATCGGCGACGATCAGCAGCGTTTCGCCACTCTGCATGTTACGGACGGTTTTACGCACCATCATTACCGGCTCCGGGCAACGGAGGCCCTGAGCATCAAGCGTGTGGTCTGGGCTGGAAAACAGGTCGGTCATTTTCTTCTCGTTCAGGTAAAAACGGCTGTAGTTTACGCCCCGCTATCGCCAATGCAAACCAGGTTAACGATTGCGTGAAAATTAGCCATTGCAAAGTGTCGTCAAAGCAGTATCATGCGGCGGCTTTATTGGGTTCCCTCACCCCAAATATTAATCAAAAAGGTACAATATGAACTCCTTTACACAATCGCAGCGCGTCAAGGCGTTGTTCTGGCTTTCGCTATTTCATCTGCTGGTGATCATCTCCAGTAACTATCTGGTACAGCTCCCCATCTCCATTTTTGGTTTCCATACCACCTGGGGCGCGTTCAGTTTCCCGTTTATTTTCCTTGCGACGGATTTAACCGTGCGTATTTTTGGCGCACCGCTGGCGCGGCGGATTATTTTTGCGGTGATGATCCCGGCACTGTTTGTCTCCTACGCCATCTCCTCGCTGTTTTACATGGGAAGCTGGCAGGGCTTCGAAGCGCTGACGCACTTCAACCTCTTCGTCGCGCGTATTGCCACCGCCAGCTTTATGGCCTACGCCCTGGGGCAGATCCTCGATGTCCACGTGTTTAACCGCCTGCGTCAGAACCATCGCTGGTGGATGGCGCCAACGGCCTCCACGCTGTTCGGTAACGTGAGCGATACGCTGGCCTTCTTCTTCATCGCCTTCTGGCGCAGCCCGGACGCCTTCATGGCAGAACACTGGATGGAAATCGCTCTGGTGGACTACGCCTTTAAGGTGCTTATCAGCCTGGTTTTCTTCCTGCCGATGTACGGCGTACTGTTGAATATGCTGCTGAAAAGGCTGGCAGATAAATCTGAAATCTCCGCATTGCAGGCAGGTTAAGGGTTCGCTTTATCAGTTGTGATAAGATGAACGAATGAGCCGTTATGGCCGTTTATCGAAAGGAAGAAGTCAATGCGCAATCTGGTTAAATATGTCGGGATTGGCCTGCTGGTTGTTGGCCTTGCAGCCTGTGATAACAGCGACACCAAAACGCCTGCTCAGGGCGCGTCAGCAGAAAGCAACGCCACCGGTCAGCCGGTGAGCCTGATGGATGGCAAACTCAGTTTCTCTCTGCCCGCGGACATGACCGACCAGAGCGGTAAGCTGGGTACCCAGGCGAACAATATGCACGTCTATTCCGATGCCACCGGCCAAAAAGCGGTGATTGTGATCGTCGGTGACGATACCAGCGAAGATCTGGGCGTGCTGGCCAAACGCCTGGAAGATCAGCAGCGCAGCCGCGACCCGCAGCTTCAGGTGGTCACCAACAAGTCTGTTGAACTGAAAGGCCACACGCTGCAACAGCTGGACAGCATCATCTCTGCCAAAGGCCAGACCGCGTACTCCTCCGTGGTGCTCGGCAAGGTGGACAATAAACTGCTGACCATGCAGATCACCCTGCCGGCAGATAATCAGCAGAAAGCGCAGACCGCCGCTGAAAACATCATTAACACCCTCGTGATCCAGTAATCGTTCACCGGGATGCCGTGGCCTCCGTCGCTTGCGCCGGGGGCCATTTTTTTGCCACGACTTTCAGACTAACGCTCCAGACGAAGCCCATCCGGCGCACTACAATTAACACGCCCCCCGGAAAAAGGAATTCTTATGACTGCCAGCCCGCCCGACAAAGCCGGACTTCATATTTTATTAAAACTTGCCTGCCTGGTGGTTATCCTTGCGGGTATCCACGCGGCGGCGGATATCATTGTTCAGCTTCTGCTGGCGCTGTTTTTCGCCATTGTGCTCAACCCGCTGGTGACATGGTTTATACGCCGGGGCATCAGCCGCCCGGTCGCGATTACCATTGTGGTGATGGTGATGCTGGTTGTCCTGACGGCGCTGTTCGGCGTGCTCGCCGCCTCGCTGAGCGAATTTTCCACCATGCTGCCGCAGTACAATAAAGAGCTGACGCGCAAGCTGGTCGATCTTCAGCGCATGTTGCCATTCGTGAATCTGCATATCTCACCGGAACGGATGCTGCGCCGGATGGATTCCGAGAAGGTGATGACCTACGCCACCACGTTGATGACCGGGCTTTCCGGGGCAATGGCCAGCATTCTGCTGCTGGTGATGACGGTGGTGTTTATGCTGTTCGAAGTGCGCCACGTGCCGTATAAGCTGCGTTTTGCCCTGAACAATCCGCAGATCCACATTGCCGGCTTGCACCGCGCGCTGAAAGGCGTATCCAAGTATCTGGCGCTGAAAACATTGTTAAGCCTGTGGACCGGCGTGATTGTCTGGCTGGGGCTGGTACTGCTGGACGTGCAGTTCGCGCTGATGTGGGGCGTGCTGGCGTTTTTACTGAACTACGTACCCAATATCGGCGCGGTGCTTTCCGCCGTTCCGCCGATGATCCAGGCGTTCCTGTTTAACGGTTTTTATGAGTGCATGCTGGTAGGGGCGCTGTTCCTCGTCGTGCATATGGTGCTGGGTAACATTCTTGAGCCGCGCATGATGGGCCACCGTCTGGGCATGTCGACGATGGTGGTGTTTTTATCGTTACTGATCTGGGGATGGCTGCTGGGTCCGGTGGGCATGCTGCTCTCCGTGCCGCTCACCAGCGTCTGTAAAATCTGGATGGAAACCACAAAAGGAGGCAGTAAACTCGCCATTCTTCTGGGTCCGGGTCGGCCAAAAAGCCGTTTGCCGGGATAACCGGGTGGAATGGGTCAAAAGTGACGTTTATTCGCCAGCGCGACGACAACATTGTACGATGTGCGCAGCAAATCGCGCTGGCGAAGAAAAAGTCACAGAAAAAGGTTTATCGCGGACGCGCGTAGATGAAATTTACACTTACCCTTATCGACTGGCAGGCAAGAGCGCCAGGACTCAGCGATGCCGACGAATGGCAGGCATGGTCACGCCGGTCTGACGCCATCGATCCCGCTGCACCGCTGGCGAAACTGACCGATCTGCCGATGATGACCGCCCGCCGCCTGAATTCAGGCAGCAGGCTGGCCGTCGATCTTGGCCTGATGATGCTGCGCAAACACCGCATCGATGCCGTCGTCTACAGCAGCCGTCATGGGGAGCTGGAGCGCAATTTCCGTATTCTCCAGGCCCTGGCGGCAGAACAGCCCGTTTCCCCCACCGATTTTGCCATGTCGGTACACAACTCGGCGGTCGGCAATCTCACTATCGCCGCGCGACAGCCTGTTGTCTCTTCGTCGGTTTCCGCCGGTATGGATACCTTCCAGCAGAGCTTGTGCGACGTGCTGAGCCTGCTGCATGCGGGCTACTCCCGCGTGTTGCTGGTGGATTTCGACGGTCTGCTGCCTGATTTTTATCACGCCGGGCTGCCGCCGCAGATGCCCGTCTGGCCCTACGCGCTGGCGCTGGTGATTGAGGCGGGAAATACGCTCAGCTGTGAAACGCACGTCAACCGCGCGCCTGAAGAGCCCGCGCTGCCGCAAAGCCTCCAGTTCCTGCGCCATTACCTGCGGGACGAGCGCCAGTTCACCCTGCCGGGCGAGCGCCTGCTGTGGCAATGGACGCGCCAATGAGAGGGTTACGTTCCCGCCTCGATCGGTTATGGCGGATGCTGATGACCGGATTGTGCTTCGCCCTGTTCGGCCTCGGCGGACTGACGCTGTCGCTGGTATGGTTTAACCTGCTGCTGATTTTCCAGCGCGACCGCACCCAACGTCGCCGCCTGGCACGCCGTACTATTTCTGCCAGTTTTCGCCTGTTCCTCGCGGTGGTACGCGGTGTAGGGGTACTGGATTACCGTTTCAACAACCTGGACGTTCTGCGCGCCGAGCGGGGCTGTCTGGTGATTGCGAATCATCCCTCGCTGCTGGACTACGTTCTGCTGGCGTCGGTGATGAACGAAACCGACTGTCTGGTGAAAAGCGCGTTGCTGCGTAACCCGTTCGTCAGCGGCGTGATCCGCGCGGCTGACTATCTGATTAACAGCGAAGCCGACACGCTGCTTGCCGCAAGCCAGCAGCGTCTGTCCCAGGGCGACACCCTGCTTATCTTCCCTGAAGGCACCCGCACCCGGGTGGGGGAAGTCATGACCCTGCAACGTGGGGCGGCGAATATCGCCGTTCGCTGCAACAGCGCCGTGCGCGTGGTGGTGATCCACTGTAGCGAACGGATGCTGGATAAACAGAGCAGCTGGTATAACGTGCCCCCCAACAAACCTGTTTTCACCGTGGATGTTCGCGAACGCATCAACATTCATGATTTTTATGATGCGAGTCAGCACGAACCCGCGCTGGCAGCAAGGCAGTTAAACCGGCATATGCAGCATCAGTTAACAACCGGTCTTCAATCTTTGTCAGGAACGAAAGATGCAAGCGCTCTATCTTGAAATTAAGAATCTCATTATCTCTACACTGAATCTGGAAGAACTTACCCCAGAGGATATTGATACAGACGCCGCGCTCTTTGGCGACGGCCTCGGTCTGGACTCAATCGACGCCCTTGAGCTGGGGCTGGCGGTAAAAAATCAGTACGGCGTAGTGCTTTCTGCCGAAAGTGATGAGATGCGTCAGCACTTTTATTCCGTTGCCACGCTCGCGGCTTTTATCCATCAACAACGCGCCTGAGAATGACCGCTATGACAGAACAACAAACGATTTATCAGGAAGTCTCTGCGCTTCTTATTACGCTGTTTGAAATCGCCCCGGAGGATATTACCCCTGAGGCACGTCTTTACGAGGATCTGGACCTCGACAGCATTGATGCCGTCGATATGGTGGTGCACCTGCAAAAGAAAACGGGCCATAAAATCAAGCCTGAAACCTTCAGAGCGGTGCGCACGGTGCAGGACGTCGTGGACGTTGTGGAACAGCTTCAGCGCGACGCGTAACGTGCGTTCGATTCCAGTTCTTCCCGCCCTGACGGGGCTGATGCTGCTGGCATGGCCGTTTTTGATCGGCTTCGGGCTGGCGAATAATAGCCTGCACGGGATACTGCCCGTGATGGCGCTGGTGCTGCTGATGCGCGTCTGCCAGGCCCGTCGGCAAGGCGGCCCCCTGCGTTATCTGTTCGTAAGCGTGGCGCTGGCCGGCATAGCGCTTTGCGCGGCGAGCTACGTCCTGCACGCGCACCAGTGGGTGCTGTTATATCCGGTGGTGGTGAATCTGGTGATGCTGGTGGTGTTTGGCGGTTCGCTGTGGACGGCAATGCCCGTCGTCGAGCGGCTGGCGCGCCTGCGTGAACCGGACCTCTCCCCCGTCGGGGTACGTTACACGCGCCGGGTTACCCAGGTCTGGTGCGGCTTTTTTATTATCAACGGGGCGATCGCGCTGTTTACCGTATTACACGCCGATATCCGTCTGTGGACGCTGTGGAACGGGATGATTGCCTATCTCCTGATGGGCACGCTGATGGCTGGCGAGTGGCTGGTGCGACAACGGGTGAAGAAAAACGATGCTTAACCCTCTTCCGCTTAGCCAGTGGCTCAGTGCGCCCCGCCCTGACGACACCCCTGTCGCCTGGCAGGACGACCATCTCTGGACGCTTGGCGATCTGCGCCACGACGTCACTCAGCTGGTCGACACGCTGCGTCGTGAAGATGGCGAGCGCTGGGCGCTGTGCATCGAAAACGGCTATCTGTTTATTGTCGCGCTGCTGGCGACGCTGCATGCGGGTAAAACGCCGGTCCTCCCCGGGCACAGCCGGGCGGCGCAGCTTAACGAACAGCGGGCGCTGTTCAGCGGCGTCCTGAGCGACACCACGCTCGATTTTCAGGGGCAACAGCTGCGGGTGGCTTCCGCTCAGCGGGCAGGCCATCCCTTTTCACCGCTGCCTGCCATCGGTGAGATGCGCACGATCGAGCTTTACACCTCCGGCTCGACCGGCACGCCGCAGCGGGTGAGTAAGCCGGTGGTCAGCCTGGATCGTGAGGCTCGTCTTCTGGCGGCGCATTTTGGCGAGCGTCTGGCGGGCTGTCACGTCGTGGCTTCCGTGGTGCTGCACCACCTGTATGGCCTGACGTTTCGTGTCGTCTTACCCATGGCGCTCGGCCTGCCGCTGCACGCCAGCCTGCTCAACTATGCCGAGCAGCTCTCTGCCCTTCCCGACGATAAACGCTATCTTTTCATCAGCAGTCCGGCGTTTCTCAAGCGGCTGGACGCGTCACTGACGCCGCCCCCCGTCAACCTGCTCTTCTCCGCTGGCGGCGCGCTGCCCTGGCAGGAGGTCGCCGCGGTTCAGGCCTGGCTCAACGTCTGGCCGGATGAAATATACGGCAGCACGGAAACAGGCGTAATGGCCTGGCGCTACCGTCAGGAGGAAAGCACGCGCTGGCAGCCTTTCCCCGGCGTGACGTTTCACGGCGATCGCGTGATGTCGCCGCTGATCCCCGAGGTGGAGGGGGTCGTGCTGGATGATATCCTGCACTTCACGGCTGACGGGCAGTTCAGCCTCGTCGGGCGCCGCGGTCGGGCGGTCAAAATTGAAGATAAACGCATTTCACTCGATGACATTGAGCGCTGCCTGTTGGCGCTGGACGGCATCCGCGAGGCCGCCGCGCTGACGGTGACGCGCGGCGGGCGTCAGGGCATTGGCGTATTGCTGGTGCTGAATGAAGCGGTGCGTCAGCAACACGAACAGGGCAAAAAAGCGCAGGAGCTCGCCTGGCGACGCGCCCTTCGCCCCTGGCTTGAACCGGTTGCCGTGCCGCGCTACTGGCGGATCGTTGATGAAATCCCGGTCAACAGCATGAACAAGCGCGTGACTGCGCAGCTACAGGAGTTGTTTCATGAAGATCCCTGAAATCGGGCGCCTCCAGCCCGATCCACAGCATCTGGAGATAACCTTTTATCTTGATCCTGACCTGCTCTGGTTTAAGGGACATTTCGCCGTACAGCCGCTGCTGCCGGGCGTGGCCCAGCTCGACTGGGTAATGCATTACGCTGCCGCGCTGGCGCCGGGCTACCGTTTTCACAGTATTCAGAACGTGAAGTTCGCCGCCCCGCTGTTGCCGGAGAATACGGTCACGCTGCTCCTTGCCTGGCAGCCCGAACGCGAGATGCTGACCTTTAGCTACCAGCGCCATGCGGGTAACGAGCGCCACACCGCCAGCAGCGGGAAGATTCGCTTATGTCAGTAACCTTCCGTCCCTGCGTGCTGATCCCGTGCTATAACCACGGGGTGATGATGGCTTCGGTGCTGGCGCGCCTGGCGCCTTTCGATCTGCCCTGTCTGGTGGTGGACGACGGCAGCGATGAAACCACGCGCCGCACGCTTGAAGCGCTGGCGGCGGATCGTCCGCAGGTCACGCTACTGCGGCTGGCCGAAAACAGCGGCAAAGGCGCGGCGGTGATGCAGGGGCTGAAAGACTGCGCCGATCGCGGCTTCACCCACGCCGTTCAGGTGGACGCTGACGGCCAGCACGCTATCGAAGACATCCCCAAACTGCTGGCGCTGGCCGAACGCCATCCCGATGCGCTCATTTCCGGGCAGCCCGTTTACGATGACTCGATCCCCCGTTCGCGCCTGTACGGCCGCTGGATAACGCACGTCTGGGTCTGGATTGAAACCCTCTCCCTGCAACTGAAAGACAGCATGTGCGGGTTTCGCGTTTACCCTATAGCCCCGGTTTTGCGCCTTGCAGCAACCACGCCGCTCGGCAGGCGAATGGATTTTGATACCGAAGTGATGGTGCGCCTCTACTGGCAGGGCAACACCAGCTATTTTCTGCCCACCCGCGTGACCTATCCGCCGGACGGGGTATCCCATTTCGATGCCCTGAAAGACAATGTGCGCATCTCGTTGATGCATACCCGTCTGTTTCTCAGCATGCTGCCGCGCATTCCTTCCCTGCTGATGCGTCGCCGCTCGCAGCACTGGGCGCAGCAGCAGGAGGTGAAAGGATTATGGGGCATGCGCCTGATGCTGCGCGTCTGGCAACTGCTGGGGCGTAAGGCGTTTACCGCCCTGCTATGGCCGGTTACGGCCGTCTACTGGCTAACCGCCCGCGCTGCGCGTCAGGCGTCGCAGCAGTGGCTGGCGCGGGTTAAAACGGTGATGGCACAGCGGCAAATGCCGCAACCCGCGCGGCTTAACAGTTTTTCCCACTTCCTGCGCTTCGGTCATGCCATGCTGAACAAAGTGGCCAGCTGGCGCGGCGAAATGAAACTCCATCGCGATCTGGTCTTTGCGCCAGGCGCGCAGGAGGCGCTGGGGCTCGACGATCCTCAGGGCAAACTGCTGCTCGCGTCGCATCTTGGCGATGTGGAAGCCTGCCGGGCGCTGGCCCAGCGCGAAGGGGCGAAAACCATCAACGCGCTGGTCTTTAGCGACAACGCCAGACGTTTTAAGCAGGTGATGGAGGAGATGGCGCCGCAGGCGGGCATTCACCTGATGCCGGTCACCGACATTGGCCCGGAGACCGCCATCCTCATCAAAGAGAAGCTGGATCGCGGCGAATGGGTGGCGATCGTGGGCGATCGCATTGCCGTCACCCCGCAGCGCGGCGGTAGCTGGCGGGTGATATGGAGCGAATTTATGGGCCAGCCCGCGCCGTTCCCGCAGGGGCCGTTTATCCTGGCGTCCATTTTGCGCTGCCCGGTGGTGCTGATTTTTGCCCTCTGTCAGCAGGGAAAGCTGACCCTGCACTGCGAGCCGTTTGCCGACCCGCTGCTGCTGCCGCGCGGCGAACGCCAGCAGGCGCTACAGCAGACCGTCGACCGCTATGCGGAGCGGCTGGAGCATTACGCGCTCTTGTCGCCGCTCGACTGGTTTAATTTTTTCGATTTCTGGCAGCTGCCAGAGATCAACGAGAAGGAGTAAAGGGTGCTGACCGATCCCCGCTTTACGGCTGAAGTTGAAATCACCGTTCCGTTCCACGACGTCGATATGATGGGCGTGGTGTGGCACGGCAACTACTTCCGCTACTTTGAGATTGCCCGCGAAGCGCTGCTCAACCAGTTTGATTACGGCTATCGCCAGATGAAAGCGTCCGGCTACGTCTGGCCGGTGGTGGATACCCGGGTGAAATACCGCGACGCGGTGACCTTCGAGCAGCGCATTCGCATCCGCGCCCACATTGAAGAGGTTGAAAACCGTCTGCGCATCGCCTATCAAATCTTCGACGCGCAAACCGGGAAACGCACCACCACCGGCTACACCATTCAGGTGGCGGTGGAAGAAGCAAGCCGGGAGATGTGCTTTGTCAGCCCGGCCATTCTGTTCGAACGCATGGGGATCGCGCCATGAAATGGATAACGCTACTCGCGCTGCTGGTAAGCCCGCTGGTGAACGCGGTCACGCTGGATGAACTGCAACAGCGGTTTGCGGAGCAACCGGTAGTGCGCGCACACTTCGAACAGACCCGCACGATCAAGGATATGCCTCAGCCCCTGCGCTCGCAGGGGGAGATGCTAATCGCCCGTGACAATGGCCTGCTATGGGATCAAAAAGCGCCATTCCCGATGACGCTGCTGCTGGATGACAAACGGATGGTGCAGATCTTCAACGGTCAGTCGCCGCAGACCATTACCGCCGACACTAACCCGCAGATGTTTCAGTTCAACCATCTGCTGCGGGCGCTGTTCCAGGCCGACCGCAAGGTACTGGAAGAGAACTTCCGCGTCGATTTCAAAGACCTGGGCGAAGGCCGCTGGTCGCTGGTGCTGACGCCCGTCACCACGCCGCTGGACAAGATTTTCTCCACCCTTGATTTGAAGGGCGCGATCTATCTGGAATCCATTCGCCTGAACGATAAGCAGGGCGACACGACGGATATCGCCCTCTCCCGCCACCAACTGACGCCCGCCCGCCTGACTGATGCAGAACGCCAGCGCTTTGCCGCACCGTAACGCCCTGCGCCCGGCGCTGCTGTGGGCCGCGGTATGCCTGATCCTGCTGGGCGTGCTGCTGTCGCTGCTGCCTGGCGCGCGGCTGAACAGCAGCGTGCTCGCCATGCTGCCGAAACAGACGCTCGGCGCGATCCCTCCCGCTCTTAACGACGGATTTATGCAGCGCCTCGACCGCCAGCTCATCTGGCTGGTCAGCCCCGGCAAACAGCCGGACCCGCGCGTGGCGCAGCAGTGGTTAACCCTGCTGCAACGCAGCCAGGCGCTGAGTGTCGTAAAAGGTCCGCTGGATGCCGCCGGGCAACAGGCCTGGGGAGATTTCTTCTGGCAGCACCGCAATGGTCTGGTCGATCCGGCCACCCGCGCCCGCCTGCAAAACGGCGGTGAAGCGCAGGCTCAGTGGATCCTGTCCCAGCTCTACTCCGCCTTTTCCGGCGTGAGCGGCAAGGAGCTGCAAAACGATCCGCTGATGCTGATGCGCGGCGCGCAGCTCGCGCTGGCGAAGAACAGCCAGAAGATGCAGCTGATGGACGGCTGGCTGGTGACAAAGGATGCGGCCGGGAACTATTGGTATCTGCTACACGGCGAGCTGGCGGGCTCGTCGTTTGACATGCAGCAAACCCACCAGCTGGTGACCACCCTCAACGCGTTGCAGCAGACGCTGAAAAGCCAGTATCCACAGGCGCAGCTGCTCTCGCGCGGGACGGTGTTCTACAGCGATTACGCCAGCCAGCAGGCTAAAAACGATATTTCCACGCTTGGCGTCGCCACGGTGCTCGGGGTGATCCTGCTGATTGTGTCGGTGTTTCGCTCCGTGCGTCCGCTGCTGCTGAGCCTGCTCTCCATTGCCATCGGCGCGCTGGCGGGGACGGTCGTGACGCTCCTGCTGTTCGGTGAGCTGCACCTGATGACGCTGGTGATGAGCATGAGCATTATCGGCATCTCGGCGGACTATACGATTTACTACCTCACGGAGCGGATGGTGCACGGCGCGGAACACTCGCCCTGGCAAAGCCTGGCAAAAGTGCGTAACGCGCTGCTGCTGGCGCTGCTGACCACCGTCGTGGCGTATCTCTTCATGATGCTGGCCCCCTTCCCCGGCATTCGTCAGATGGCGGTGTTCGCCGCCGCAGGTCTGAGCGCCTCGTGCCTGACGGTAATGTTCTGGCATCCGTGGTTGTGCCGGGGCATGCCGGTCCGCCCGATCCCCCTGAGAGGGATGATGCAGCGCTGGCTGAACGCCTGGCGCGACAGCAAAACCCTCTCCGTCGGGCTGCCGGTCGCGCTGGCGCTGCTCTCCGCCATCGGGATCGCCAGCCTGCGGGTGGATGACGATATCGCCCGGCTTCAGGCGCTGCCGCAGGACATTCTGGCGCAGGAAAAAACCATCACCGCCCTGACCGGGCAAAATGTCGATCAGAAATGGTTCTTGGTGTACGGCGCGTCGGCTCAGGAAACGCTGGAGCGGCTGGAGGCGTTTACCCCGGCGCTGGCGCAGGCGCAAAAAGCCGGTGAATTAACCCGCTGGCGTACCCTGCCGCTGAACTCGCTGGCGCGGCAGAACAGCGATCTGCAACTTCTGCGTAACGCCGCGCCGACGGTGACGAAAATGCTGCAAAGCACGGGGCTGAACGCCGTCGCCCCGAATCTGAACGCCATGCCTGTTAGCGTGGAAGCGTGGCTCGCCAGCCCGGCCAGCGAGGGCTGGCGTTTGCTGTGGCTGACGTTGCCGGACGGCAAAAGCGGTGTGCTGGTCCCGGTCGATGGCGTCAGAAACAGCGCCGCGCTCGGTGAGCTGGCCACCCGCCATCCCGGGGTCGTCTGGGTTGACCGTAAGGCCAGCTTCGACAGCCTGTTTGCGCTCTACCGCTCGCTGCTGTCGGGGCTGCTGGGCGTGGCGCTGGCGGTGATTGCCTGCGGCGCGATGCTACGCCTCGGCTGGCGAAAAGGGCTGGTGGCGCTGGTGCCGTCCGTGCTGTCGCTGGGCGGCGGGCTGGCGGCGCTGGCCGTGACGGGCCATCCGGTGAACCTGTTTTCCCTGCTGGCGCTGGTGCTGGTCCTCGGCATTGGCATCAACTACACGCTGTTTTTCAGCAACCCGCGCGGCACGCCGCTGACCTCCATGCTGGCGATTACCCTCGCCATGATGACCACCCTGCTGACGCTGGGGATGCTGGTATTCAGCACCACTCAGGCCATCAGCAGCTTTGGCACTGTGCTGGTGAGCGGTATCTTCACCGCGTTCCTGCTCGCCCCGCTGGCGATGCCGTCTAACAAAGAGAACTTACCATGACCCGTTTCATTCGCCTGGCGGCAGTGATGATGGCCCTGTTGCTGGCGGGGTGTAGCCATACGACGAACCGCGATGACGCGCGCCCTCAGGCCTGGCTCCAGCCCGGCACCCGCGTCACGCTACCCCCGCCGGGCATCACGCCTGCCATCCGCGCGCAGCAGTTGCTTACCGGCAGTTTTAAAGGCCAGACCCAGTCGCTGCTGGTGATGCTGAACGCCGACGGAAATAAAGTGACGCTTGCCGGCCTCTCTTACGTCGGGATCCGCCTGTTCCTCGCCACCTACGACGACACCGGGATCCACACCGAGCAGTCGGTTGTGATGCCGCTGCTGCCGCCCGCCAGCCAGGTGCTGGCCGACGTGATGCTGAGCCACTGGCCGCTCAGCGCCTGGCAGCCGCAGTTGCCGAAAGGCTGGACGCTGAACGATACTGACACCAGACGCGAACTGCGCAACCCCGATGGCAAACTGGTCACGGAAATTGTCTACCTGAACCGTAACGGCAGGCGCGAACCGATTAGCATTGTGCAGCACGCTTTTCACTACCACATCACCATTCAATATCTGGGTGACTGAGATGATTTACCTTTCTGCCGTTGGCATGGTCAACGCGCTCGGCAACTCGGCTGATGAAATAGCGGCGAACCTGATCGCTGGCGTGGCCCCCGGGATGCGCCAGCGTGCGGGCTGGCTACAGGGCTTACCCGAGGCCGTGCTGGGAGGCGTGGAGGGTGAACTTCCCCCTGTCCCCGAGTCTTTTTCCGCCCATCGCAGCCGCAACAACCAGCTGCTGCTGGCGGCGCTTGCGCAAATCTGGCCCGCCGTCGATGCGGCCATTGCGCGCGTGGGGCGAGACCGCGTGGCGGTTGTGCTGGGCACCAGCACCTCCGGACTGGACGAGGGTGATGAGTACGTGCGCCGCGCGCAGAACGGCGAGCGCAGCCCGCAGTGGCAATATCCGCAGCAGGAGCTGGGCGATCCGTCGCGCTTTCTCGCCAGCTGGCTTGCGCTGGACGGCCCGGCGTATACCATTTCGACCGCCTGCTCCTCCAGCGCGCGGGCGATCATCAGCGGTCGTCGCCTGATCGACGCCGGGCTGGTGGACGTCGCCATCGTCGGCGGGGCCGACAGCCTGAGCCGCATGCCGGTCAACGGCTTCAACAGCCTGGAGTCCTTCTCCCCGACCCTGTGCGAACCGTTTGGCCGCAACCGTCGGGGGATCACCATTGGCGAAGCGGCGGCACTGATGGTGCTGACCCGCGAGCCGGGCGAGGTTGCGCTCCTGGGCGCGGGGGAATCCAGCGATGCGTACCATATTTCCGCCCCACATCCGCAGGGCGAAGGGGCGATCCGCGCCATCAACCAGGCGCTGAACGAGGCGGGCATAACGGCGGCGGACGTCGGCTATGTCAACCTGCACGGCACCGCCACGCCGCTGAACGATCGCATTGAGGCGCAGGTGATCCACGATCTCTTTGGCGACCGCGTGCCGTGCAGCTCCACGAAACATCTTACCGGCCACACGCTGGGCGCCGCGGGGATCACCGAGGCCGCCCTGAGCTGGCTGATCCTGACCCGAAGCATGCCGCTGCCGCCGCAGGATTTTTCCCGCTACGCGCCGGACGACACCCTGCCCGCCTTCGGCCTACTGCACCAGAGCGCACCGCTGAATAAACCGGTGATCCTGTCAAACTCCTTCGCGTTTGGCGGCAACAACGCCAGCCTTCTGCTGGGGAGAGTATGATGCACTACTTACCTCCCGGGGATTATCTTCCTCACGACACGCCGATGCTGCTGCTTGAGAGCGTGGAAAGCGTCACCGATGACCGCGCCGTTTGCAGCGTGACGGTGAACGAACGGGGCGTTCTGGCCCCGTTCCTGGACGCGGACGGCAACCTGCCTGGCTGGTTTGCGCTGGAGCTGATGGCCCAGACCGTGGGCGTCTGGTCTGAATGGCACCGGATGCAAAAAGGGCTGCCGCACTGTGCGCTGGGCATGGTGCTGGGCGCGCGCGAGCTGGTGTGCGACGCAGGGCATTTTGCCGCAGGCAGCACGCTGACCATCACCATCGAACGTCTGATGCAGGATGAACGCTTTGGCAGCTTCGAGTGCACCATTCATGCGGATAGTGTCCCCCTCGCCACGGGACGCGTGAACACCTTCCAGCCGAGCGAGGAAGAATTAACCACACTTTTCAACCAGGGAACACCATCATGAGATCCGTACTGGTCACTGGCGCCAGCAAAGGCATTGGCCGCGCTATCGCCCTTCAGCTTGCGGCGGACGGTTTCACCGTCGGCGTGCATTACCATCGTGATGAAGCGGGCGCGCAGGAGACGCTGGAAGCGATTGTCCAGGCAGGCGGCGCGGGCCGTTTACTCACCTTCGACGTGGGCAACCGCGAGCAGTGCCGCACGGTGCTGGAACAGGAGATCGCTGACCACGGCGCGTGGTATGGCGTGGTCAGTAACGCCGGTATTACCCGCGACGGCGCATTTCCTGCGCTCAGCGACGATGACTGGGACAGCGTGATCCACACCAATCTCGACAGTTTTTATAACGTCATTCATCCCTGCATTATGCCGATGATCGGCACCCGCAAGGGCGGGCGGATCATCACCCTGTCGTCGGTGTCAGGCATTATGGGCAACCGTGGGCAGGTGAACTACAGCGCGGCGAAAGCCGGGATCATCGGCGCCACCAAAGCGCTCGCCACCGAGCTGGCAAAACGCAAAATCACCGTCAACTGCATCGCGCCAGGGCTGATCGATACCGGCATGATCGAAATGGACGAAGCCGCACTGCACGCGGCGATGTCGATGATCCCGATGCAGCGTATGGGCCAGGCCGAGGAGGTCGCGGGGCTGGCGAGTTACCTGATGTCGGATAAGGCAGGCTATGTGACGCGTCAGGTGATTTCGATTAACGGAGGCATGCTATGACCCGCCGGGTAGTGATTACGGGCATGGGCGGCGTCACCGCGTTCGGCGAGGACTGGCCGACCATCTCGCGCCGTCTGCGCGAGTATGAAAATGCGGTGCGTACCATGACGGAGTGGCAGGCGTATGACGGCCTGCAAACCCTGCTCGCCGCGCCGATTGAAGACTTCACTCTCCCCGCTCACTATACCCGTAAGCGCATTCGCGCCATGGGCCGCGTGTCGCTGCTCTCTACCCGCGCCACCGAGCTGGCGCTGGAGCAGGCGGGACTGATCGACGACGCGGTGCTGACCAACGGTCAGACCGGCATCGCCTACGGCTCGTCGACCGGCAGCACCGGGCCGGTCAGCGAGTTTGCCTCCATGCTCACCGAAAAGCACACCCACAACATCACCGGCACCACCTATGTGCAGATGATGCCGCACACCACGGCGGTGAATACCGGGCTGTTCTTTGGCCTGCGCGGACGGGTGATCCCCACCTCGAGCGCCTGTACCTCTGGCAGCCAGGCGATTGGCTACGCCTGGGAAGCGATTCGTCACGGCTACCAGACGGTGATGGTGGCAGGCGGCGCGGAAGAGCTGTGCCCGTCGGAAGCGGCGGTTTTCGATACCCTGTTTGCCACCAGCCAGCGTAACGACGCGCCAAAAACCACGCCGTCGCCGTTTGACGTTCAGCGCGATGGCCTGGTGATTGGCGAAGGGGCGGGTACGCTGGTGCTGGAAGCGCTGGATCACGCCAGAGCGCGCGGAGCGACAATTTATGGCGAGATCGTGGGCTTTGCCACCAACTGCGATGCGGCGCACATCACCCAGCCCCAGCGTGAAACCATGCAGGTGTGTATGGAGCAGTCGCTGGCGATGGCGGGTCTTGGCCCTCAGGACATTGGCTACATTTCTGCCCACGGCACGGCAACCGATCGCGGGGATATCGCCGAGAGTCAGGCGACCGCCGCCATTTTCGGCGACAGCGTGCCCATCTCATCCTTAAAGAGTTATTTCGGTCATACCCTGGGTGCCTGCGGCGCGCTGGAAGCCTTGCTGAGTCTGCACATGATGCGGGAGGGCTGGTTCACGCCGACGCTCAATTTAAGACAACCGGATGAGCAATGCGGCGCTTTAGATTATATTATGGGGGAAACCCGCCCGATTGATTGCGAATTTATTCAGAGCAATAACTTTGCCTTTGGCGGCATCAATACCTCGATAATCATTAAACGCTGGGCGTAACTATGTACCAGTTTGTACTGGGAAAGATCTCCACCCTTAGCGCGGACCCGCTGGCGTCAACGCTCGCAGACATGGCACCTCAGGGTGCACGACACGCTTCCTGGCTTGCAGGCCGGACGCTGCTCGCCAGAACCTTATCCCCCTCGCCCCTTCCCGAGATAATTTACGGCGAGCAGGGAAAACCGGCCTTCGCTAACGGCCATCCGCTGTGGTTTAACCTGAGCCACAGCGGGGACGATATTGCCCTGCTGATGAGCGATGAAGGTGAAGTGGGCTGCGATATCGAAGTGATCCGCCCGCGGGAGAACTGGCAGGCGCTGGCAAATGCCGTTTTCAGCCTCACCGAACATGACGAGCTGGAACGTGAAGCGCCGGAAGAGCAGCTTTCCGCATTCTGGCGCATCTGGACACGCAAAGAGGCAATCGTCAAACAGCGTGGCGGCAGCGCGTGGCAGATAGTCAGCATTGACAGCACCGCCCAGTCGCTCCCGGTCAGTCAGCTACGCTTCGGCTCGCTGAGCCTGGCGGTCTGTACCCCTACGCCTTTCACCTTAACGGCGGAAGCGGTTACTTACTCCGGTATTCCTGCGGCATAAAAAACGGCCATGCCGGTTAAAACCAACATGGCCGATGTCCCGTTCACGTTGTTCTCGATCTTATTTTAAATTTTCCGGGAAGTTTGCAGGCAGCTCGCTGGCCGCGCAATTGATCACGCTATCGTCATTCGCACCGCAGTCACGCACGAAGGTGATGGTGGCA
The DNA here is from genome assembly GCF_049238665.1 of Enterobacter cloacae complex sp. IR5450. Lineage (NCBI taxonomy): Bacteria > Pseudomonadati > Pseudomonadota > Gammaproteobacteria > Enterobacterales > Enterobacteriaceae > Enterobacter > Enterobacter cloacae complex sp. IR5450. The sequence goes on from NZ_JBMKIC010000027.1 coordinate 37,629, forward strand.
AATTCATCAATCACTTCGGTTGGATACGCTGGTCCGGCATCACGGTAGCTATTCATCAGCGGAATGTGATCGTTCTGGAAGCAGACGGTTTTTTCCGGATTATTCATGACCCAGCGCGGGAAGAAGATGGTGCCGTGGAACAGGCGGTCGCCCAGGTTCACGATCAAGCTCACGTCAGTACCGGTTGGCTCCGTCCAGGAAATTTTATAGATGCTCTCCCCAACACGGACGATGTAGGCCTGCTGATCTTTCACCCAACGGTTGCCAACCAGACCACTGTGAATACGGTAGTCCAGGGTGTTTTCGTTTTTAACGTAAATTTCGTAATTCCAGCCATTATCGTAGGTATATACAAGATGTTTGCCGACGAAGCCGCTTAAATCATGTTTATCGAAGGTGCTCATACGCTGTCTCCTTTGTTTTGATGAGACGATCGTACCCCTTCAAAAAATGAATGAATAACGCTATGTTTGAATCAAATTCATCCAAAATTTAGATTAATTATGCACAAGACGACGCTCGAACAGTGGGCCTTGCTGGAGAGAGTCATCGAGGCTGGCAGCTTCGCTAAGGCGGCGGAAGAGACCTACCGCAGCCAGTCCTCGGTCAGCTATAACCTGTCGCTTTTGCAGGAGCGGCTGGGCGTGGCGCTCCTGATGACAGAGGGACGGCGTGCCGTGCTAACCCCGGCGGGTGAGCTGTTGCTGAATCAGGTTAAACCGCTGCTGAAAGCCTTCGCCTATGTTGAAACGCGCGCTGCGACCCTGCGCAGCGGGATGCGAACCCGTATCGACCTGATGGTAGACAGTATTTTTCCGCGTAGCCGGCTGTTCGCGATTTTGCGCCAGTTTCAGCAGCTGTACCCGCAAACGCAGGTGCGGCTTACCGAGGTTCTGGAAAACAGCCGCGCAGATGCGCTCAATGATGAAGCCGACGTGATGGTCTTAACCCGCCGCCAGGACATTACCGGCCTGGGCGAATGGCTGATGAATATCGATTTTGTTGCCGTCGCGCATCACGCGCACCCGCTGTTTTCGCTGGATACGCCGCTTAATGACGAGATGCTACGGCCGTGGCCGCGCATTCAGATCGCAGACAGCCAGCCCACCACTCACCCCACCGGGGAGTCGTGGACATTCTCCACCATCGATGCCGCGATCGAAGCGGTGATGTATCAGGTTGGGTACGGCTGGTTACCGGAAGAACGCATTCAGACCCCGCTCCAGCAGGGCATCCTTAAAACGCTGCCGCTCAGCCACGGCGTACGTCGCGCCACGCCGCTGCACCTCATCGTCAAACGCTCCCTCAGCCCGCTGGACGAGCAGGTTGAGACGCTGTTGCGCCTTTTTAAGCAGGAGCCGTCATCGTCAACTGCTACGCTTTAAGTTTTGAACCATAAAACGACAAGGAGTGAACGATGAAAATCGATTTAACGGGGAAAGTAGCGCTGGTGACCGCGTCCACCGGCGGTATTGGGTTTGCCATCGCCCGCGGGCTGGCGGAGAGCGGTGCGGAAGTGATCGTAAACGGACGCAGCGTCGACTCGGTGAATAAAGGCATTCAGGCGCTACAGCAGGTGGTGCCTGGCGTACAGGTCCGTGCCGCCATCGCCGACCTGAGCTCGCAGGAGGGCGTTGACGAACTGCTCAGGGTCGCCACGCACGTCGATATTCTGGTTAATAACGCCGGGATCTATGGCCAGCAGGATTTTTATTCCACCGACGACGAGACCTGGGAACGCTACTGGCAAACCAACGTGATGTCCGGCGTGCGCCTCTCCCGTGCCCTGTTGCCCGGCATGGTACAAAAGGGCTGGGGTCGGGTAGTGTTTATCTCGTCAGAATCGGCCTGCAATATTCCTGCGGATATGATCCACTATGGCGTGACAAAAACCGCCCAGCTCTCGCTGGCGCGCGGTCTGGCGAAGTTCGTGGCAGGCAGCGGCGTGACGGTGAACAGCGTACTGCCGGGCCCGACAATGTCGGACGGTTTTGCCGCGATGATGAAAGACGAAATCGAAAGAACCGGTAAATCGCTGGAGCAGCTGGCGAAAGCGTTCGTGATGGAGAATCGTCCCAGCTCGGTTATTCAGCGCGCCGCAACGGTAGAAGAAGTGGCGAATATGGTGGTGTATGTCTGTTCCATGCAGGCCTCCGCGACTTCCGGCGCGGCGCTGCGCGTTGACGGTGGCGTGGTGGATGACATAGTTTGACCCGTCAGGCCACAGGTTCAGGAAAAAATGCGACCTGATATAAGGACTATGAAGGTAAAGCAGGTAAACTAGTGAACAGAATGTGTATTTCAGCTAAGACGTATTTATGACCAATATGATTGCCGACGAAGCCGTGGCGAAGTCCAGCGTGCTCTCTGTCTTTGACTTTGATGGTACGTTGACGCACCACGACAGTTTTATCCCGTTCCTGCGCTTTGCCTTTGGCAAGCGCTACTTTGCTGGCCGACTGGTGCGCATGGCCCTGCCTACGCTGCACTGTGTGCGCCGCAAGCTGACGCGAGATGAGCTGAAAGAGGTGTTGATCAAAACCTTCCTGACGGGGGTGGATGAGCACTGGTTACGTCAGCAGGCGGAAGCCTTCTGTGAAAAATACTGGAACAAGCTGATGCGCCCGGAAGGTGTGCTGGCCGTCGCCAACGAGGTCAATTCCGGTGCGGAAGTGACGATTTGCTCTGCTTCCCCGGCGCTGGTATTGCAGCCGTGGGCCGATAAGCTCGGCATTAAGCTGATTGGCACGCAGCTGGAAGTGAAAGACGGCAAGCTGACCGGGCGGATCACCGGCCACAACTGCCGGTGTGCCCAGAAGGTGGCGAGGCTGGAGAAGGTGTATGGGGATTTGAACGCGTATCACCTGCGCGCCTGGGGCGACACGCGTGGCGACCACGAGTTGCTGGCGGCGGCGCAGGATCCGCACTGGCGGCATTTTCATCATCCGAGCAAGCGCCGAAATTCACCAATTAAGGGTTAGGTGCGGCCCGGTGCCCTCACCCCGGCCCTCTCCCACAGGGAGAGGGAGAAAAGCGGTACATCAGGCCTCACGTTTTCCCGGGAACATCACGCTCGCAATAATCCCCAGCGCCAGTACCCCCAGCACCACAAACAGACTTGCCGTGGCGCCGATGTTATAACCGTGATGCCAGAAATGGTCGGTCGCATTCAGCCCAAGCTTGAACGCCACGAAGAACAGCAGTAACACCACCGCTTTCTCCAGATGCACCAGATACTGCTTCAGCGCTTCCAGCACAAAGTAGAGGGTACGCAGGCCGAGGATCGCGAACATCATTGCGCTGTAGATAATCAGCGGCTCACGGCTGACGGCAATGATTGCGGGTACGGAATCGAAGGCGAACATCACGTCGGACAGCTCCACCACCGCAACACAGAGCAGCAGCGGCGTCGCGTAGCGCTTCGCCTTCTTCACGCGGCCTACCATTACATCCTTGTTTTCAGGCTTCTCCAGTTCGGCATCCACCTCTTTCTGGGTCAGGATAAACGCATGGCTGCTGATTTTTGGCCACACCGGGTAGAAGCGTTTCACCAGGCGGTACGCCAGATGGTTGGAATAATCTTCTACTTCATCGCTCTCTTCATTGCGTTTCAGCATCATCACCGCCGTCCAGCCGACGACCAGCGCAAAAATGACCTCAACATACGGCCCCAGGCTCAGCAGGCTGGTGCCGATGGCAACAAAAATACCGCGGAACACAATCGCCCCGAGCACGCCCCAGTAGAGCACGCGGTGACGATATCTATCCGGCACGCCGAACCAGGCGAAGATCGCCATCATCACAAACAGGTTGTCGACGGAGAGCACCTCTTCCAGCGCATAGCCGGTCAGGAACAGACTGGCCATCTCCGCGCCGTGGTGCACGTATAAGAATCCGGCGAAGGCCATCGCCATCATGACCCAGAAGATGGACCACATGACCGCGTTTTTCAGCGAGATCGGTTTATCGTGACGGTGCATGAAGAGGTCGATAAACATCGCCCCAACGGCCATCACCACGAAGACAACAACGGTTTCCGTCGGGAAACCGAGATGAGCAGCAGACATAGACAACCCTTTTAAGAAGACAAAACACCATGCACGCAATAAAAAGCGTGGGCCCGTTAAGGAGGCATCACGCTAAAAAATAAATATTAACCGTTCTTTTCAGCTGTGTAGAGACATTAAAGTTGTATCCTTTAACCTGAAAAAGACTTTAAAGTTGTAAAGTTTTAAAAAAAACACATACAAAACATGATGCTAAGTGTGTATCACACGCTGTTCCAACATTATGCCTTGATGTTCTTGCAGGAACTGCAATTTACAGGAGGAAAAAGGTGTTTTTGTAGTTATCTGGCGTTACGTGACAGTGTTGGTCAGATACTTCCACCTCTTCAGAGTTAAAGTTTGATATATGGGAAAAAAAAACGCTCCCGGACGGGAGCGTAAGCCAGTGACTTCGGCGTCAAATGAGGGTCTAACAAGTGGAGCTGCGGGTTAATTCTGGGTGATCTGACTGCGATGCTTATCAGCCTGCTGCTGGTGAACAACGGAAGACTGACCATTATTCGCCTTCTCATGTACAGCTGCGGCCTTCTCATGCTCGCTCATTTCAGAAAATGACTTTGCTGTTTCGTTGGTAGCTCCGGGTTTAGCTTTCATCATTTTTTTATGCATTTCAGCCATGTCCTGGTGGGCAGCAGAATTGCTGTTTTGCATCATGTCATGGGACATTGCGGCCTGATCGTGACTGCTCATATCCATCATTGTCATGCTGTCTCCCTGAATTGCACTTTTTTCAGCAGATGACTGCATCTGGTGGGCAGGTGCCTGTGCATTATTTACCTGGTCATGCATGTTCATTGTCTCTGCAGCCATGGCAGATGAAGCGGCAGCCATAATGGCAACAAATGATACGAGAATCTTTTTCATGGTTGGGTCTCCGGTGTTTACATACCCAAACAATCAATGGCTTATAACAGAGAAAGCAGTTGATCTCAGGGCGGGTTAATCATCACTCCAGGAACCAGGTGATTGTGTTATCACGCTGCTCCTGATTTATGAATAATTATAAAAAACCGCCTCTGTTTATCGCGTGACTGAATGATGACAATTTTGTCACCTTCCAGGTTTCTCCTGAACAACGGGATTAATCCATTAACAGGCGCACTTTGAACACAATTTCACGCCCCTGCTGTTCTGCTGACAGCTCGCCGCCGTGAGCATGAATGATCGACCTTGTAATTGATAAGCCCAGCCCCGCGCCTTCCGTGTTGTAGAACCTTGATGAGTCTGCGCGATAGAACCGGTCAAACAAACGTTCCAGATTAGCGGGAACCTGGCCGGACATCGTATTCGTAATCATCACGTTCACACAGTCACTGTCACGCTCAAGGTGTATCGCTGTACAGGTGTTATCGGGAGAATACTTGATTGCATTGGAAAGCAGGTTACTGAAAGCACGTCGGAGCATATCGCTGTCTCCGGCAACAACGCCCTCTCCTTCAACCGTGATTGTCTTTCCTGTTTCGTCTGCCAGGGGCTCGAACAACTCACGTAATTCATTCAGTTCGGCTGCCAGATCCACATCATGTTTATCCAGCCGCAGCAGACCATGCTCTGAACGTGCCAGAAAAAGCATGTCACTGGTCATTCGTGACAACCTTTTCAGTTCTTCCAGGTTAGCGAATAAAATTTCGCGGTAATGCGAAACATCCCTTTCCTTAGCCAGTGCAAACTGCGTCTGCATCATCAGATTACTGACTGGTGTGCGCAGCTCATGCGCGATGTCAGACGAGAAATCTGACAGTTTCCGGAATGCCCCCTCCAGGCGATCAAACATATTATTGAACTCCTGCATGGTCTCAGAGATTTCCGGCGGAGCCAGATCGGGATTTAGACGCTGATCCAGGCTGTGTACGGTCATGGAGGAAGCCAGACTGGTCATTTCCCGTAGCGGTTTCAGACCAATACGTGTGGTCAGCCAGCCCAGAAAAACAGAAATAAAGACCAGACCGATATTGAACCAGAACAGCCAGGTACTGAGTTTGTCCATAAACAGGGTGTGATACCCAGTATCCGTGGCAACCGTAATGATGACATGTTTGCTTTTACCCTGTTCCGGCGTCACGGCAACCCGCCGCGAGATACTGCGGTACACGGTGTTATTTTCTTCCGTCTGGATCATATAGTCGAGAATATCACCCGACTTATTAAGCAGGACCGCTGGAACAACAGAATTTTTGGCATAGAGTTCAACAATTTTTTCATTTTCCATGTTTTTTATAGAAATGAATAAGCCATTGTGCCCCACCATCGCATCGTTTATTTTTTCTGATAATGACTTAATATCCGTTTTGTTCCTGAACGTCTCTGTTTTAAGAAACTCTTCGGTGAGCTGAAGTTTACCTGTCAGAAAATCGCGGTCCTGATTATCGAAATAGCCATTAAGGGTGCTAATCAGGATAAAACTTGATAACCACCATACCGTAAGCATCACCGCAGAAAAAATCAGGCTCAGGCGTGTGGTCAGGGAAATTTTGAACCTCACTCTTCTCTGATCTCCAGGACATATCCGGCACCGCGAACGGTATGGATCAGTTTTGGCTCAAAGTCATCATCAATTTTACTTCTCAGACGTCTCACGGCGACATCAATCACATTCGTATCACTGTCAAAATTCATGTTCCAGACCAGGGACGAGATAAGACTCCTGGGTAACACTTCTCCGGTGCGTTGCAGCAGCAACTCAAGCAGAACGTATTCTTTACCGGTGAGATGGATCTTCTTCCCCGAACGGATCACGGTCCGGCGCACCATATCAACGGTCATATCGGCGATGGTGCAGACTGTTGCGGCCTGCGAGCGTGCCCGGCGCAGTAGGGTTCTTACACGTGCAACCAGCTCCGTAAAATCAAAGGGCTTAATCAGGTAGTCATCTGCGCCAAGCTCCAGTCCTTTCACTTTGTCCCGCACGTTGTCCTTTGCGGTTAAAAACAGGACCGGTTCTTCGTGCCCGGACTCCCTCAGTGCGCTGATGATTTGCCACCCGTCGAGGAAAGGCAGCATCACGTCCAGTATTATCAAATCATACTGTCCCTTCGACGCGGCCCCGAGACCATCGCGGCCATTATTAAAGAGATCGGCCTGATAGCCTTCCTCAACCAGTCCCTGCTGCAGGTAACGACCTGTATTTTGTTCGTCTTCAACGATTAAAATACGCTGCATGGTCAACTCGCTGATATGAAAGTAAAAATCTCACGCATGAGCTTTGGCTGTCCCCTAGCTGACCTGAGACGGAGCAAGCATTCCGAGCCACGCTACGGCGCCCAGAATGATAATCGCAACAACGAATTCTGTCAGGATGCTGTTTCGCATCAGGGCAACGCTGCGATCATAATTCCCTTCCCTGACCATAACTTCAAGCCGGGGACCCAGGTGAAACCGGTTTGCTGCAGCCAGAAGAAGCATCAGAACAAACAGAGCCGTCTTGGCAAGCAATATCCTCCCCCAGGAACTGTTGAATAAGGGAGTTAAGTTACCCTCAGCAATATACAGATAGTTGACCAGCGCACTCAGGATCAGGGCTACAACAATCACCGTTCCTGCCGTGGCAAATTTTGCCAGGGAGTCAGATATCACAATGACGCTCTGTGCATTATGCTCGTTTCTGCGCATCAGCAGGATAGCAAATGCAACCAGAGCACCTGTCCAGGCACCTGCAGCGCCGAGATGGGTCAGATCGCTCAGTAAATGGAGATAGTAATGCAGACCGTCATGCATAACGGCGTGTCCTCCCCAGGCAAGTGTAGCCAGCGCCACGCCCCCACTCATCGTCATCAGCAGGCAGGACAATACTCTCTTATTAGTGTAAAGGAACAAAGCACCGAGTGTGGTAAACAGGGCACAGAGCCTGACAATCCAGCTAATACCCACATCAGTTTCTTCTATCACCATCTCGATAACATGGATGGATAATTCTCTGAGGTCAGTTACTCCACTCATGGCATTAGATACCAGGAGCATATTAATGCCAGTAAGAATGATGCCTGTAACAACAGCAAAGGTTATAAACGACCTGAAATTAGTCAGGTTATAGGTTTCATGTCTGACACCGCTTATTCCATATATCTGAAAAAATGGCAATCCAAATATTACCATCAAATCCAGATAAAGAAGAAAACGAATAACAATCATAATCAGGTCGTTCATAATATTACTTCACTGTAAAGGTGTAATTACCGGTAATAGGGTGCGTATCTGAAGAAACCGCGCGCCAGTCAACACGATAAGTGCCAGCGGGTAAAGGCTCTCGCGGAATAATGACCATCGATTTAGGGTCAGCGCCTGGCGCCACTTTTGCCGCGACCGGCATCGGAGAATGTGATGACATGCCTTTCATACCCGTCATCGTTAATTTTGCACCTGAGAATTTCACGGTCAGATTTTCCGAGAAATTAAGCTGAATCTTTTCCGGGGCCGCTACGGCTGAATCAGCCTGTGGCACAGAGCTTTTTAATTCCGGATGGGCCATAGCAGAGAAAGCAACGCCCATAACGAGGCCACCTGTAAGAATGGCTTTATTTAAAATCGACATTTTATTTACCTGTTTAGTTGAGTGTTTTATATCAGTGCGTTAAAACCAGATTCTGGCTCCCGCCAGGAATACTACCTGATGGTCTTTCTCACCTTCTCTTTTCGCCATATCGGATGTTTTCCCGTAAAGTTGATTCCAGGAAACGCCTATATAGGGTGCAAACTCACGGCGTATTTCATAGCGCAGCCGGAGCCCCAGCTCTGTGTCAGTCAGTCCCCTGCCGCGACCCCGCGATTCATCATCCTGACTGTAGAAATTCACCTCATAGGATGGCTGGAGTATGAGCCGGTTAGTCAGTAAAACGTCGTATTCTCCTCCCAAACGAAGGGCTGCTTTTCCGCCATTACTGACAAAACCCGTAATTTCAGACTCAAAATTATAGAGTGCCAGCCCCTGAAAACCGACAGCAGCCCAGGTCCGGGCAGAAGCAGGTCTGAAATCCTGCCTGACACCCGCAACCAAATCCCACCATGGGCCAACCGCATGTCCCCAGAGTAACTGCGCTTCAGCCGCCTCCGTTTCCCCATTGCTTCGTTCACCTTCACTCTTTAGCCAAATCCGATCTGTGTCGCCTCCAATCCAGCTGTTAACACTCCAGCTGAAATTGTTGGTGTTATCCGACCGTTGCCATTCCAGTTGATCCAGCAGAACCAGATAATTAATCGCACTGTCGTGAATCGCATGCCCCTGTAAATTGCCGAATGCAGCCTTCCGGTCGGCATCGGTAACAGGCGGAATTGGCGTTCTGCTCTCAGTTACAATGGGCTCCATTGACGTCATCTCAGTGAAATTCTCATCTGCTGGCATCTGCATGGCAGACATGTCGTGCCCGGCGTGGGGATCTGCAGAGACGGAGCCCGCCGCAATAGAAAGCTGTGAGGTAAACAAACCGGCGACCAGAACAGGTATGGCCTTCAAATTTCTCTTCATTCGCATCATTCCTCCACCCGGACTTCACGAAACATTCCCATTTCCATGTGATAGAGCAAATGGCAGTGATACGCCCAGCGGCCAAGCGCATCTGCTGTCACTCTGTAACTGCGTTTTGTACCAGGGGGAACATCTATTGTGTGTTTACGAACCATGAAATTACCGTTTTCATCTTCCAGATCGCTCCACATACCATGCAGGTGAATGGGGTGAGTCATCATGGTATCGTTGACCAGCGTGATCCTGAGCCGCTCACCGTATTTCAGCAGCACCGGTGCGGCATCTGAAAACTTGATTCCGTTAAATGACCAGGCAAACTTTTCCATGTGGCCGGTTAAATGCAGTTCTATGGTACGGCCAGGTTCACGTCCGTCAGGATCCTCAAAGCGGCTTTTCAAATCCGCGTACGTGAGAACCTTTCTTCCGTTATTTCGAAGACCAATACCCGGATCATTTAATTTCGGAGAGACGCTCATCGCCTGCATATCAACCAGTGGGTTATCCGTTTCTGACGCAGGATGACTTTGCATACCCGGCATTCCGGCCATCCGGGAATGATCCATACCGGCCATGCTGCTGTGATCCATGGGCGCGGAGGATGTCCCGCTATCCGGAAGGTCAGCACCGTCCATAGACATCATCTCTCCGCTGTTATCCATGCCTCCCATCTGGCTGTGGTCCATTCTTGCCATATCATGGCCCATTCCCCCCATACCCATATCTTCCATGGTCAACAGAGGACGGGGATCGAGGGGGGGAACGGCAGCACTTAACCCCTCTCTCGTGGCCAGTGTCCCTCGAGCGTAACCGGTCCTGTCCATGGATTGTGCGAAGATGGTATAGGCCTCACCCTGAGGCTCCACAATGACATCATAGGTTTCGGCAACGGCAATCCTGAATTCGTCAACGGTAACCGGGTTTACATACTGGCCATCTGCAGCCACGACCGTCATTTTCAGCCCGGGGATACGGATATCGAAATAGGTCATTGCCGAGCCGTTGATAAACCGTAAGCGTATCTTTTCACCGGGACGGAACAGTCCGGTCCAGTTTTTCAGCGGGGCCTGCCCGTTCATGAGATAGGTGTAGGTGTAGCCACTGACATCCGCGAGGTCAGTCGGATTCATTTTCATTTCAGCCCACATTTTCCGATCGGCAATGGTGGCTGACAGCCCCCTGGTATTCACGTCGCGGAAAAAAGAGCCAACGGTTGGTTTATTGAAATTGTAGTAATCCGACTGTTTTTTTAATTTTTTCAGCAGGCTGTGAGGATTTTCATCGGTCCAGTCAGACAACATGACCACATGCTCACGATCGTAAGCAAACGGTTCTGGCTCCCTGGCATCGATGATAATGGCACCGTATACCCCCTCCTGTTCCTGCAGACCGGAATGGCTGTGGTACCAGTAAGTCCCGTTCTGCTTAACCTTAAAGGTGTAAACGTAGGTATCATCAGGCTCTATGCCCATAAAACTCAGCCCCGGAACACCATCCATATTGGCCGGAAGAATAATGCCGTGCCAGTGAATGGACGTCTGTTCATTAAGACGGTTTTTGACCTTCAGGGTAATGGTGTCACCTTCTTTCCAGCGAAGAACGGGCCCCGGCAGGCCTCCATTGATTGTTTTGGCCTGACGCTCACTGCCCGTGATATTGACGGCCGTTTCACCAATGGTCAGGTCAAACTGAGTACCCTGCAGGGATGCGGCAACTGGCAGGCTCAGACTGGAACGCGCATTGAAACTCCATACGCCAAGACTTCCGGCTACGCCAGAGAGGGTTAACCCCTTCAGGAAAGTTCGTCGAGACGTTTTCAACAGCATGCGCATTCCCTTATTTAAAGTATGGTTACTGACAGAATTCGAGAACCGATTTAAATTAAATTACTGGTTCATCCACTTACAATGAAATGAATCTAGCACACCTTAAGAAACAAATTCATTACAATCGTGTAATGTACATAGCTGTATTACATTTACGTCATCTTCCCCACAGGTTGATTATTTTTATATATGATCATAAGGACATCTTTTATGTACCTCAGAAGGTAATTACACATGAATATATTAATCACGGCCACTGCGTTTACAGCTTTATTTTGTGGGGCAGCTTTTGCTCAGTCCAGTGATATTGCCCATGAAGCACATCGATTTGTTAATAATGCCTCAGCCGTCAGTCATGTGAATTCCTCGACGCATGAAAACTTACCGGACAGGGTTAATAAAAACAACACGCCCTCATTCTCTGAAATGAATGAACATGAAAGGGCCATTGTTGCTCATTCATTTATGAACAACAGCGCGTCCTATGCACATCAGAAAATGATTGAGGAACATAAAAAAATGCTGTCCGACAGTGGTGCAAATTCAAAGACCTCCTCTTCTTCTTTTAACGAACTGAATGCCGGAGAGAAAGCCGCCCTCGTGCATGAGCAGGTCAATAATGCCGGTGCGGAAGCTCATCAGACACAGGCAAGAAAGCTTCGCGGCCTGTATTCCTCCAGGTAACTGCAGGCGGGTTAGTGCTTAGCAGGGCTTTACTGACGGGTTACGTAGCAGGACATGAGCCCCATATTGCTCTGCCGTAACCTGTTTCAGTCCCGTTAATCATCACCGTCAGGCTGGTCATACAGTTCCCAGATCTTCAGGAGCAAACGGGAAACAAGATATGTTACAAAAATGACGACCATCAACGGTGCTCCCGATTAACTGGCAGATGACACGCCTCCTGAAAACCCCTAGCATACGCCGCAGTGTTCATGCTAACGGCGAATTCCAGTAAATGTATTCTACCGATGTCGTAAAAGAAAATGCTTACCTTTCAGCCACCCGCTCGGGGCTGGAATCGAACGAGATCGCTATCCTTCAGCGCTCTTTGCCTTCCCGCTTTAATCTTCGGCATTTGAAAAAAAATGAATCATTAAAACTCGTACTGCAAAAGAAAGCGGGAAAATCACGTGTAGTGGCTTATAAATTTACGTCCGGCTCATTTAATTACACGGCGTATCGTATATCAGACAAAAAGTTCTATAATCTTTCCGATACTTCCGGGAAAGGCAGTCTCGATTATCCGTTACCAGCCACAGCAAGACTCAGTTCACCTTTCAATCCTGCAAGACTTAACCCGGTATCGGGAAAAGTGAGTCCCCATAATGGCATTGATTATTCCATGCCCATGAACACGAAAATAGTCAGCGTCATCGACGGAAAAATCACCCGGGCCGAATACAACAGTACCATGGGATATTTTGTTGAAGTAACGGGAAAAGCCGGTGTTAAAACTCGCTATCTCCACCTCAATAAAATACTCGTTACTAAAGGGGCCAGAGTTACCCGGGGAGGTGCTATTGCGTTATCCGGTAACAGCGGACGTTCATCCGGTCCTCATTTACATTACGAGCTGGTCATCAATAACAATCCTGTTAATTCACTGGCGTTCCGGGCATCGGCACCCGCTGATAACAAACTCGAACAGCATGCCTTTGCGCATGCCAGAGACTACGAACGATACCTGGACTGATAACGGGACCGCGACGCGGCCCCGTTTGCCGGATTAATTTTTTTATTGTTTTCACTTCCGTGATGTTGGTGATCCCCATGCCCTCCGTGGCCGTGGAAAAGATGCATTAGCGGGCAGACCAGCAATAACAGATATGGCCAGTAACCTGCCACATGTGACCAGTGTTCTCGCAGGAGGGCAAATGCCGCGATCGCGGCGACAGCAATAAGCGCATAGGTGGTACTTTTCATACTGGACTCCTTCTGTTCATAACAGACCCTTCACTCAGTGTTATTTCCCGAGCCTGACACTTTTCAGACGCAACGCATTCACAATGACGCTGACGGAAGAAAGAGCCATGGCCGCCGCCGCAATAACTGGCGACAGCAGTATTCCATACACAGGATAAAGCAGGCCTGCAGCCACCGGCACACCAAGTGCGTTGTAGATAAATGCAAAAAACAGATTCTGTCGGATATTTTTCATGGTGATCTCTGACAGATGACGGGCCCTGTTCAGTATCATCAGGTCGCCTTTGAGAAGGGTGACTCCGGCACTTTCAATTGCCACATCTGTACCCGTTCCCATGGCTATTCCCACGTCAGCCGCTGCCAGCGCCGGGGCATCATTCACACCGTCTCCGGCCATCGCAACCACATGGCCAGACGCTTTCAGTCGGGTTATCACTGCTTTTTTGCCATCCGGCAGAATCCCGGCTTCAACCTCATCTATTCCCAGTTTCCGTGCGACTGCTTCAGCGGTAAGCTGGTTATCCCCGGTGAGCATAACGATGCGGATCCCCGCCTGACGCAACGCTTTAAGTGCATCCGGCGTGGTTGCTTTCACGGGATCCGAAATAGCTATCAGGCCTGCAAGGTCCCCGTCCGTGGCCACATAGATAACGGTAGCGCCTTCCATCCGCAACGTATCCGCAACGGCCTTTTGATTATCAACAACGATACTGTTTTCCTGCATAACCAGTTCATTACCAATAACAATCCGTTGACCTTCGACATCGCCTGTGACACCTTTACCCGACGGCGCATCGAAATGAGTGACTGCGGGTATTGCGATCCCCTTTTCCTGTGCTGCTCTGACGACTGCCATACCCAGCGGATGCTGCGAGCCTTTTTCCACTGCGGCCGTTACACGCAAAAGAGAGGCTTCCCCACCCGGACTGAGACTGATAATTCCTGTCACCGTAGGCGAACCTTCCGTGAGCGTGCCTGTTTTGTCGACAACCAGCGTGTCCACTTTTTCAAGACGCTCAAGGGCTTCGGCATTTTTGATTAACACCCCGGCCTGGGCTCCTTTGCCCACCCCCACCATTATCGACATCGGCGTGGCCAGCCCCAGCGCGCAGGGACAGGCAATAATCAGGACCGACACAGCCGCAATCAGACCGTGCGCCATCCTGGGCTCGGGCCCCCAGACAGACCAGATCACGAAAGCAACAACCGCGATAAGTATCACCAGAGGAACAAACCAGCCTGAAACGCTGTCAGCCATTCTCTGGATGGGGGCTCGCGAACGCTGTGCATCAGCGACCATCTGAACAATTCGTGAGAGCATCGTTTCATCACCGACTTTCTCTGCTCGGATGATAAGACTACCTGTCTGATTAATCGTCCCCCCAATGACAGGTTCACCCTCTTTTTTGGTAACCGGCATAGACTCCCCGGTCACCATCGATTCATCAACAGTTGTTTTGCCTTCGACCACGATACCGTCGACCGGAATACTCTCTCCAGGTCTGATGCGGAGCTTATCGCCAGGCAGGACATCTTCTGCATTAATATCCGTTTCATGACCGTCATGATCCAGCCGCCTGGCTGTTTTGGGGGCAAGGTTCAGAAGCGCAGTAATGGCACCTGAGGTTTGTTCCCGTGCCCGCAGTTCAAGAACCTGTCCCAGCAGAACAAGCACCGTAATTACTGCTGCGGCTTCAAAATAAACGGCCACCAGGCCATCCATGTTTCTGAACGATGCAGGAAACCAGGAGGGGAAGACGGTTGCAATGACGCTGTAAACCCAGGCTACGCCGGTCCCCATTGCAACAAGGGTAAACATATTCAGGGAGCGGTTACGCAACGACATTCCGGCCCGGGCGAAGAATGGCCAGCCGCAGTACAACACGACTGGAGAGGCCAGAAGCAGTTGCAGCCATGTGTTGTATTGTGGCGGTACTGTATTCCTCAAGGCGGGAAACAGATGAGATCCCATTTCGAGTATCAGAACCGGAAACGCCAGCAACAACCCCAGCCAGAAGCGTCTTGTCATGTCGCGAAGTTCATCACTCGGCCCCGTCGATGCCGTGGCTACGAGCGGTTCCAGTGCCATTCCACAGACAGGACAGCTTCCGGGACCACTGCGGCGTATCTCCGGGTGCATCGGACATGTCCACACACCTTCAGAAATATCTTTCTCCGCCTGATGGTGAGGCTGTTTTATCTGGTCTGGGCTGACTTCGTGGTGATCGTGGTGGTGGTGGGAATGTTCACTGGCATCTTCGGTAAGATAACGGTCGGGATGGGCTGTAAATTTACTCTCACAGCTGGCAGAGCAGAAATAAAGCTGATGGTCCTGGTATCGAATGCTGCTGTGCGCCTTGTCGGGCAGGAATGCCATCCCGCACACGGGATCTCTCACCTTATGCAATACGTGGCTCTCGTCCGGGGATAATGTCTGTTCAGAAGCAGTCTGGTTGTTGTGTTGCACTACATTGTCATTTTTCACAGTAACTCTCCTTATGCATGCCTGAAGCATTTTCTGTCTTCAGGGTATGTCATGGATGCGATTACCACGAATGTCGCCGGCACAGGAGTGCCTGCTGCCGACGTCCCGTTATCAGCCGTTCCGCTGACTATTCGATTCGCTGGAAGATCTTTTTACTGCCCTCCGGAGAGAATGCGATAACATCGTAAGCCTCTTTACGGGCCCCCATCTCCATTCCCGGGCTTCCCGCAGGCATACCGGGGGTGGCAAGGCCATAAATCCCTGAACCAGACTGCATTGCCTTATGTATCGTTGTGGCAGGCACATGACCTTCAATGATCAAATTACCAGTAACTGCGGTATGACAGCTTCTCAGCTCAGCAGGAACAGCATATTTTTCTTTCAGGGCTGACAGAGCCTGATCATTCATGACGTGGGTCCGTACCTCAAACCCGTCCTTTTCCATCGCCTTGCCCCACAGGGAACAGCAACCACAGTTTTCAGACTTGTACATGTCTATTACTTTTTCACCTGCCATTGCCGGAAGTGAAAGGCCAAAAGCCAGGGCCATTAAAATTATTTTTTTCATACTCACCTCTGTATGTTATCGATGTAAACCCTGACGTCAGGGTGAATTTATGCAAAAGGACACCCGCAGGGGTGTCCTTTCAGGGTTATGACACGCTCTTTTTATGTCTGCGCAGCCAGATGAGTTTATAGGCGGCAGGAATAATGAACAGGGACAGCAGCGGAGCTGTGATCATCCCGCCAATCATGGGGGCCGCAATACGGCTCATGACTTCTGAACCTGCGCCGGTTCCCCAGAGTATCGGCAGCAGACCCGCGATGATCACCGCCACGGTCATGGCTTTCGGCCGGACACGCAGCACGGCACCATGATAAAGGGCTTCATCAAGACCTTCCGGTGTGAACGTCTCTTTACGGGACAATTCCGGGTGCACTTCAATGGCATGACGCAGATACATCAGCATGACCACGCCAAACTCTGCTGCCACCCCGGCCAGGGCGATAAACCCGGTTCCGGTCGCCACTGACATATGGAAGCCCTGCCAGTACAGGAACCATATTCCGCCAACCAGGGCGAACGGCAGGCTCATCAGGATCAGCAGGGCTTCGTCAACCCGGCGGAATGCCAGATACAACAGGATGAAAATGATCATCACCGTCATCGGCACCATCAGCTTCAGTTTCTTGTTGGCATGCTCAAGCAGTTCAAACTGTCCGGAGAATGCCACACTGGTTCCCGGTCTCAGTTTCACTTTCTCGCTGATGGCCGTCTTAATGTCGTTAACCACCGACACCATGTCCCTGCCGCGGGCATCAACATAAATCCAGCTGGCTGGCCGGGCATTTTCGGTTTTCAGCATGGTTGGTCCAGAAACGACGTTAATATCCGCGACATCGCCCAGCGTGATCTGCTGCTTCATCGGGGTCAGGATCGGCATCTGTTTCAGCGCCTGCGGACTGTTCCGGTAATCCTGCGGGTAGCGAATGTTAATAGGGTACCGGGCCACCCCTTCAACTGTCTCACCCACCATAGCACCTCCGATTGCTGAAGAGACGAACAGCTGGACATCACCTACCGTCATCCCGTAGCGGGAGGCTTTCTCCCGGTTGATATCGATATCGATGTAGCGCCCGCCCTCAAGTCGCTCAGCCAGGACAGACACCACGCCAGGCACGGTTTTGGCTACCGCCTCGATACTCTGCGCCGTCGCGTCGATATCGGACAGAACAGTCCCGGACACTTTGATACCTATCGGGCTTTTGATCCCGGTTGAGAGCATATCAATACGGTTACGGATAGGCGGCACCCAGAGGTTTGCCAGACCCGGTAAACGGACTGTCCTGTCGAGTTCATCAATAATCTTGTCAATTGTCATGCCGGGACGCCACTGATCCTCAGGTTTGAGCTGGATCGTGGTTTCCACCATTTCGAGCGGCGCGGAATCCGTTGCGGTCTCTGCTTTACCGGTCTTGCCAAATACAGAAGCCACTTCAGGAACGCTTTTGATTAACTTGTCTGTTGTCTGCAGGAGCGCTGCAGCTTCTGCCGGAGAGACGCCAGGCAAGGTCGACGGCATATACAGCAGATCGCCCTCGTTAATCTTCGGCAGAAATTCACCGCCCACCTGACTCAGTGGCCAGATAACCGTGAAAATGGACAAGGCCGCAACCAGCAGGGTTGTTTTTGGCCAGTGGAGGACCCGCAGCAGCAAAGGATGATACGCTTTGATCAGCACCCGGTTCAGGGGGTTACTGGTCTCTGCAGGAATTTTCCCCCGGATCCAGAATCCCATCAGAATAGGAATGACGATGATGGCCAGTGCGGCCGCTCCCGCCATGGAGTACGTTTTCGTGAATGCCAGCGGGCCAAACAGACGACCTTCCTGCCCTTCCAGGGTAAAGATAGGAATAAAGGACAGGGTGATGATCAGCAGGCTAATGAACAACGCGGGTCCCACTTCCACGGAGGCGTCGGTAATCACCTTCCAGCGGGTGGTGTTGTCAATCTGCTCACCCGGATGCTGATGATCCCACTCCTCAAGCCGTTTGTGCGCATTTTCAATCATCACAATGGCGGCATCCACCATCGCACCGACGGCAATCGCTATCCCTCCCAGCGACATGATATTGGCGTTCAGTCCCTGGAAGTGCATGACGATAAAGGCGATACACAGGCCAAGCGGCAGAGAGATAATCGCCACCAGGGCAGAACGTACGTGCCACAGGAACAGAGCACAGACGATGGCCACCACGATAAACTCTTCCAGAAGTTTGGAACTGAGGTTATCAATCGCCCGGTCGATTAACTGGCTGCGATCGTAGGTGGTCACGATTTCAACGCCTTCCGGCAGGCTGGCCTTCAGCGTCTCCAGTTTATCCCTCACTGCCGTGATAACGTCGCGCGCATTTTTACCCGACCGCAGGATCACCACGCCGCCAGCGACTTCTCCCTGGCCGTTCAGCTCGGCAATACCACGCCTCATTTCGGGCCCGGTCTGCACGCGGGCAACATCCCGCAGATAAACCGGCACGCCGTTCTCACCTGTTTTCAGGACGATGTTATTAAAATCATCAATGCTCTGAAGATAACCGCTGGCACGGACCATATACTCCGCTTCGGCCATTTCAACGGATGAACCACCGGCCTCCTGGTTAGACGATTCAAGAGCCTGTTTCACTTCGGGCAGGCTGATCCCATACTGGGACAGTTTTACCGGATTGACCTGAATCTGGTACTGCTTCACCACGCCACCAACCGAGGCTACCTCAGCCACGTTCGGGATGGTCTTCAGTTCAAATTTCAGAAACCAGTCCTGCAAAGAACGCAGTTCTGAAAGGTCGTGTTTTCCGCTGCGATCGACCAGGGCATATTCAAATATCCAGCCCACTCCCGTGGCGTCCGGACCGATTTCAGAGCTCACACCCGCAGGCAGTTTGCCCTGAACCTGATTCAGGTATTCCAGCACGCGCGAACGGGCCCAGTACAGATCGGTCCCGTCTTCAAAAATGACATACACATACGAATCACCGAACTGTGAAAAGCCACGCACGGTTTTTGCGCCAGGTACGGACAGCATGGTGGTGGTAAGCGGATAGGTGACCTGGTTTTCTACAATCTGCGGAGCCTGTCCGGGATAGCTGGTTTTAATAATGACCTGCACATCTGACAGGTCAGGCAGCGCATCGACCGGCGTGTTAATTATCGTCCATGTGCCCCAGATGCTGAGAAACAGTGCGCCCATCATGACCAGGAAACGGTTGGCGACAGAGCGCCGGATAATCCATTCAATCATCGTCGTCTCCTCAGTGCCCTGAATGCATATTTACAGGCTGCTCAGACATTGCTGGCATACTGTTTTCTGTTTTTTCAGGGTGGCGCATACGTTCCAGCGCGCCCGTAATATTGGCTTCGGAGTCAATGAGGAACAGGCCACTGACCACCACGGTATCGCCTTCATTAAGACCGGAGCCAATGCCGGACTGTTGCTGTGATTCATGCAGAACGTGGATCTGTTTCGGCACAAACTTGCCTTCATCATCAACAGTAATCACGTGCTGTTCTTTGCCGGTATCGATAACGGCCTGGCTTGGTATCAGCAGCATCTCCTGACTTTGGGTATTCAGTTTGAGATAGGCATTCATGCCCGGCTTGAGAAACTCATCCTTGTTAGTAACCTGGAGGCGGACCTGAAGCGTGCGGGTTGTCTGATCCACGCTGGGAAGAATGTTCCATTTTTCGACATGGAATGTTTTATCCGGATAAGCCGGTACCGAAATTTCAAACTGCGACGTATCTTTCAGCAGATAGGCGATAGATTCTGGCACTGCAGCGCTGATCCAGACCGGGTCCATCCCCTGAATCTGAGCCACCACCTTATCTTTGGAAATATTCATGCCGGTGCGCAGGTCAAATGCAGTAATGACACCATCAATAGGTGCTTTAATGGTAAAACGGGTCTGGATTGTGCGGGTTGAACGCAGCCTTTGAATATCCTCTTCCGGCATACCAGCCAGACGAAGTCGCTCCAGAACCCCTTTTATCTGGGTTGGCGTACCGCCTGTACCGGATAACAGCAGAAACTCACTTTGTGCCTCAACCCATTCAGGAATGGTGATATCGATAAGCGGAGTGCCTTTCTTCACATGATCGCCAATCGTCAGGGGATACACTTTTTCGACGAAACCGTCAGAACGCGCCTGCACAATGACAAACTGATATTCGTTGTAACTGACATTAGCCGGGATTGTCTGAGAATAATTCAGCATTCCTCGCGTGACTTTTTGCGTTTTTAATCCCAGATTCTGAACCTGAGTTGGATCGATACGGATCCCGCCACTGCTTTTATCGCCACTTTCATCAGCATATTTCGGCACAAGGTCCATATCCATAAAAGGCGATTTTCCGGGTTTATCAAATTTGGTATCCGGTTTCATAGGGTCATACCAGAAAAGTACCTTTTTCTCCGGTGCCTTTTGTTCTGCTGGTACTGTTTTTTGTGATGAGTTTAAATACTGCCAGGCAGTAACCGATATCAGCCCCCCTGCTATGAGGCTGCTGATAATTATTGCAGCATATTTTATCTTTAAAGAAGCCATACAATTTCTCGCTGAAAAATCAAAACACCTGGCATATGCGCACGATTATTCATTCACAGTAATCCCATAATGAATGTTCAGGCGCACTGGATGTATTCGCTCCGGACTGTTAATCAGGATTGCGTAACGTTAATGCTTTTGAGTAAGGAGATATTGCCCTGCTGAATAAACGAGAAATCGACATGGTTGCCGGTTTTCAGGGCATTGATAGCGTCGTCTGCATTAACAAAAGTGAAGCGCATGGTCATTGCAGGCCAGCCCACCGCCGGGATTGCTTCGTGCGAAATGGTAATCTTTTTACTATTCATATCAATGCCTTTAACGATACCGGTGCCCTTGATAACCTGCTGTACCGAAGCATCACTGGCAGCATTCATATCGCCATGCTGATGTGTTTCAGCATGAAGACCGGCAGAAAACATGACAGAGAAGGCACCAAATAAAACGGCTTTAAGTGAATTACGCATTTTAATTTCCTGATTAATTGAATAAATTTACTCTACCCAACCGCCACCCAGCGCGGTAAACAGATTAATTTCGTTAACCTGTCGGGAATAGGTAAGATCGAGAATGGTTTGCTGCGTCGCGAAGAGGGAACGTTCTGCATCCAGCACTTCGATGTAACTGACAGCACCACTTGCATACAATCCTCTGGCACGCTGTAGAGTTATCTGAAGTGAATCAAGATAACGCTGCTGTGACTCAAGTTGCTGGCTAAGGCTGTCGCGCAGCGCAAGCGTGTCGGAAACATCCTTAAAGGCTGACTGAATTTTTTGTTCGTAATTAACCACGGACTGTTGCTGGCGAATTTCAGCCAGCTTCAGATTGGCTTTGTTCCTGCCAGCATTAAATATAGGAATTTCAATTTTAGGAATAAAATTCCACATTCCACTTCCTGACGTAAAGAGGCTGGACAGCTCCGTACTGCTTGAGGAGAGACCACTGGTCAGGGTAATGGACGGGAAAAAAGCCGCTCGCGCTGCGCCAATATTGGCATCAGCCGCTTTCAACTGGTATTCCGCTTCCATAATATCCGGACGCTGCAGCAATATTTGTGACGACAGATTTGGTGGCAATTTTACTGGTGCGATCTCCCCACCTTTAATCCCTTTTTCTGACGGAACTGCGCGGTACGTTCCCAGCACCAGTTGCAGGGCATTGTTTGCCTGAGCCAGATCGCCTTCTCGTTTGGCTATTTCGGCGCGGGTACTTTCGATTTGCCCCCTGGCTTGTTCAAGCGCCAGAACGTTCGTACTCCCGGTCACCAGTTGTTGCTCAACGAATGCATAAGACTGTTGATAATTTTTCAGCGTTTCCCGCGCAATACGGAGTTGTTCGTACGCCAGTTGCTGGCTGAAATAGCTCTGTGAAACGTTGGAGACCAGCAGGATGTGTACGGCACGACGGGCTTCTTCGCTGGCAAAGTAGTTCTGGCGATCAGCCTCACTCATGTTCTTAAGTTTGCCAAAAAAATCGAGCTCATAGCTGAGCTCCAGACCCGCGTCGTACTCCTGTGTGGTCGGCTTGTCACCTTTCAGACCACCGTTGTATGTGATCCCGGATGAGGCATTCAGTTGGGGATAACGATCTGCATCCGTGACGTTGAACTGGGCCCGGGCCTCTTCAACCTTCAGGGCAGCCATTCTCAAATCACGGTTATTATTCAGGGCTTCACCGATCAGCCTGCTGACCTGGGGATCGACAAAAAAGTTTCGCCAGCCCGTATCCTGATAGCTGTTTACCGCAGGCGTCAGACTGTTTTTAGACAATGAAAACTGCTGGGGAACCGGAGCTGGCGGACGCTGATATTCAGGTGCCAGAGAAACACAACCAGCCAGGATGAATATGGTACTGATGCTGAGTAATTTTAATTTGAACATAACGCTTCTCGTACAGGCAGACCTGGTAAATGGTTCAAACGAAGTCCAGAGTATTGATAGGGATACTTTACCGAACGCTCTCTGTTTGCCGGGTGACAGGATAATGACAATGTTGTCATTTTTGCTGTAATCCGTTGATAACGATCGTGGGCGCAATAAAATGACATTAGCAGCCAGCCGGGGAGCATGATGAAAATATTAATCGTTGAAGACGAAATTAAAACAGGTGAATATCTCAGCAAGGGGCTGACAGAGGCGGGGTTCGTCGTGGATCACGCTGATAATGGTCTGACCGGATATCATCTTGCCATGACAGCCGAGTATGATTTAGCCATCCTGGATATCATGCTGCCTGATGTAAACGGCTGGGATATCATCCGTATGCTGCGCAGTGCCGGAAAGGGGATGCCGGTATTACTGCTGACGGCCCTTGGCACGATTGAACACAGGGTCAAAGGACTTGAGCTGGGTGCGGACGATTATCTGGTGAAGCCCTTTGCGTTTGCTGAACTGCTCGCCCGGGTAAGAACCCTCCTCAGGCGGGGAAACACGATGATCACGGAAAGCCAGCTTAAAGTGGCTGACCTCTCGGTTGATCTCGTATCCAGAAAAGTCAGCCGCGCCGGGAACCGCATTGTGCTCACCAGTAAAGAGTTCAGCCTGCTGGAATTCTTCATTCGCCATCAGGGAGAAGTTCTTCCCCGCTCCCTGATTGCCTCTCAGGTCTGGGACATGAATTTTGACAGCGACACTAACGCGATTGATGTCGCAGTAAAGCGACTCCGCGCTAAAATAGACAACGATTACGGGACAAAACTGATCCAGACAGTGCGGGGCGTGGGCTACATGCTGGAGATCCCGGATGCATAGCAAACCGTCCAGACGACCTTTCTCACTCGCTCTGCGGCTGACCTTTTTTATCAGCCTGTCCACAATACTGGCGTTTATCGCCTTCACCTGGTTTATGCTGCATTCTGTTGAAAAGCATTTTGCCGAGCAGGATGTCAGCGATCTGCAACAAATCAGCACCACACTGAGCCGTATACTCCAGTCCCCGGCAGATCCGGATGAAAAAAAAGTAAGCAAAATAAAGGAATCGATCGCCAGCTACCGCAACGTTGCCCTTTTGCTCCTCAATCCCCGGGGTGAGGTGCTGTACAGCTCTGCGCAGGGGGCAGCACTACGCCCGGCCGTGAATTCAGCCGATTTTAGCGAGCACAGCCGCGCACGGGATGTCTTTCTCTGGACGGTGGAGGATACTGCGAGAGCGATGGATACCGGGTCCGGAATGAAGATGGAAACGTACCGGATTATCGCCTCCTCTGGCCAGGCGACATTTCAGGGCAAACAGCAGAACTATGTCATGCTGACTGGCCTCTCCATTAATTTCCATCTCCATTACCTCGATGCGCTGAAAAAAAATCTGATTGCGATTGCCGTCGTGATAAGCCTGCTGATTGTTCTGATCATTCGCATTGCTGTCCGTCAGGGGCACCTGCCCCTTCGTAATGTCAGCAATGCCATTAAAAACATCACCTCCGAGAATCTTGATGCGCGGCTGGAACCGACACGCGTTCCCATTGAGCTGGAGCAGCTGGTTATCTCGTTCAATCATATGATTGGAAAGATTGAGGATGTTTTTACCCGCCAGGCTAATTTCTCTGCCGATATCGCGCACGAGATCAGAACACCCATCACCAATCTGGTGACGCAGACTGAAATCGCTCTGAGTCAGGATCGAACGCAGAAGGAACTTGAGGATGTCCTCTATTCCAGCCTTGAAGAGTATAACCGGATGACCAAAATGGTCAGCGACATGCTGTTCCTGGCACAGGCGGACAATAATCAGCTGATACCTGACAGGGTTCGGTTTGACCTCAGAGCAGAAGTCATGAAAGTCTTCGAGTTTTTCGAAGCCTGGGCCGAAGAACGCAATATTATGCTCAAATTTAACGGGATGCCCTGCCTGGTTGAGGGAGATCCACAAATGTTCAGAAGAGCGATCAATAATCTGTTATCCAACGCCCTGCGTTATACCCCAGAGGGACAGGCAATCACCGTCTCAATAAGAGAGCAGGAGAGCTTTTTTGACCTTGTGATTGAAAATCCGGGGAAACCAATCCCTGAAGAGCATTTATCAAGGTTGTTTGACCGTTTTTATCGGGTGGATCCGTCCAGACAACGAAAAGGAGAAGGCAGCGGCATCGGCCTTGCGATTGTGAAGTCAATCGTGGAAGCACATCACGGAAGAGTGCAGGTGGAATCGGACGTACACTCAACGCGTTTTATCTTATCCGTGCCCAGACTGGAGAAAATGATTCCGGACACCCAGTGCTGGGAATAAAGATTTAAATGACAAAGATGTCATTAGCCTGTCATGCAGCAAACAGAAGCCATTCGATATAATTAGTGCAACTTATCAGGAAGGCTGGATTGCTTTATCAATATCCGGCGTCAGTGGACGCCAGGAAATGAATATCCAGTCCCCTCCCGGAGAAATAAACACTTCCGAACCTGTTTCAGTTATGGAACTGAAAACACCGGTTGTACTCCCCCGGACATCACTAATTAAGAAATGGAGAGTTATCATGAAAAATATCGTATTAGCATCCTTGCTGGGCTTTGGCTTAATTTCTTCGGCCTGGGCCACTGAAACCGTGAATATCCATGAGCGGGTCAACAATGCACAGGCACCTGCTCACCAGATGCAGTCTGCTGCGGCTCCTGTCGGGATCCAGGGGACTGCACCTCGTATGGCCGGTATGGACCAGCATGAACAGGCCATTATTGCTCATGAAACCATGACGAACGGGTCGGCGGATGCGCACCAGAAAATGGTGGAAAGTCATCAGAGGATGATGGGAAGTCAGACCGTTTCCCCTACCGGGCCGTCGAAGTCATTAGCGGCAATGAATGAGCATGAAAGAGCTGCAGTTGCCCATGAATTTATGAATAACGGTCAGTCTGGCCCACATCAGGCCATGGCCGAAGCGCATCGTCGCATGCTCAGTGCAGGCTGACGGCGAGGGAAGTATCTGTGCTGTCCTTATTTCCTTGATAGATTTTTCCGTAACCGGATATATGGCAACATCTTTGCCCCCTACAGGGGGCATTTTTATCAGATTCTGCTACAGTTAACGGGCATCAACGCTAAAAGGATATTTTTTATGAAAGCCAGAAACACTTTATTTGCAGTATTAATGTTATCCCTGCCAGCGATTTCAGCAGAACATTCAGAAATGAAAATGACTGATATGTCTACCTCGGCTTCGTCACAGGAATATATGGCTGGCATGAAAGACATGCATGACAAAATGATGGCTGCCGTAAATGAGTCCGATCCCGACAAGGCTTTTGCGAAAGGCATGGTAGCGCACCATGAAGGGGCAATAGCAATGGCTGAGACCGAGCTCAAATACGGAAAAGATCCGAAAATGAGAAAGCTCGCGCAGGACATCATTAAAGCTCAAAAAGGTGAAATTGAGCAGATGAATAAATGGCTTGATAGTCAAAAGTAAACATTGTAGAAATGTCACGACAAGCGTGATTTTACATCGTTCCTGGGCGCGGGAGTCGGTTAATCTTTATATAATTCAAATCCGATTAATTTCGGGTTTTTACTACTCTGTACTCCGGTCCTTTGTTGAGGACCGGAATATATGCACCTGAGATGCTTATTTAATACATTATCTCGTCATGGATACAATGTCGCTCAGGATCTCAACCAGCTCGCTTCTCTCCTGCGTTCCGTCATGATAGGTTGATCTTGAGATGATTCTTTCTGATGTCATCTGAGGCCAGAATTTATCTAGTACATTATCGGGTTTCATTCCCACAGCCCGGCCGATTATTTTTTTAGCGTCACAGGTGTCCGTAAACGTGACGGCTACACCAGTAATTTCCTCGATAAGATCCGGGCACAGATAGTTTTCTATCTCACGTTTGCGCGTAGCGAAAAATACCTTACCGGCCTCCTCTACTTCTTTTTTACGCTTCTGGATGGACAGAACCTGTGCAGGGTCTCCCCCAATATCGGAGTCCAGAAATACGCACCAGGGAAGCCCCAGATCTTTGGCCAGATTCAATGTAACCCAGTGTTTGACGCTACCACACCCTCCTATGAGGACTGGCACTATTTTCACGTCCTCCAGAGAGGCTGGCAGCGCACCTGACTGTTTTAATGAACTGGCCGCATGCCTCAGGAAAGTAACATCCGACTTTCCCTCTACCAGAACAATCCCCTGCGCCCTTTCCATACCGGTCTCTGGCAGCACCCCCAGGCTTTCAGTGGCTTCCTTCAGCACTGCGTCATCCGGCATTTTTACTACGGGTTCACCCGCCTCATTTCGGGTAACATAACGTACGCCTTCGACAGGGATTAATCCGGCCAGCGCCGGGACATGGGTGGTGACGATAATCTGACGGTGCGGCTGGCCTGCCAGTGCCAGTAACGCTTTCATCAGCATCATCTGATAGTTCGGATGCTGTGACGTTTCAGGCTCCTCTATGGCATAAATCACATTTCTGGGCGTCCCCGCGACATTCTTTTCAGCCTCAGCCCGAAAAAAATTCAACAGGATAAGCCTCCTTATCCCGCTGCCGCGCTTATTGATGGGGATGCCATTTTCCCCGTCCAGGGTGAAATTGAAGGTCCACTTGGGTTTCTCCTTAAATCGTGGAGTCAGTTCACTGGCGAGTTCGGGGGTAATGCTGCCAACTTACTGATTTAGTGTATGATGGTGATTTTAAGGTGCTTGCGTGGCTTCCATTTCCATCAGATGTCCC
>NZ_JBMKIC010000028.1:0-61754 GCF_049238665.1 Enterobacter cloacae complex sp. IR5450
GAACTCAGAAGTGAAACGCCGTAGCGCCGATGGTAGTGTGGGGTCTCCCCATGTGAGAGTAGGGAACTGCCAGGCATCAAATTTAGCGTGCTGATATGGCTCAGTTGGTAGAGCGCACCCTTGGTAAGGGTGAGGTCCCCAGTTCGACTCTGGGTATCAGCACCACTTTATACTTAGGTTAAAGTTCGGCAAGAAGTAAAAGAATTTGTCTGGCGGCTTTAGCGCGGTGGTCCCACCTGACCCCATGCCGAACTCAGAAGTGAAACGCCGTAGCGCCGATGGTAGTGTGGGGTCTCCCCATGTGAGAGTAGGGAACTGCCAGACATCAAACAAGTAGAAAGGCCATCCGAAAGGATGGCCTTTTTGCGTTATATCTCTAGCTAAACCAATTCCCTCATTCGATGTTCTCACTGGTGCCGTTAATACCCTACGGACGTAGCGCTTTACCGTACTGAAACTGTAGTTGTGAAATGCATTCTGCTGGCTCGCAGTAGTGTTAAATGAATTAAATGTTATGCCAAATGCTGTACAGGTAAGGGATATAGCGAGGAGTAAGGTAGCGTATTGAATTTAATTAATATCTGATGTTATTTGCGATGGGGAATATACGTTTCTTATATCAGGCAAAAATAAAAGCGCGGCCATCGCCGCGCTTTTAGAAGCCTTATTTAGTGAGGGCGACAATACCGAGTGTCAGGCCAGCGATTGCCGCGGCGCCACCAGCAATCGCACCTGCTGTTTCCCAGTTATCCTGGGTAGTGCCCTTCATACAGGTATTGGTGTGAACCAGTCGCCCCTGATCGTCGTATACCGGTACACATGGGGAATCGTGCGCGCAACCAGCAAGCAGCGCAGCGAGAAGTGCAACGGAAAGGAATCTTTTCATGATGTTACCTCAATATGATCGCCTATTCGCTAAAGAGCCGATGCGGCAATTAACGAATCGATGATTATTTTACCACCGCACTAATACCATGCAGCACGTGGAATAATCTCAATTTGTGTGGATTGTAAAAATTATGAAGAAAAAAGCGCGGGCAGTAATTATTAATGGAGGATATGTGAAGAGGGGATGTGTTTTTACATTGTTTTCAGGAAATAAAAAAGGCACCAGAGGTGCCTTTATGATTTTCATTAATCCTTGTGCTTTGTAAATCGTCTCCGGACAACCACAAAGAAAACAGGAACAAAGAATATGGCCAACAGGGTGGCTGAGAGCATCCCGCCCATCACGCCCGTCCCGACCGCATTTTGTGCACCACTACCTGCACCGCTGCTGATGACCAGAGGCATAACACCAAGGATGAATGCCAGGGAAGTCATCAGGATAGGACGCAGACGCATACGCGAGGCTTCAAGCGTGGCTTCGATAATCCCTTTGCCTTCTTTATCCATGAGATCTTTGGCGAACTCAACGATCAGTATGGCGTTCTTGGCTGATAAACCAATTGTTGTAAGCAGACCAACCTGGAAGTAAACGTCATTGTTCAGCCCTCGCATTGATGCAGCCAGAAGCGCACCGATCACCCCCAGAGGCACAACCAGCATGACCGAGAATGGAATTGACCAGCTTTCATAGAGAGCCGCCAGACACAGGAACACCACAATAAGTGAAATGGCGTACAGCGCCGGAGCCTGATTCCCGGAAAGTCGTTCCTGATAAGACATCCCCGTCCATTCGTAGCCGATGCCGGACGGCAGTTTTGACGCAAGGTTTTCCATCAGCGCCATTGCCTCACCGGTACTTTTGCCTGGAGCAGACTCACCGAGGATCTCCATTGATGGCATCCCATTGTAACGTTCCAGACGCGGTGAACCGTACACCCAGTGAGAGCTGCTAAAGGCAGAGAAAGGCACCATTTCGCCGTTAGCGCTACGCACATACAGGCCGTTAATGTCTCCGGGTAGCATACGGAAGCGAGCATCAGCCTGGACATAAACTTTTTTCACCCGTCCGTGATCGATAAAGTCGTTCACATAGGTGCCACCCAGGGCTGTTGAAATAGTCTGATTGACGTCAGACACGCTCACACCCAGCGCCTGTGCCTTCTCCTGATCGACGTCCAGCTTGAACTGTGGCGTATCTTCCAGTCCGTTAGGACGCACGCGGACCAGTAAGTCAGGATGTTCTCTCACCATGCCCAGCAGCTGGTTACGCGCCTGCGTTAACTGCGTATGTCCCAGGTTTGCCTGGTCTATCAGTTCAAAGTCAAAGCCTGTTGCGGTACCCAGTTCAATAATGGCAGGCAGGTTAAACGGAAATACAAGGCCGTCTTTGATCTGGCTGAACGCTTTCGTCGCGCGGCTGACAATCGCCTCAACGCCGTTTTCCTTGCCCGGACGCTCTTCCCATGGCTTCAGGCTGACGAAAGCGATACCGGAGTTCTGACCCTGTCCGCTAAAACTAAACCCGTTTACGGTAAAGACCGATTCAACGTTCGCTTTCTCTTTCGTCAGGTAATAATCCTGAACCTGATCGAGTACCTGCTGGGTACGCATCTGCGTCGCCCCTGCCGGCAACTGAACCATCGTCATAAACACACCCTGATCCTCTTCCGGCAGGAAGGAGGAAGGCAGGCGCAGGAACAGAACTGCCATGCCGCCGACGATGATGACGTAAACCAGCAGATAGCGGCCGGTCTTACATAAAATGCCGCTCACGCTGTTGCTGTAGTGCTCCACACTCTTATCAAAGAGCGCGTTAAACCAGCCGAAGAAACCACCTTTCTTTTCATGATGTTCGCTGGAAACCGGTTTGAGCAGCGTTGCACAAAGAGCAGGCGTTAATATCAACGCCACCAGTACCGACAAGGCCATCGCGGAGACAATGGTCAGCGAGAACTGGCGATAGATAGCCCCGGTTGAACCACCAAAGAATGCCATCGGAATAAATACCGCCGAAAGCACCATGGCAATGCCCACCAGAGCGCCCTGGATTTGCTCCATTGACTTCTGCGTCGCCTCTTTTGGCGGCAGCTTGTCCTCAACCATGACGCGTTCTACGTTCTCGACTACCACGATGGCGTCATCGACGAGAAGACCTATCGCCAATACCATCCCGAACATCGTCAGGGTGTTAATGGAGAACCCGAACGCAGCCAGTACCGCAAAGGTGCCCAGTAACACCACGGGAACGGCGATAGTGGGAATAAGCGTTGCCCGCAGGTTTTGCAGGAACAGGTACATCACCAGGAACACGAGAACAATCGCTTCAAACAGCGTCTTCACCACTTCATGGATGGAGATCTTCACGAAAGGTGTGGTGTCGTACGGATACACGACTTTCAGACCCTGAGGGAAGAAGGGCTGCAACTGCGCCAGTTTACTCTTGATGGCGGCAGCGGTATCCAGCGCGTTTGCGCCAGTCGCCAGCTTGATCCCCAGCCCCGTTGCTGCCTGGCCATTGATTTTGGTGACCATGTTGTAGTTTTCGCCACCCAGCTCAATGCGTGCCACATCTTTCAGGTGGACCATTGAACCGTCCTGGTTCACCTTCAGCGTCACACGACCAAACTCCTCCGGCGATTTCAAGCGTGTTTGAGCAATAATTGAGGCGTTCAGTTGCTGCCCTGGTACGGACGGCGTTCCTCCCAACTGGCCCGCAGCAATCTGGTCGTTCTGTGTTTTCAGCTGGTTAATGATATCCAGCGGCGTGAGCTGATATTTGTTCATCGCGTTGCTGTCCAGCCAGATGCGCATTGCATACTGGGCACCGAACAGTTGCACGTCACCGACGCCGGAAGTACGGCTGATCGCATCTTTTACGTTAGAAGCGACATAGTCGGAGATATCATCCTGCGTGAGATTTTTATTGTCCGACACAAAGCCTGCAACCAGCAGGAAGCTGCTGCTGGATTTCTCCACGCCAATCCCCTGCTGCTGCACTTCTTGCGGCAGCAGCGGCATGGCGAGCTGGAGTTTGTTCTGAACCTGCACCTGCGCGATATCAGGATCCGTACCCGACTCGAACGTCAGCGTAATGGTGACGTTACCGGCGGAATCACTGGTGGACGACATGTACATCAAATTATCGATACCGTTCATGTTCTGTTCGATAACCTGAGTTACGGTGTCCTGTACCGTCTGGGCATCAGCGCCAGGGTAGGTTGCTGTCACCGCCACCGCTGGCGGCGCAATGGTCGGATATTGCGCCACCGGCAGTTTTAAAATGGCCAGCCCGCCCGCAATCATCAGAATGATGGCGAGCACCCAGGCGAAAACAGGCCGTTGAATAAAGAAATTAGCCATGTCGTTATTCCTTAACTGGCTGGAGTCGCGGCGGTATCAGGAATAGCCACGACGGTAACGCCAGGGCGAACTTTTTGCAGGCCGCTGATAATGACGCGGTCGCCGTTTTTCAGGCCTTCCGTGATCAGCCAGCGATCGCCAATCGCCTGCGGTGCAACGACAGTGCGCAATTCCACCTGGTTTTTATCGTTTACCACAAGCACAGTGGCATCCCCGCGCGGTGTACGGGTTACCCCCTGCTGGGGAACAAGAATGGCATCAGGCTGTGTACCTTCGTCAATGCGTGCACGGACAAACATACCCGGTAACAGCATATGCTGAGGGTTAGGGAAGAGGGCGCGAAGGGTGATTGAGCCGGTACTTTCATCTACCGTGACATCAGAGAACTGGAGCGTTCCTTTCAGTGGATAAGGCTGGCCATTTTCCATCAGCAACTCGACGCTGCTGGTGTCTCCCTTTTGCAGGCTCGTCTGCTGCTTCAGACGCATAAAATCGCTGCTGGATTGCGTCACATCGACATAAATGGGATCGAGCTGCTGAACCGTCGCCAGTGCAGTCGACTGACCATTAGTAACCAACGCCCCTTCGGTGACGCTGGATTTACCTATACGCCCGTTGATTGGGGATGTGACTTTGGTATAAGCCAGGTTGATCCGCGCGCTTTCAACGCCAGCCTTCGCGGCAACGACGCTCGCATCCGCCTGCTGGGCGGTTGCCACCGCCTGATCGTACTCCTGCTTGCTCACATATTGCGTACCGACCAGCGGAACGTAACGTTTCACCGTCAGATGAGCGATATTGGCCGCCGCCTGTGCTTTTACCAGTTCACCTTTCGCATTGTCGTAGGCTGCCTGATACGTGGCCGGATCGATCTGATAAAGGGATTCACCCGCTTTGACGTCGCTGCCTTCGGTAAAATTACGGTGCAGAATGATACCACTTACCTGGGGACGAACCTCCGCAACACGATACGCGTCAGTTCTGCCAGGCAATTCTGTCTTTACGGCCAGTGGCGCGCTTTTAACAATATGAACACTGACCTGAGGAGCTTGCGCATGCTGCTGTGGGTTTTCTTGCCCATCGCACCCGGTAAGCAGCGCGGCACAGACAATGAAACCGGATAAGGGTAAGCATCTGAAGTGATTCGTCATTACTGTTCCTTAAACTACCCCTGAACCGATATTTGTCATGAATCGGTGAAAGGGTGTGAGGCAAAAAAAGAAATGTAGCTGCGTATAATAATGAGGGTATTTAATGTTTTTTAATTTATAAGTGCTGATGGAGCTTTTAAAAAGTAAAAATCGGAATCTGACCCAGTGCATTCGACACTCTATTTCTGTCAGGATAATCAACGAAATGCTTTTTGGTGAAAGCTATACATATGTTTTATGTATTTAATATATTCAATTTATTCACGAGGTTTATAAATTAAACGAATTGACTTTTTTTGTGCAAAACTAACACGGATTTTGGTTAATACTTTGTCTGACACGACCACGGCAATATCCTTTGATAACGTATCAATCTTGTAAGTAACGAGTAGCAGGTAATGGCGCGCAAAAAGAAAGAAGAGGCTCAAAAGACCCGCCAGCAGCTGATTGAAGCCGCTATCAGGCTATTCGCGACGCGTGGTGTGGCCAGCACCACGCTTACCGACATTGCCGATGCAGCTCAACTCACTCGCGGGGCGGTTTACTGGCATTTCTCGAATAAAGCGGAAATATTTAACGCAATATGGGAACAGCAATTGCCGCTGCGTGAAATCATTCGTGACAGGCTAATGCTTTCCGAAAATGACGACCCTTTGTTAATGCTTCGTGAATAATTTATTGTTGCGCTGCAATATATTGCGAGCGAACCCCGACAGTATGCGCTTTTACAAATTCTGTATCATAAGTGTGAATTTCATGACGATGTGATTTCAGAATGTGAAATACGCAAGCGGATCGGTTTAAACGATGATTATCTTCGCAAGACGCTTAAGCGATGCATTGCTCATAACATTATCTCTTCGCAAACTAATATTGAACTGGCGCTGATTGTTTTCCATGCCTTTTTTAGCGGAGTCATTAAAAACTGGTTAATGGATAACACCAGTTTTAATCTGTACAAACAAGCGCCGGCGCTGGTGGATAATATTCTGGCGACACTAAATATCACCCGAGTGGCGCCAGTGGTTTACGATACAGCCTTATGACTGCGCCCGGGGTGGCGACATCTCCCCGTGCTGGCACTGTTCCATAATAGCTTGCGCGGTAATTGGTTTGCCCAGCAGATAACCCTGTAGCGTATTGCATCCCAGTTCTGTCAGGAAGGTCTGCTGCGCTGCGGTTTCGACCCCTTCCGCCACGACCTTCAGATTCAGCGTTTTTGCCAGGGCGACAATCGCCGAGACAATTGTCGCATCTTCGCTCTCTCCACTTAACTCTTTCACAAAAGCGCGATCGATTTTCAACTCGCAGGCGGGAAGCCGCTTAAGATAGAGAAAGCTTGAGTAACCTGTACCAAAATCGTCTATTGAGGCTTTTACTCCCGCATCCGTCAGCGCTGTCAGGACGCGTACGCTTTCGTCCGGATTGCTCATTGCCGTGGTTTCAGTCACCTCCAGGATCAACATGCCGGGCGGCACGCTATGGCGCGTCAGACAATCGAGAACCGTTTTAACCAGCGACGGCTGTTCGAACTGCAACGTAGAAAGATTCACCGCCATTGACCAGTCCGTGTGGCCCTGAAGATGCCATTCACGCAGCTGGCGGCAGGCCTCGTCGATTACCCAGTTTCCAATCGGAATAATCAGCCCTGTTTTCTCTGCCAGCGGTAGAAACAGGTCGGGGGAGAGTAATCCCTGTTTGGGATGCTGCCAGCGTAACAGCGCTTCGAACCCGATGACCGGCCCGGCAGGGGCGTGGAATTTAGGTTGATAAAGCAGGCGTAACTCATCACGGTCGATGGCCTGCCACAGATCATTCATCAGCTGTAGATGCGTCTGCGCCAGCGTATTCATTGACGGCTGGAAGAAGTGATAGCCGTTGCGACCCATATGTTTCGTGTGGTACATCGCAGCATCAGCGTTAAACATTAGTTCACGATCGGTTTTGCCATCGTGTGGATAGAGCGCAATGCCAATGCTCAGGGTGACCATCAGTTCGTAAGGATCGAGATGGAACGGGCTATCAATGACGCGCACCAGTGAATTTGCCAGTGAGGCAGCATCATCCGGGGTGGCGGTTTCGGCCAGCAGCACGAATTCATCCCCACCGATACGCGCCAGCGTGTACTGACCTTTCAACTGCAACAGCAAACGCTGAGTCACCGCTACCAGAAGCTTGTCACCGACATCATGACCATAGGCATCGTTGACGGTTTTAAAGCCGTCGAGATCCATAAACATCAGCGCGAAAGGGCTTCCTTCGCGATCGGCCTTGCTGATGGCCTGATCGAGGCGATCCTCAAGCAGAATACGATTGGGTAATCGCGTCAGCGTATCATGCAACGCCAGCTGTGCGAGTTCACGATTAGCTTCTGCCAGTGATGAGGCCAGCAGCGAGGTACGAGCCTGAAGGCGGGCATCAAACATCGACACCAGCAGCGTAATCCCCAGAATAGCGAGCGCGACCACGCTAACCAATATCGCCAGCCAGCTCCCGTTAATGCCATGATGGTGGACCATCGTCGACATCGGAAATTGTGCTGCTTCCATGCCAGCGTAATGCATGCCAGCGATAGCGATGCCCATGGTGATCGCCGCCCCCAGCCGCATCAACGCCATTCGTGCGGCTTCCTGACGTAAACGGAACGTCAGCCAAAGAGCGGCCAGTGAAGCGGCAAGGGCTATGACCACAGAGATAGCCACCCACGTTTTATCCCAGACAATACCCGGTGTGACCTCCAGGGCAGCCATACCGGTGTAGTGCATGGCAACAATGCCCGTTCCCATCACGACGGCGCCAGGCAGCAGCCGGCGCAAACGTAGCTGCTCGCCGCTAACGAGCCACAGGGCAAACATTGACGAGCTAATGGCGATAACCATCGAAAGCACGGTCAGGGCCGCGTTGTAACTCATGCTCATGGAAAGATCCATCGCCAGCATACCGATGAAATGCATCGCCCACACGCCAATCCCCATCGAAACACCGCCACCTGCCAGCCAGACGCGTGCAGCGACGCCCTGGCTTCCGGCAACGCGCGCAGCCATATTCAGTGCGGTATAGGCGGCAAGAATGGCAACAACAAAGGAGATGACTACGAGGATTTGGTTGTATTGGCTAACCAGCATGGTCTGTTCACTCGTGTGAGACGTTAAGCAAGAGCGGTTGGAAAGGGGACAGACATTATCATCGTCAGGAAATGACGAAAAGTGATTTAATCCCCTGTTTTTATTGGGTGTTAACAGGGTTTTATACAGGATGGAAGCGGTTAGTCCAGCTCTGAGCAGTTGACCAGTTTAAGCGGGTTCACGGAATTCATATTGCGACATTTATCGGTTTCAGTGCTCATCAGTTCAATCCACTGCATCAGCAGCGCATCGAAAATGAAAACAGAGACAGCAAAAACGACCAGCCACCAGTATTTACGAATCATGTGTCATTCCGCGAAAAGAGAGCCTGTAAGTTGGTGGAAATATACACGAAAAGCGGGCGTTGAAAAGTGGGGAAAGGGAAGGTTTACAAAGCGTTGACGGTTGCCCGCCCGGACGATAAAAAAGGCGCTTCCCCATGCCGAAGAGCGCCTTTTTAAACAAGCAGTTAGCTAATCGAAATTAGTTCATGCCGTATTTTCAAAACCTACGTTTTTTACCGTTCGGCTATGTTTGCTAATGTTTATCTATCATACTGATGTAAAACAATAAAATTGTTTTTCTGGTTTGCCTTTGTTCATTGCTGTTCATAGAGTAACATTGAGATGTGCAGTCAGTGGTGCAGTCAGTTTGGTGCACCAAATGATATGAACTGAGGTTTTCAATGGCTGGTGGAACGAACAAATTAAGCGATACATCGCTTCGTAAAATGCTGGGAAGGGAGAGCCCCGGAGACAGCTTCTATGCTGATGGCGATGGGCTGAGTGTGAAGGTGTCCAGATCGGGTGTGTTGACCTGGTATTTCACTTTCCGCATAGGTGGCCGGGAATCAACATCTCAGCGTATAAAGCTGGGTAATTATCCAGACCTTTCACTCAAAGCAGCTCGTGAGAAACGAGAGCAGTGTCGCGCATGGCTCGCAGAAGGAAAGAATCCAAAGCACCAGTTGAGCGTTACCACTCAGGAAACGTTAAAACCGGTGACGGTCAGGGATGTCCTTGAATACTGGATCAGGGAATATGCCACCCATAACCGCGCTAATGTTGAAAAGCACATTGAGCAGCTCAATAAGCATATCTTTCCTTATATAGGCACTTATCCGCTTTCTATGTGTGAAACTCGCCACTGGTTGGAATGTTTCGCCAGGGTAAGGAACGAAGCGCCTGTAGCTGCTGGCTATCTTTTGCAGATGTGTAAGCAAGCTCTTAAGTTCTGCCGGGTTCATCGGTACGCGGTGAGCAACGTCCTGGACGACCTGACGATCGACGATGTAGGCAGAAAGCAGAATAAGCGCGACCGGGAACATACCAGACAGGAGCTTGCCGATATCTGGCGGGAAAGTACCGGACTGAAATTTAAGCCCTACTACTCAGCGCTTTTACGTCTGCTAGTGGTGTTTGGGTGCCGAACTCAGGAATTGAGATTGTCTCGCGTAAGCGAATGGGATCTAAATGATTGGGTTTGGACGGTACCAAAAGAGCACAGCAAAGGTGGTGAGAAAATACTACGGCCTATTCCCGTAGATATCCGCCCATTTATCAAACAGCTCTTAGAGCAGCACCAAAGCACAGGGCTTTTGCTTGGAGAGATAAAGAAACCGGAAGCTGTCAGTCAGTGGGGAAGGATGTTGTATAAGCGTCTGGGCCACTCTGAACCGTGGACGCTTCACGATCTACGCCGTACGTTTTCCACGACTCTGAACAACATGGGAATTGCTCCGCATGTTGTCGAGCAGCTTCTGGGCCATGCGCTGGGGGGTGTCATGTCCGTTTATAACCGCAGTCAGTATTTACCTGAAAAGCTGGACGCATTGAATAAGTGGATGGATCGTTTAGACCTGCTCTCTGAAAGCCAAAATAATGTTGTTATAATGGCGGTGAAATAATGAAAAGAACCGATGAAAAGAAGTACGAGCTTCCTGAAAGATTATATTATCCGATTGATATTGCTGCGCAAAAATTACATTGCTCTGCGAGAGATATTTTTCATTATGCAGCGACTGAATCGCTAAGATTGTGTTTTTACTGTGATATTGTGCCCGACGAAAATATAGGGCGAATGGTTATGAATGTTCCTTTTGGTTTTCATGAGGATATTGGCAATGCAACTGATATTGTTGATGAGCATTGGCGCATTTCTATTTCTAACATCATTAATAAAGATGGTGATTTTGGTAGAGGGTATAACGTCGAAAAGGTTAAGGGCTTTTTCTATATTGGGCCAATTGACTGCATAGATCTGGAGTTTACAGATGAAGACGACTATTTCTCAGTGTCAGGTATATCTACTGAGCCAGATATTACATCAGAAGAAGCACTTGTAGTTCTCTTTGAAAAGGACTTTAGAATTTCAAAGAGATTTCTTTGCGTAATGGCTGAGCAATTGGAAGACATAAAGCAGGAACCATCTTTCCCGTCTATGGATGAGTCTGGAAAAACAGTTGCTAAAAAAGGCGAGTTAATTAAATGCTTATTACGTCTCATTGATGATATGTCTGATGTAGATTTCGATAATACCCCTGTATCAAAAATCGTAAACATCATAGAAGCAACAGCAGCGAGGAAAGGTGTTGACCTCCCGGAAACCCACCGGCAGACATGGCAGAAATATTTAGGTAGGTGATATCACCACTAGATAATGTGATATCACCCGATCAATTTTAACGTTGTTTTTAAATGCTCTCGAACCTTAGCGAACGAGAGCATTTTTTTATGAACAACATTAAACAACCCCAGCAGCCAGCAGAAAGAGTTATCCGCGAAGCCGAGTGCCGCCAGTTAACAGGCATCTGCCGTACAACCCGCTACATGATGGAAAAAGAAGGTCAATTCCCAGCCCGCCGTAAACTGGGTGGCCGTGCTGTGGGTTGGCTTCTCTCTGAAGTTTCTGAGTGGCAGCAAAGCCGCTGCAAAGCAGCTTAAGGGGGAGGTATGGCACAAAAAACAAAGGCGACCATGCAGGGCCGCCAGTGTAGTACCGAAAACAAAGAACAGAATCAGCATACCAGGCCTATAGCTGGTGGTCAAAGCCTGAGCGCTCCTGTGATTACAGGAACTGCGTCAATGGAGCGGTTACGTGAAACTACCCAGAAATTGGGCTGTTTAGGGTGTACGGCATTGGCGCATACCCAATCTCCCGAAACTTCGGGAGAACTGGAACAGAGTGCCGGGTGTACTGCAATGCAGCATACCCCGGGAAAATCCCGTAGTTTCGACCGTTATCCAGATATCGGGTATCACTCCTTGTCTGCTTACTTGGCCTTCCTGCGCTGGAGTTCGTCACGAACAACGCTGATAAGTTGTCCGATCTCTTCGGAGGCTTTGACTCCAATCTTTTCTACCTGCGCTAGCGTATCGAGGGAAGAAACAAGGATATTTTCCCCGTTTCCTTCTGCTTGGCGTCGGGCGATCTCCCCGCGCATGGCGGCTACGATGAACGCTGCATTGCTTTCGTCGTTCCGTTTGACGGACTCCATTCCCTCTATGACATCGTGTGGGATGCGGGCGGTTAATGATTGTGACTTCGTGTTTTTGGGGCCTGTAGCCATCTGCAATCCTCCGTATGCTGGTGTAAGACAATATACACAGAATCAGTCTTACACAAAAGCATTGACATGTAAGCCACCTAAAAATAAAGTTACTTACACCTTGGTTGATAATCAGGGTACAGAAAAGACGAAGCCCGCTGGCGCTACCAACACCAACGGGCCTCTAACCAAACCGTTATCTGAGGTAACAGCTATGGCTTTCAAGAAGTCTACCCAAACTCGCCCGGAATTTACATGGAGATTTCTCTCCGCTTCTGAGCACTACCCTACCGCCAAACCATTGGTGATCTACGTCAACGCATCCAGCGAACAGGAGGCCCGCGAGACTATGCCGGGGGTAAACCTCATTTTTGCTGCTCGCCTGCCATTTCATGATCTTCGGGTTGTGGAGGTTTGCCATGCGTGAATTAACCAATAAAAGCACGTCAATAGCCTGTGAACTGGCTGCGTTGTTGATGGTTGTCGAAGAGTGCGACGTTGATCAGGTAGAGCGTGAAAACCTAATCAGCCTGGCCAGACGAGTATCGGATCAACTGGCGGCAAGCATGATAGAGCAGAATTCAAAGGGGGCGATCAATGGATAACCTTTATACCTACAAGAGCGATCAGGACTTATTGACCACTGCTCAAGAGGTTTCGGCTCTTCTTTCGTGTGCAGCTTTTGTAGCTATAGCGAACGATGAAAAGAAGCGCATCCACCTGATGGCTTTAATGGATATTGCATCGCGCTTAGCTGATGATCTGGCTAACGCTTTGGATAAGTCATTCGTCCTTCCAGCTGAAGGGGAACGCAAATGATCAGTAACGTGAAATTCAACGAGCTGGCTAACCGCGTTGATCTGCTGGTTGAAAAGATTTTGCATCTTGAGGCACAGGTTAAGTCACTCACCGATAGTCAGGGAGGAGAAATCCCTCCGGGTATGACGCCAGTAGCAACACTGGCCGCTGAATACGGTATCTCAACCAAAAAGGCTGAGGAGCTGGCGAAAAACACAGGGGTGATGCTGGTTAAGCTGAAATCTGGCGGGTTCGTTGCGCCTGATGAAAAGTTCAGGGAAGCGGCGCGGCTGGTGTTGCGCAGTGCTAAGCGCAAATATGGCTCTGCGTACTGGTTCCATCCTCTGATCGGCAAATTCCAGATGAGCGGAGGCATACCAAAATGACGGTACAACTGACAGCTGTAGAAACTGTATCTGATGCCTTGTTCACCTGTTCATATCTATGGGCGCATGGCAAGCAGTACAGTCGCAGCGATTTGGATAAAGCCCTCCACCAGCATAAGGACCCCACTACCCGTTACGGAAAGCTGGTGGCTCGCCTCAACCAGATAGCAGCAATGCCGTATGAGGAGCTTTGTGATGCCGGGTATCTCGACACGGACCGCAAACAAATGATTACCGCGCGGCGTTCTGTGCTGGTGGAAGAGATAGGCGAAGGGGAAATGAATGCCATGCTGTCTGACTTGCAGCGCATTCACCGCGTCTTCCCTGATGCTGGAGCAAAGTTCAGGACAAAGCTGCCTCTCTCTCGCGGTTCTGAGGGCTTTGATATCCGTCAGGACTATATCCTTAAACACTTCCTTCCAGCTCAGTCTCTGTGCAGCATTTACGGCCCAAGCGGTTCGTATAAGAGTTTTCTTGCCGTATCGTGGGCCTGTCATATCGCTGCTGGTCTGCCATGGGCGGGGAAGAAGGTCACTCCCGGCGCGGTGCTGTATGTGGTTGGCGAGGGTGGTGTAGGTGTTCCCCGGCGTATACGGGCATGGGAACAGGTGCATGGCATACAGGCAGAAAACCTCTGGCTGGTCAATCGTCCGGTGTTCCCGGTGCGTGAGTCAGAGGTCACAGAAGTTCTTCTTGCTGCCAGGCAGATTGAAGTCGAATGTGGTGTGCCGGTTCGCATGGTGGTGATCGATACGCTGGCCCGTTGTTTTGGGGGGAATGATGAGAACGATGCTCGTGATATGGGGGCGTTTATTGAGGGGTGTGACGTTATCAAACAGAAAACGGGTGCAACGGTGCTGGTAGTTCACCACTCCGGCAAGGATGAAGGGAAAGGCGCTCGCGGTTCCAGTGCTTTCCGCGCTGCGCTTGATACTGAATTTAACGTTAAGCGTGAAGGGGATGGAAAGGCGCTTATTCTGACCTGTACCAAGATGAAAGACGCGGAGGAGCCAGAGCGTAGAGCGTATGACCTGAGAACGGCAGAACTTTACACCGATGAAGATGGTGAGCTTGTTTGCTCTCTGGTTGTGCACGATCAGCCGAGAGAGGCTAAAGAGGTTGAGCCTGAACTGGCCAATGTCTCCCGTCTTAGCGATAACCACCATGCACTATGGCAGGCAGTACGCAGCCGCACAGCTAAGGGGGAGCCATGCACTATCTCCGTCATTAAAGACGATCTACGTGCAACGCTGGGTGCAGACAAAGTGAGAAAGTCATTCCCGCGCTGGCTGGACAAGCTGGAGAGTGAGCAAATCATTCGCATCGAGGGTGAGAACCTTTACCCAGTAACAGTCGAGTAAATGCGGCGGTAAGTGCGGCACGTGCGGCATTTAGTATGTTTTATGACCAAATGCCGCACTTAGTCCCTGTATACACGCGCTAAGTGCGGCATTTCACTGAAACCCCCGTCATTACTGGGTTTGCGTAATTTTTTGAGAAAACTGGTGCGGCGCTAAGTGCGGCATTGCTAAACGCGGCACTAAATGCGGCAAGTTAGACAAACGAGGAGAATGTATGCCTATTACGGTTCAGGAAATAAAAGAGTATTACGATCAGTTTGGGCTTCATGACCTGAGCTCAATGCCTACCTCCGACTACCGTCAGGCTCTATCAAATGGCGGTCTGTTGTGGATAGACCATCATGATTTTATTCGTAGCACTTTATCAGATGAAATTCTTGCAACAAACAGAGAGCAGGTTGATGCTTTGATTGAACATCTGCGGGCTTTTCGAGAAAGAATGCCAACACCTCCTAAATGGATGAGTGATAAATGATTTATTTGGCCTGGTTCTTTGCCAGGCCATTTATTCAAAGCAAAGCTAATAATGCTGAGGCTCCAGCACCAACGAGACTAGCTACAGTGCTATTATTTAATAAATCCTTAAGTAAAGATTTTGCTTGAGGATCTTGTGATTGAGACACCTTTTCAACAAGTTCAGTGATACTTATATTTACAATAAGATGGTTACGTTCACCGATTTGAACTTGTGTGCCTGATACGCTACCAATGTTGAATGTGTTTTGGCTGGATGGTTTGGGCTTATGCTCATTGGCAGTTAAATTTTCAACCATCAATTTAAGCATGTGTGGGTGTTTTGTACCCCTTTTAAGGGTGCCT
Source organism: Enterobacter cloacae complex sp. IR5450 (assembly GCF_049238665.1). Taxonomy (NCBI): domain Bacteria; kingdom Pseudomonadati; phylum Pseudomonadota; class Gammaproteobacteria; order Enterobacterales; family Enterobacteriaceae; genus Enterobacter; species Enterobacter cloacae complex sp. IR5450. The sequence continues at coordinate 15,436 of NZ_JBMKIC010000028.1, forward strand.
CCAGGCAAAAATGACATATCAATTATTTTTAAGGAGATTTCTCCACTTCCCAATTTCTGAGTGATTTCATCACCGATATTTATATGTGGCTCTTCTGTGTAAGGTATCAATACTTTATTTTCTATAGAATTTCTACGTCCTTTGTAGTCAGTCCCTCCAATTGTAAAAACTTCAGGATAGATCATAGAGTTAAGATTCATTGGATTACTCCTTTGGTTGCTGTTTTTAATTTAATCAATGCTTAATAAATAATAGTCATGGCTGGGATTTAAAAATAGATATTAGAAAGTCATATTTTTCTTTGCTCAGTAAGTTTTTTGACATAATGCTCTTCAAAAGTATTTTTGAGAGGGTGATAACTTCATCTTCACCCGAAGAAGCGATCATTGTGAAGAACTCACTAAGTTCTTGAGTGTTGATATTATTGCTTGTGCCAAATTGCGCATATTTGCTATTTACAGTATCTATATTGAATATGTTATGGTTTGGAAATGGTTTTTTCAGTTTTTCTATTTCAGCGTATTCTTTAATCTTCTGGGACATGCTCTCAATGTAACCGCTGACATCTTTCTTTTCTGGGAAGGAAAATCCATCTCCTCTTAAGATTTTATCTGTCTCGGCCATTTCATGGTAAAGCCTGCGAACCATTACAAGTAACAGGAGTTTTGCTTCTTCAATGGGTTCATCTATTGAAAATTGGCATTCAATTGCTAAGGCTGAGGTCTGCTCTAATACATTCACTGAGTAATTTTCAATGTAAGGGCCGATAAAGCCGCTCCAAAAAACATCAACGGGAGAACCTTTGAATGCTACACCTTGATAGCAGATTTCTGTTCCATCATACGCAGTAACTCTCATAGGCGGTCCCGCATTGAAAAATCGCCATCTATGAATCAGCTTGGTTAATTTTTCATCGATATCTTGAACGGATTTATAGGTTCTTTTGTACAACGGGGATGGATGTACACCCGGAACGGCAAGAATCTCTTTTGTCATATGAATCCCCATCATTTTGACCATTGCTTTTTGTAAATTATTTGTGCGTTATCTTTCAAGGATGTTCGGAGTAAAAATACCTTATTTACATCGATAATTTGATCCATATCTTAAAGAGTGGCACTCAGACGTGAGCCGCCACTGGCCGTCAGGTTTTTTGCCCTTCAGACAGGCTCCTTTACTGACGGCCTTCCCTCCAAGCGCTGGTTTCACGTCTTAACATTAATTGTTACGGAAACCACTCCATGAAGAAATTACTCGAATTACGCCAGCAGAAAGCCGCACTCAAAACCCAGATGCGATCCATGCTGGACAAAGCCGACACCGAAAAGCGCAGTCTGAACGAAGAAGAGGGCAAAAAGTTCGACGAACTCCGCGCCGAGGCTGATGCGCTTGAAGTTGAAATCACACGTCTTGAAGCCGTCGCCGACGATCAGCGCAATCTGCCTGGTACTTCCGTTCAAGGTGAGCCTGTAAGCAACGACGAGCTGCGCCACTACATCATGACCGGTGATACCCGCTCTCTCTCCACGCTGGTGCAGGCTGACGGCGGCTATACCGTTATCCCTGAGCTGGACAAAGAGATTATGCGCCAGTTGCAGGATGATAGCGTGATGCGCTCCATCGCAACGGTGAAGACCACTAAAACCAACGAATACCAGAAGCTGGTATCTGTGGGCGGCACTACCGTTAATCGCGGTACAGAAGGTGAAGCACGTACCGAAACCAGCACGCCGAAGATGGAGCGTGTTGATATCAAACTCAACCCGATCTACGCCTACCCGAAAACCACCCAGGAGATTCTCGACTTCTCCGAGGTGGATATTCTGGGCTGGCTGTCTTCTGAAATCGCTGACACCTTCACCGCTACCGAAGAAAGCGACTTTGTGAACGGCGACGGTGATAAAAAATCCAAAGGCTTCCTGTCTTACCCTCGCGCGGCCACTGCCGATAAAACCCGTCCGTTCGGCACGCTGGAGAAGATGGAAGCCGCTGACGTTTCTTCTGATGGTCTAATTGACCTGCTGTATAAGCTGAAAGCCAAATACCGCAAAAACGCCGTATGGGTGATGAACTCCAACACCGCTGCCAAACTGCAAAAGCTGAAAAACGGCAACGGGGATTACATCTGGCGCGATCGGCTGGTTGCCGGTTCTCCCGATACGCTGCTGGGCCGTCCTGTTCAGTATCTGGAAACCATGCCGGATGCGGAGGCGGGTAAAGCGTTCCTCGCGGTTGGCGACTTCAAGCGCGGCTATTTCATCGTGGATCACACCACTGGCGTGCGTACCCGTCCTGACAACATCACCGAACCGGGTTTCTACAAGGTGCATACCGATAAATACCTGGGTGGCGGCGTGGTGGACTCCAACGCCATCAAGGTGCTTGAGCTTTCCGGCTCCGGTTCCTGATTTGACGTTTAAGGGGCTTCGGCCCCTTTTTGCCCTCTGTGGAGTCCAGTAATGAAAACTATCGATTTTGAAATCCGTACTTCCGAAGTGAGCGCCAGCAACAAAAAGCTGGTGGGCTATGCCGTGCGCTGGAACAGTCTCTCAGAAATTATCTGGGACGAGTTCCGCGAGCAGTTTGCGCCGGGAGCGTTTAAAGACAGCCTGGCATCCGGTAGCGATGTGCGTGCGCTGTACGAGCATAACTATACCCAACTGCTGGGCCGCACCAAATCCGGCACGCTGGTGCTGTCCGAAGACGATACCGGGCTGCGCTTCGAGCTGACCCCGCCGAATACCCAGCTTGGCAACGATGTGCTGGAGCTGGTGGAGCGCGGGGATATCTCCGGCATGAGCTTTGGTTTCCGGGCGCTGAAAGAGGCGTGGGATATCGGCCAGTCTCCATACCTACGCACCGTGACCGCTGCCGAACTACGGGAAATCACAGTTACTTCTATGCCTGCTTATCCTGAGTCTGGCGTGGAAATCGCGCATCGTTCGCTTTTCTCCCAACATCCTGAACTGCGCCGCGCTGGCGATAACCGCCGCCGCTGGGCTGAATTAGCGGGGCTCTGATATGTGGAATATCTGGCCGTTTGGCCGTAAGTCTGAATCCTCTGAGCAGCGCAGCATGACCATTGATGAGTTTCTGGCGATGGCAGGGATTCCAAATACCGGATCAGGCGAGTACGTGTCTGCGGGTACTGCGGAATCTCTGCCGGCGGTCATGAACGCCGTGTCAGTTATCAGTGAGGCGGTGGCAACAATGCCCTGCTACCTCTACCGCGTGCGCAACGATAACGGGCGCGAGGCGCGGGAATGGCTGAGCAATCATCCGGTAGATTTTCTCCTGAACGAGCAGCCGAACGACTGCCAGACCCCTTACCAGTTTAAACGCACAATGATGCGCCATTGTCTGCTGAACGGTAACGCCTATGCGGTGATCCAGTGGGGCCGCGACGGCCAGCCGCAATCCTTGCATCCATATGCACCCGGGGCGGTTGTACCTGAGCGTATCGGCCAGCATAAGTACAAATATACCGTTACCGAGCCGTTTACCGGGGCTGTGCGCACCTACCTGCAGGAAGAGATTCTGCACCTGCGTTACTCCACCGATGATGGCTTTCTGGGGCGCTCCCCGATATCCATCTGCCGTGAGGCGCTGGGGTTAGGTCTGGCCCAACAGCGCCACGGTGCCAGCATTATGAAAGATGGCATGATGGCGGCGGGAGTCATAACCACAGCAGAGTATCTCGACAGCGTGAAGGGCAAGCAGGCTATGGATGCGCTGGATCGCTACAAAGGCGCTAAAAATGCAGGGAAAGTGCCGATCCTTGAAGGTGGGATGGACTATAAGCAGCTTGGCATGAGTAATCAGGATGCCGAGTGGCTGGCCTCCCGTCGCTTCACTATTGAAGATATTGCCCGCATGTTCAACGTGTCGCCTATTTTCCTCCAGGAATACAGCAACAGCACCTACAGCAACTTCAGCGAAGCGAGCCGCGCATTTCTCACCATGACGATGCGTCCGTGGCTGGCGAACTTCGAACAACAAATCAAATCTGCGCTGCTGGTGGCCTCTCCGGTTCCGGGAACCCGCTATCAGGTGGAGTTTGACTCCGCTGACCTTCTCCGCGCCACGCCAACCGAACGCTACGCCACTTATGAGCGCGGCATTAAGAACGGGATCATGAACCCGAACGAAGCCCGTGAACGTGAGGGGATGCCGCCGCGTGAAGGTGGTGACGAATTTAGCCAGGCATGGAAGCAGGAAGTGAAGATCAGCAAGGACAACAAGGAAGGTGATGAATGAGAGCCGGAAAGATGAAGCGCCGCATCACCTTCCAGAAGTCCGAATCTCATCGGGATCAGATGGGGCAGGTTATCTACGTATGGTCTGACCTTGCCACCGTCTGGGCTGAAATTCGTGCTATCAGTGGGCGTGAGCGCATGTCTTCCGGGGCGCTTTACTCCGAAGCCACTGTGCGAATCTGGACGCGCTACCGCGACGATATCACCACCGCAAACCGCATTCTGTATCGCTCGCCAAACGTCCGGGGGCAGGTTTACGGCATCGTGGCCGTCATTCCTGATGTGGATCACACCCGGCTTGAGTTGCTGTGCAAGGGAGGCATTTTCAATGAGTGAGTTAATCGGTCTGGAAGAAGCAAAGCTGCATTGCCGTATTGATGATGATTACGAAGATACGCTGATACAGGCGTACATCGAAGCTGCGCTGGAGGTCTGCCAGAAGCATATCGGCAAGCGATTTGATAACGGTCTGGAGTTCACCCCTGCTATCAAGATCGGCTGTCTGATGTACGTTTCTCAGTTGTACGAGTACCGCACGATGATCGGTGACACCGACACCAAAGAGATACCGATGGCTGTCTCTGCGTTGTGGTCTGTCTACCGAGATGTGGGGGTGTACTGATGCCGTGGCAACCACTACGCCGGTGCACAGAGCCGGGATGCAATAAACGGGTGAAGTCTGGCAAGTGTGACGAGCATAAGCGGGAAGCGTGGCGGGCAGAGGATGCCAGACGCGGCCACCGACGCGCCCGTGGTTATTCAGCCTCATGGGAGAAGTACCGCGCTCAGTACCTTAAGCGCTATCCGCTGTGCGTTGAGTGTCAGAAGCTGGGCCTCTACGTTCCTGCAAAGATTGTCGATCACATCATCCCTATCAACGGCGGTGATGATGTTCTGTTCTGGCCTGAGTGGAATCATCAGCCGTTATGCCAGGCGCATCATAACCAGAAGACCACACAGCAAGACCCAACCACCAAAGCGAAGCGAAAAGCAGGGCTGTATCGTGAGCAGGAAGATCGTGCAGCCCATCGCAATGCCTGGATGCATGAGGCTGACAATGACTGAGCAGGAACAGCAGCGGCTGATTAGTGGGCTGATAAAGCAGCGCGAGGCATGGCAACCAGCCAGACAGAGAGCGCACACGAAGCCCGTAGCAAAGCGCATGAGCCAGCGTGACCGGGAGCTTATGGAATGCTTCCGCAACCGATGACAGGCGGCATGGGCGGGGTGGGGGAGGTTTTAAAGACAAACCCCCTGCTGCAAGGCACCGCCTGCCCCCTCAAATTTTTACGCACGGTGATTTTTTTGAAAATAAAACGCGATGGAAACGAGAAATTTTTATGGCAAGACCACCAAAACCGCCCGCTTACCTTGATGAGTTAGCCGCGCAGCAGTGGAAGGCGAAGGCAAAGCAACTGGCCGAACGCGGGGATCTGACTCCCGCCGACTGGAACAACCTTGAGCTTTTTTGCGTTAACTATTCGATGTACCGCAAAGCAGTGGAAGACCTTGCCAGCCGCGGATTCAGCATTGTTAACAGCCAGGGTGGCGAGAGCCGTAATCCGGCGCTTAGCGCAAAGGCCGACGCTGAAAAAATCATGATTAAAATGTCGTCGCTGCTGGGCTTTGACCCGGTAAGCCGCCGCCGTAATCCGGTAGAAACGGAAGAGGAGGACGAGCTTGACCGTCTGGAATGATTACGCAAACGCCATTAAATCCGGTGAAATTCCGGCCTGTAAGCGCGTAAAACAGGCCGTTGAAAGGTACTTTTCAGACCTGAATGACCCCCGTTATGAGTTCGATACGGCGACCGTGGAGCGGTTTATTGCTTTCTCCCGGCTCTGTCCACACGTCAAAGGCCCGCTGCGCGGCCAGCCTATAGAGCTGGAGCCGTGGCAACAGTTCGCCTTTGCTAATCTGCTGGGCTTTAAGAACAGCGAGTCAGGGCGCCGGAAGTACAGCAGCGCATTTATTGAGGTGCCGCGTAAGAACGCCAAATCAACCGTGGCCGCTATGCTGGCTAACTGGTTTCTGGTGATGGAGAAGGGCCAGCAGGATATCTACACGGCGGCGGTGAGTCGTGATCAGGCCCGAATCGTATTCGACGATGCCCGCCAGATGTGCCTGCTGTCAAAACCGCTGAAAAAGCGCGTCAATATCCAGGCGCATAAGGTCATTTACCCGAGGAGCAACAGCCTGCTAAAGCCGCTGGCGGCGAAAGCGGCCACCATTGAGGGGACTAACCCCAGTCTGGCGATTGTCGATGAGTACCACCTTCACCCGGATAACGGCGTTTATTCCGCGCTTGAGCTGGGTATGGGCGCTCGCCCTGAGGCTATTTTGTTCGCTATCACGACTGCCGGGAGTAACGTTGTCTCTGCCTGTAAACAGCATTATGACTACTGCTGCCAGATTCTGGCCGGGGAAGAGAGCAACGATTCGCTTTTTGTCCTGATCTACGAACTGGACGACGAAAGCGAGGTCGAGAAGCCTGAAATGTGGATTAAGGCTAACCCTAACCTGCATGTGTCCGTTGACGCGGCGAAACTGGAGTCCACCATCCAGAAAGCGCGGGGCATACCGTCGCAGTGGGTGGAAATGCTGACCAAACGTTTCAATATCTGGTGTCAGGGCTCCACGCCGTGGATGGGCACCGGTGCATGGGATGCCTGTGCGCTCGACTATAACGAAGACGATCTGGCCGGAATGGAGTGTTATGCCGGGTTTGACCTGTCCTCTACCAGCGACATCACCAGCGTAAGCTATGCGTTCCCGTTCGACAGGGAGATCAGACTCCTTACCCGTCATTATCTGCCGGAAGCGCAGCTGCTTAACGTCGCCAACAAAAACCGCGCCATTTACCGCCAGTGGGTAAAAGCGGGCTGGATACGCACCACACCCGGCGACTGTATCGACTATGACCGCATCCGTGACGATATTCTGCGCGACGCTGAAACATTCAGTATCCGGCTGGTGGGTTTCGATACGTGGAACGCCACGCACCTGCGCACCCAGCTACAGGGGGCGGGGCTTGATGTGGAGCCGTTCCCGCAAACCTATCTCAAATTCAGTCCAGTAGCGAAATCCTTTGAGGTGTTCGTTAATCGCAGAGTGGTTCGCCACCGTGGCGATCCGGTTCTGGCCTGGGCGATTGGTAACGTGGTGATGGAGTCTGACGCCAACGCCAACATTAAGCCCAACAAGAAGAAATCCTCTAACAAGATAGACCCGGCGGTATCCGCGCTAATGGCGTTCGGAACCTTCCAGGCTGAGCACGAGGATTTTGCTTTCGACATGAGCGACAGCCACAAACAGCGGCTGGCAACATTTAACGGTATCTGACAGGAGTAGAACGATGAATACAGCTAACAATGAAACACTTGCTACCATCCGTATGTTTGGCCCGCTTGGCAAAACCTTCGGTAAAACTCACCAGCGCCTTGTAAGGACGACGCATGAGGCTTTTCGGGCTCTGGCCGTAACAATTCCCGGATTCGAAAAATACATGAATACAAGCAGGGCTCGCGGTTTAACGTATGCGATTTATGTCGGGAAAAAGAACATTGGTGCAGATGACCTAGAATTTCCGAACAATGGACGCGAGATTCATATCGTTCCGGTGGTAATTGGAAGTAAAAAAGCAGGGATGTTACAAACTATTCTCGGCGCGGTGCTAGTGGTAGTAGGGGCTATTGGGGTTACGGTTGGTCAGGCATGGGGTGGCGGCACATGGGGGCCCGTTGCCTGGAAACTTGGAGCGGCCATGATCGCTGGTGGTGTTGTGCAATTACTTTCTCCACAACCTACTGGACTTGCAAGCAAACAAAGTGCGGACAATAAGGCTTCATACGCATTTGGCGGCGTTACGAATACTGCTGCGCAAGGTTATCCGGTACCATTACTTTATGGAAAGCGCCGTATCGGCGGTGCAATCATATCGGCAGGTATCTATGTGGAGGATCAGCTTTGACAAATCAGATGCTAATCTGGCCGGAAGGTGAGGTATTTACCCTAGAGGTATTAATACCAACGAAATACGAGCCATTGCCGGTGGAGGTAACTTACATTGTTCCTCCTTTCGATAAGGTTGTGGAGACATGGCAGAACAGGGACCCGGCGAAGGCCTACGTCCTTTTTAGACAGTTCATTGTTGACTGGGATCAGCAGGACAAACTCACCGACGAAATACTTATGTGTTTTCTGACAGCTTATCCTGGTACAGATGAAGCTATTTTTGCGGGTTGGTGTGAGCATATGAAGGCGCATCTTGAGAAAAATCAAGAGTCATTTACCCATTCGCCAAACACTATTAATTAAGCCTGCATATCCGTTATGCGGTTGGATTCAAACATAAAGAAGGGGATGAAGTGAGAAAGATACTTTCCTTGTTTGTCGCATCGATTTTACTGGCTGGTTGTTCAGTAGACACTATTACTAGCAAACCTCCAATTTTCACTGGTAAAAGCCCAAAAAAACCAGCTGAGATAGTTCGCTGCTTGGCACCCAAGATGTCAGATTTGAACCCATCGGCAACAACAATGGAGACTGAAACGGGCTACAGAATAGTGGTATCAGTTTCTGATGTAGGTGCTTCAGTTGTTGCCCTGGTGGATGCTGATGGTGAGGGATCAGAGGTCAGAATGCACGCATTTACAGCCGGATACGGAAACCCGTGGGGTAAAATGGCTATGGCCTGTCTTTAGTTATGGCTTCGCCCGTGAGTTTAAAATTTTTAATCAATATTGCGGGCTGATCGAGCCCGCATTTTATTACAGTTTGTTGTACATTTTTGCTGCGAAATCATGAACTGCCTGAGGAATATCCGAAGGGGTACCTAACATCGTTGGCGCATCGGATACATAGAACATGATTGCATCTTTGATTTCTTCGAATGTTGGTGTTGGGGAGAGGCGCTTGAGGTTTGATACCGCACGTTTAAATTCAGCCGCATCCATCGGATGGGGGCTAAACCAAGTTGGTCGGTCGGCCCAACATTTCACTGCTTTTTTGACCTCAATGTTCATTTGTAACTCCTTGAATTTTTTGCCATGTGAAATGTATGGATAATACTTGGAATGCGCGCACACTGCATTAATGTATATCAGGTGAAATGAAAATTAATCAGCGTCCTTTCTATGTTGCCAGGTACTTATCAAAAAGAGCGCCATGGAGCCAGAGAGATTCACAGCGAGTTCAGCGTGACGCGGAGAGGGTTTAACGGCCGCTCTATTCTTACCATGGGCATCTCCCAAACGGTTACGGAGAGTACCAAGTCCGTTCACAACAGCGGAACACCCGCCTAATATTTGCTTAAAAATACTTTCTGCATGCTGATCGCTAGACAGATTTAACTCTTTGGAAACGAGCTTGTAGAGTTCAGACATCTCAATATTTTTATTGTTATAGGGGACGTTCATATCATCCAGGATGTGTTTACAGACTGTTTCTAGCAACGTTCTGGCCGAAGTTATTGCTCCGTCTGGATCTGTCAGTCTGCGCTCTAGAGCTTTTGTCCAAACAGCATGGACCCCGTCAGTATCAAAAGATTTGAAAGCATCCGTAATTACTTCATCTGCTGGGGCTCGGTTCTTGCCTTCTATGAAGTCGAGCAAAGGCGTGAATTCGGCCCAGATGTAGGTACGGCGCTCAGCATATGAGGGGAATTTGCTTTTGATAAATTGCCAGAATTGATCGAGAGATCTGCTCTTACGCACAAAGCTGGGCACTAATGACTTATAGAGCGGATTATCAAGAAAGTAATTTCTCAACTCTGCATAATCATCAGCAGGCGTTGTGCCGTTCGTTGCAGTGCTAATCATGATTAACTGGAGATGTTCTGCTTTCTCGCTATCGTCCAGCAGTTCTTCCATTACCGAAGCCATAAAATCCCTCTGATATTGAACGTTGATTTCTGATATTCAACATCAAGGTTTAATGTGGTTCAAGGATGTTCAGCGGCCTGTGCAGTCAGTGGTGCAGTCAGTTAAATAAAAAAGGCGCTTCCCCATGCCGAAGAGCGCCTTTTTAAACAAGCATTTAACTGACTAGTATCAGTTCATGCCGTATTTTTTCAGTTTCTTACGCAGGGTACCACGGTTGATGCCCATCATCAGGGCAGCGCGGGTTTGATTACCACGGGTGTATTGCATCACCATGTCCAACAGTGGCTGTTCAACTTCAGCCAGTACCAGCTCATACAGGTCATTAACATCCTGACCGTTCAGTTGAGCAAAATAGTTCTTCAGTGCCTGTTTAACCGAGTCACGCAGGGGCTTTTGAGTCACCTGATCCTGAGAGTTAACGGTAGAAACGGTCAGTACGTCAGAATTTACGCGTTGTTCGAACATAGTTCTGTCAGCTCTTTATTTCATTACGCAAGATTTTCGAAGTATGCCTCCAACGCCTCCAGCTGTTCGCTGGCATCCTCAATGGCGTTGAATGTGCGCCGAAACTGGTCATTTGGAGCGTGCTCCTGGAGATACCAGGAGACGTGTTTACGCGCAATTCGGTACCCTTTTGCCTGGCCGTAGTGGTCATGCAATTCCCGAACATGCGAACAAAGCAAGCGCTTGACCTCTGCCAGAGGCAGCGGGGCAAGCAGCTCCCCAGTGTCCAGATAATGCTGGATTTCCCGAAAGATCCAGGGTCTTCCCTGAGCGGCACGTCCTATCATCAGAGCATCAGCTCCCGTATAGTCGAGCACAGCTCTGGCTTTAAGCGGGTCAGTAATGTCGCCATTCGCGATAACCGGAATGGAAACTTTCTGCTTAACTGCCCGAATGCTGTCGTATTCAGCTTCACCGTTGAACAAACAGGCGCGAGTGCGTCCATGAATGGTCAGGGCCTGAATGCCACAGTCTTCGGCCAGTTGGGCAATCTCTACGCAGTTACGGTGTTCCGGCGACCAACCCGTGCGAATCTTCAACGTAACAGGAACGTCCACTGCGCTGACAACCGCCGTCAGGATTGACTTCACCTGGTCGGGGTATTGCAGAAGGGCTGAACCTGCAAGCTTGCGATTCACCTTTTTGGCCGGGCAACCCATATTGATATCAATAATCTGGGCGCCACTTTCCACGTTAATACGCGCGGCATCTGCCATCTCTTCAGGCACGCTTCCGGCAATTTGCACGGTGCGGATACCTGGTTCATCCACGTGCACCATCCGAAGGCGGGACTTGTCGCTTTCCCAAACCTGCGGGTTAGACGACATCATCTCGGAAACGGTTAATCCTGCTCCCATCTCGTAGCACAGCGTCCTGAACGGCCGGTCGGTAATACCTGCCATTGGGGCTGCGATCAGGCGATTTCTGAGCTGGTGGTGTCCGATGCGCATGAGTTAAGAAATGACCATACTGTGACTGCAAGGCGGCGTATATTACGCATTTTTTGCACGAGATGAAAGGCCAAACTTTGAACAATCCTCTGTTGTAGATCAAGGAATCGCCAGTCATTCTTTTGGGATAAGATTATTCGCTATTTAAATCATTGTGTTATGAATAAATGAACATTTTGTGGGCGCTTACAATTTCCCGTAACTTCTCATCATTTCTCAATAAATGGATCAATTGTTCGGGATAATCTGCTGCTATAAGCAGCAGATTATGGCGCTTCTTTGCGATCTGCGTCGCATTTCAGCACAGGATATCAACGTAAAAAATCGACTTATTCAACAACCAGACGGCCATGAAGCGGCTGAACCGGGCGGCTGTTTTCGTGGTGCAGAGTGTGAGTAAATTTTTGCAGCTGTTCAGCAGAGACGGTCAGCGGATGCTTGAGGACCAGCCACGTTACCCCTTCTGAACACGGTGGGGTGGTCAGAGAGCCGCTAAAACGCCAGTAAGTTTTATCCGCGGGCAGTAATTTATTCATATCAAGGGTTGGCTTAATCGTGACGTTCTGGTCAACCTGTCCCGGCATCACGCCCCAGAGTTTATCCAGTTCAGTGTTTGCAGCGCCCTGATCGAACATAACGGCAACGACTGTCAGTTCGCCGTCAGCGTTTTTATGGACCAGATGCATTTCCATTGCGTATTTTTTACCGTGCACCGTGTTTTCGGATGGTGCATGGAAATGGAACTGCTGTAACGTCCAGCGCTGTTTATCAAGCGTGATGCTGTCGCGTGTATCGGCATTTTCACTCGCCTGGATAGTATGGCCGTTATTTGTCAGAATGACCGGGCCGTCGATATAGTGCGTTTCCAGCGGAGAGATGTGGGCTTTGACCGTGTTATCTATGTTGACCGGCGACTGATACATTCCGCTTTTACACGTCTTGTACGCCTCGTCCAGTTCGCCCCAGTGTTCCGGTGCGCCTTCTCCTTGATAGCTCCAGTGTGATGCGTAAGCCGTAGCCGAAATCATGCTCAGCGCCAGCAGCGCTGCCTTGCCTGAAATGTGTTTCATCATATTCTTCCTGTGAATTTTATTATCCAAATCAATAATTAACATTTTGATTTGTGGGGTTATTTTATCGAAGAAAGGAAGAAGGCGGGAGAAAAAACCGAAGGGAAAAGGCGTGGTCAGACGACCACGCCAAACGCTTATTTTTTACGACCGGTGATGCGACACCACTCTTCTTTCTCGACCACCGGGTCGAGCGCAAAGAGATCGGCGTAGGCTTCACAGACGCTGTCTGCCTGGCTGGCAAGGATACCGGACAGGCCCAGCAGACCGCCTTCAACCGGCAGCACGCTGATTAACGGCGCCAGCTCGCGTAATGGGCCAGCCAGGATATTCGCGACCACCACATCGGCTTTCATCGCCTCTGGCTGTGCATCGGGCAGATACAGTTCAAGGCGATCGGAAACGCCATTACGCTCGGCGTTATCACGGCTGGCCTGAATCGCCTGCGGATCGATGTCGATCCCGATGGCTTTTGCCGCGCCCAGTTTCAGTGCTGCGATAGCAAGGATCCCGGATCCGCAACCGAAGTCGATCACGGTTTTGCCTTCCAGATCCAGGCCATCCAGCCATTGCAGGCACAGGGAGGTTGTCGGGTGGGTACCGGTGCCGAACGCCAGACCCGGATCCAGCATCACGTTGACGGCGTTTTCATCGGGCACTTCACGCCAGCTTGGGCAGATCCACAGACGCTGACCAAACTGCATCGGATGGAAGTTGTCCATCCACTCGCGTTCCCAGTCTTTGTCTTCCAGCTGTTCAATTTTATGCGTGAAACCCGCGCCCAGCAGCGGATGGTTTTCCAGAATCGCCACGACCTCTTTCATATCGGTTTCTGCATCGAACAGGCCGATAACGTCCGTATCACCCCACAGGCGCGTTTCGCCTGGCAGCGGCTCAAAGACCGGCGTGTCATGCGTGTCCTGGAAGGTGATAGAGACCGAACCGGCCTCCATCAGCGCATCACTCAGTTCTTCGGCGTTCGCGCCGGTTGTGTTCAGTTTTAATTGGATCCACGGCATGGCAAAACTCTTTATTTGTCAGTAGAAATCAGGGCAGTTTGTGGCACCGGTCGACCAAAACGGTTTCCCACCACAAACGCCAGTAAACTTAACAGTAACGAAGGCACGATCGGATGGAAGCCCAGATACTGAATTTTAAACGTAGCGAGAACGGCATACAGGACGCCCCCGACAATCATGCCGCTTAATGCACCCGCGGCATTCGCGCGTTCCCAGTACAGCCCCAGCACCAGCGGCCACAGGAAAACGGCCTCCAGCCCGCCAAAGGCGAGCAGGTTCAGCCAGATGATCATCTCCGGTGGACGCCATGCGGCCAGCAGCAGCAACGCCCCCAGCACCAGGGTAATAACCGCCGACATACGCTTGAGGCGTCGCTCATTTTCGACCTGTTCAGGGCGCAAATTCAGATAGAGATCTTTAATGATCGTAGCGGAACTTTGCAGCAACTGAGCGTTGATGGTCGACATAATGGCCGCCATGGGTGCGGCGAGGAAAATCCCGGCGGCAAACGGCGGAAGCACTTTCACCATCAGAGTCGGAATGACCAGATCCGGTACGGTAAGGTCAGGGATCACCGCGCGGCCCAGCGCGCCCGCCAGGTGCATACCAAACATCAGGATCGCCACCACAATTGTCCCGATAATGATCCCGCGGTGCACCGCTTTGCTGTCTTTATATGAGATGCAGCGCACGGCAGTATGCGGCAGGCCAATCACGCCAAAGCACACCAGCACCCAGAACGAGGTCATAAAGGTTGGAGAGAGGATATCATCCGCCCCCTGCGGCGAGACCAGTTTCGGATCGATCGCTTCCAGGGTTTCAACCGCATGGCTCAGGCCCCCTGCGGCATGCACGATACCCACCAGCAGAACGAGGGTACCAATGAGCATCACCATCCCCTGCATCGTGTCGTTGAGTACGCTGGCGCGGAACCCGCCAAACGCGGTATACAGCGCGATACTCACACCGAAAATGACCAGGCCCGTCTCATAGGGGATACCGGCTGCCGTCTCCAGCAGACGTGCGCCGCCGATAAACTGCACCGTCATTGCGCCAATAAACGCCACCAGCAGACTCAGGCTTGCCAGCCACACCAGCAAGCGACTCTGATAGCGGGCAAACAGCATATCGTTCAGCGTTACGGCATTGTAGCGACGGGCCAGAATGGCAAACTTTTTACCCAGTATGCCCAGAGAGAGCCAGATGGCAGGCAGCTGGATCATGGCCAGCAGCACCCAGCCCAGCCCGTACTTATAAGCGGCGCCCGGGCCACCGATAAACGAGCTGGCGCTGATGTAAGTAGCGGTCAGCGTCATGGCCAGCACGACGCCACCCATTGAGCGGCTCCCGAGGAAATACTCGTTCAGAAAGGTGCCGGTCGAACGTTTACGCATCGCATAAACCGACAGGCCAAACACCAGGAACAGGTAAGCGATAAGGGGCAGAATGACTTCAAGCTGCATCATCGTCCTCCAGTGAAATATCGCGATAGATGAATTTCACCATCGCCCAGCACAGCGGGATAAACACCAGCGGCAGCAGCAGGCAGGCCATTTCAAACCAGTGCGGGAGGCCGGTAATGCCAATCGCCGAATCAGGTAAGTAAGCAGTTACTAACCATGCGGCGAGATAGAGAAGGGTCAGCCACAGCGCCCAGCGCGCTTCTTTATGGGCCTGAACAAAACGTTTGTCCATTTTTTGTCCCTTGTGGATGAAGAAAGCGGGGATTGTACATGATGGGGCTTAGCGATCCCCAGAAATAAAAAAGGCCGGATAATCCGGCCTTTTAGCAACACTGATCTCTTACTTCTCGTTCAGACCGAGTTTTTTCTCCAGGTAGTGGATGTTAGTCCCACCATTCTGGAAGTGCTCGTCGCTCATAATGCGCATCTGGAGATCAACGTTGGTTTTGATCCCGTCGATGATCAGCTCCTGAAGGGCGTTCTTCATGCGGGCAATGGCCACGTCACGGTTTTCGCCGTAGCAGATCAGCTTACCGATCATTGAGTCATAGTACGGCGGTACGGTGTAACCGGCGTAGATATGGGACTCCCAGCGCACACCAAAGCCACCCGGCGCGTGGAAACGCGTGATTTTACCCGGGCTTGGCAGGAAGGTGTTCGGGTCTTCGGCGTTGATACGGCACTCTACCGCATGGCCTTTAACCACAACTTCTTCCTGTTTGATGGACAGCGGCTGACCGGCTGCGATACGCAGCTGTTCTTTAATCAGGTCAACGCCGGTGATCATTTCGGTAACCGGGTGTTCAACCTGAATACGGGTGTTCATCTCAATGAAGTAGAACTCGCCGTTTTCGAACAGGAACTCAAAGGTACCCGCCCCGCGATAGCCGATATCGACACACGCTTTGGCGCAACGCTCACCGATGTAGCGACGCAGTTCCGGCGTAATGCCCGGCGCTGGCGCTTCTTCGACGACTTTCTGGTGACGACGCTGCATGGAGCAGTCACGTTCTGCCAGATAGATCGCGTTACCCTGACCGTCAGCCAGCACCTGAATTTCGATGTGGCGTGGGTTTTCCAGGTATTTTTCCATGTACACCATGTCATTGCTGAAAGCCGCTTTCGCTTCCGCTTTGGTCATGGAGATGGACTGCGCCAGTTCAGCATCGCTGCGTACAACGCGCATACCGCGACCGCCGCCGCCGCCGGACGCTTTGATGATCACCGGATAGCCAATGCGTTTAGCATGGGCGCGGTTAGCATCCATATCGTCGGTCAGCGGGCCGTCAGAGCCCGGTACGGTTGGTACACCGGCTTTTTTCATCGCGGTGATCGCAGACACTTTGTCGCCCATCAGGCGGATGGTGTCGGCTTTCGGGCCGATGAAGATAAAGCCAGAGCGTTCAACCTGCTCAGCAAAGTTGGCGTTCTCAGAGAGGAAACCATAACCCGGGTGAATCGCGACCGCGCCAGTGATTTCGGCGGCGCTGATGATCGCCGGGATGTTCAGATAGCTTTTTACGGACGGAGCCGGACCGATACAGACCGTCTCATCCGCCAGCAATACGTGTTTTAAATCGCGATCCGCGCTTGAATGCACGGCCACGGTCTTGATGCCCAGTTCTTTACAGGCACGAAGAATACGCAGTGCAATCTCGCCACGGTTGGCGATAACAATTTTATCCAGCATGTTCGCCTCGTTACTCGATGACGACCAGCGGCTCGTCAAATTCTACCGGCTGACCACTTTCGACCAGGATCGCTTTCACAGTACCTGATTTGTCTGCTTCGATCTGGTTCATCATTTTCATGGCTTCAACGATGCACAGGGTATCGCCTACGTTGACTTTCTGACCCACTTCGATGAACGCCTTCGCGTCCGGGCTCGGGGTGCGGTAGAAAGTACCAACCA
Source organism: Enterobacter cloacae complex sp. IR5450 (assembly GCF_049238665.1). Lineage (NCBI taxonomy): Bacteria > Pseudomonadati > Pseudomonadota > Gammaproteobacteria > Enterobacterales > Enterobacteriaceae > Enterobacter > Enterobacter cloacae complex sp. IR5450. Next base: position 32,492 of record NZ_JBMKIC010000028.1, read on the forward strand.
TTGGGGAACGTACGATGTGACCACTGATTTCTGTTGCAGCCGCAGGTGCCGCTTCTGCTGCCGCTGGCGCAACGGCTGCGGAGAGCGCAGGCTGCTGCACTGGCGCAGCATAAGCTTGCTGCATTACCGGGAAGCTAGCGGCTGGGGCTGCACGGCTGATGCGTACAGACTCTTCGCCTTCAGAAATTTCCAGTTCGGAGATGCCTGATTCTTCAACCAGCTCGATCAGTTTTTTAATCTTACGAATATCCATGAGTGGGTTCCGTACTCTTGTTTAGTGTGATTGTGACAAGCGTTTTACCGCTGTCTGTAAAGCGTATGAATAGCCGTCTGCACCCAGCCCACAAATCACGCCAGCGGCGATATCTGACAGGTAGGAGTGGTGGCGGAACGGCTCTCGGGCGTGCACGTTACTCAGGTGGATCTCGATAAACGGGATACTCACCGCGAGCAGTGCGTCGCGTATAGCAACACTGGTGTGCGTAAACGCGGCCGGATTGATCAGGATATAGTCCACAGTGTCTTTAGCCTGATGAATACGGTCGATGATTGCGTACTCCGCGTTAGACTGAAAATGGTCCAAATCCACATTCAGCGACGCTGCTTCCGTAATCAGACGGTTAACAATTTCGCTCAATGTTAGCGTGCCGTACTTCTCTGGCTCACGGGTGCCGAGCATGTTCAGGTTCGGTCCGTTTAAAACTAAAATTTGGAATTTATCAGCCATTATGCCGCTATCTCCTGCGATTTTCGGGTAAAAAACAACATATACCCTCAAAGCGCAATTGTCACCCTTTCAGAGGCCTAAAACCCCTGTCCGGAAAACCGAAGTCGCACATTATAACGATTTCGTAGCATTTGGCAGCTAAATACTGGTCTTATCAGGGAAGATTATCAACCGCTATCCGAAAAAGATTCGCGGTTGATAAATAATCTGCGGGAAAACGCACAGTTTCGTGAACTATCGCAACCACTGGCGGAACTTCTTGTAACGCCACGCTAAAAGGGCCAGGGCCAGCAGGGCGTAGATGACCGGCTGAGGGGATAAAATCTTCACCGACCACAGGTAATGAATAGGGGCGAGGATCGCGACCAGATAGACGAAGTTATGCAGTAGTTGCCAGCGTCGCCCCAGTTTTCGCTGCGCATACTGCGTGGATGTCAGCGTCAGCGCCAGTAAAACCAGCCAGCTTACGATACCCAGCGTCAGATAGGGACGCGTCACCAGTTCGCTGCCAAGGAGTGCCAGGTTGTTAATGCCCAGTTCCAGCAGGGCGTAGCTGGTGAGATGCAGCGTTGCCCAGGCGAAACACCATAGCCCTAAAAGCCGACGGGTGCGTATCAATAATGGCTGTTTAGCGTAGCGCGCCAGCGGTGAGACGAGCAAGGTCGCCAGCAAAAATTTCAGAGCCATCCGACCCGTAAAATGCTGAATATCTTTCGCCGGATCGGCACTGAACTGTCCCTGGCTGGCTGCCCAGAAGAGCCAGATAAAGGGGAGCAATCCGGCTAAATGCAGGAGTACCTTCAGCCAGGTTATCTGCTTTGCCGTTAAACGCACTTAGAAATTCTCCCGTAAGTTCAGACCACGGTAGAGGGATGCCACCTCATCCGCATAGCCGTTAAACAGCAGCGTTGGCTGGCGTTTAACATCCAGCGTGCCGCCGGAACCGATAAAACGTTCTGTTGCCTGCGACCAGCGCGGATGGTCAACGTGCGGGTTAACGTTGGCAAAAAAACCATACTCGTCAGGCGCTGCCAGGTTCCAGGTGGTGGGGGGGCGTTCACGGGTGAGCTTAATGCTGACGATCGATTTGATGCCCTTGAAACCGTATTTCCACGGTACGGTCAGGCGAATGGGCGCCCCGTTTTGCGGCGGCAGCGCTTTGCCATAAACCCCGACGGTGAGCAGCGTAAGCGGATGCATGGCTTCGTCGAGACGTAAACCTTCAACGTAGGGATACTCCAGCCCGCCGCCGATAAACCGATCCTTCTGGCCTGGCATCTCGTCCGGGGCATAGCGCGTCTGGAAAGAAACATACTTCGCGTTGCTGGTGGGCTCAACCAGCGCCAGCAGTTTATGCAAAGGGAAACCTACCCACGGCACCACCATCGACCAGGCTTCCACACAGCGCATACGGTAAATGCGTTCTTCAAGGGGGAAGCGGGTGGTGAGGTCATGATGATCCAGCGTCAGCGGTTTTGCCACCTCGCCATCTATCTTCAGCGTCCAGGGATCGGTTTTCATGCTCCCGGCGTTGGCGGCAGGATCGGCCTTATCAAGACCAAACTCATAGAAGTTGTTATAGCCGGTGACTTTATCTTCCGGCGTCAGCGTCAGTTTATTCTGCCACTGTGCCGGTTTGGTGAAGTCAAGCGGTGCGCCGGAGGGGGCTTTCGGGCGATCGTTGCCCTTAAACCAGTCGAGCAGATCGGCATGGGCCGCAGGGGTGAGCGTCAGGGCAGTGGCGCTGATGCCAAGCATTTTCAGGATCTGGCGGCGCTGTAGCATAAAGACAGATTCAGACGTTACGTCGGCTTCCGTCAGTTTTCGGGTTTTCATGGCATCCTCCGTCAGGCGTTTTTCTAAGCATGACGGAGGAGGAGGGTTAGCGCGAATATGTCACGAAAATTTGAAGATTAGGCGATTTTAACCAGCGCACGACCGTGGAACTGGTTGTCCATGATTTTATTGGCGAACTCTGGCGCCTGGCTCAGGGTGATCTCAGTGGCGCTCTGCTCATAGAATGAGGCTGGCAGATCCTGCACCAGACGTTCCCAGGCCTCAGCCCGCCGCTCGGCTGGGCTCATGACCGAATCGACACCCTGAAGACGCACGTTACGCAGAATAAATGGCATCACCGTCGTCGGCAGGGCAAAACCACCCGCCAGACCACAGGCTGCCACGCAGCCGCCGTAATTCATTTGCGCCAGCACCTTCGCCAGCACGTTGTCGCCGACGGTATCTACTGCGCCAGCCCAGACCTGTTTTTCCAGCGGGCGGGTCTCGGCGAATTCGTCGCGGCTCAGAATACGGCTTGCGCCCAGCTGACGTAGATAATCATGCGTACTTTCGCGGCCAGAGACGGCGGCGACCTGATACCCCAGCTTGTGCAGCAGCGTGACGGCCGTGCTGCCCACGCCGCCGCTGGCACCGGTGACGACAATTTCGCCCGAGTCAGGACGAATCCCGGCCTCTTCCAGCGCCATCACGCACAGCATGGCGGTGAAGCCTGCCGTGCCGATGATCATCGCCTTACGACCGTCCAGGCCTTTCGGCATCGGGACCAGCCAGTCACCTTTGACGCGCGCCTGTGCTGCCAGTCCGCCCCAGTGGTTTTCACCTACGCCCCAGCCGGTGAGCAGCACCTGCTGTCCGGCGTGAAAACGCGGATCTTCACTGGTATGCACGCGGCCTGCAAAGTCGATTCCTGGCACCATCGGGAAATTTCGGATGATTTTACCTTTTCCCGTAATCGCCAGTGCATCCTTAAAGTTCAGGCTGGACCAGTCGATATCTACGGTCACGTCGCCCTCCGGCAGGCGGTTCTCCTCAATGGCTTGCACCGAGGCAACGGTTTTGCCGTCCTGCTGTTCTAAGATCAAAGCCTGCATACAGGGTCCTCACTAGGTTTGATGATGGGAAAATATGTCCTGATGACTATACTCGCTCAATGAAACGCAGTGCCGATTTAACGCAATAAATTGCCAGATACACCAGGTTTGGTAGTATGTCGCATTTAAAATGCAAGTTAGTGCTCACTTGCCCCCCTTCAACCCACGGAGTAATCTCAAGGATGCGATTAACGACGAAGTTCTCAGCTTTTATTACCTTGCTGACGGGGCTGACCATATTTGTCACGCTAATCGGCTGCTCGCTGAGCTTTTACAATGCCATCCAGGATAAGCTGGTTAACCGGGTTGAATCGGTTGCATCGGTTATCGACACTCGCCTGATAACGTCCTCCTTCCCGGCGCTTTCGCGTGAGCTGGATGAGTTAATGGTGCCTGTGGATATCGTGCAGATCGACATTAAACAGGGGAAGCAGACCGTTTTCAGCCATACCCGCCAGGGCAGCTATCGTCCTGCCGGCACGGTAGATCAGTATCGGGACGTCACGGTTAATTCACTTAAACATCCGGGTATGACAATTCATCTGATGTACCAGGATCCGATGAGCAACTATTTACGCTCGCTTATGACCACCGCGCCCTTAACCATCGCCGTTGCTTTTATCGTACTGCTGATTTTCCTCGCCGTTCGCTGGCAGCGTCGTCAACTTTCCGGCCAGGAACTGCTGGAAACACGCTCCGTGCGGATACTGAATGGCGAGCGGGGTCCGCAGGTGCGGGGATCGGTTTATGAATGGCCATCACGCACCAGTAGCGCCCTGGACGTGCTGCTCTCCGAAATCCAGTTTGCCAGCGATCAGCGTAGCCGTATGGACACGTTGATTCGCTCTTATGCCGCGCAGGATAACAAAACGGGCCTCAACAACCGTCTCTTCTTTGATAATCAGCTGGCTACGCTTCTTGATGACCCCGAAAAGGTGGGTACGCATGGCGTGGTAATGATGATTCGCCTGCCCGACTTTGATCTGCTCCGTGATACCTGGGGTCAGCGCGTGGCGGAAGAGAACCTCTTTACGCTGATTAACCTGCTGTCCACCTTTATTATGCGCTACCCCGGCGCGTTACTGGCACGCTACCACCGCAGCGACTTTGCCGTCTTGCTGCCGCATCGCACCTTAAAGGAATCCGAGAGTATCGCCAGTCAGCTGCTGAAAGCCGTCGATGCGCTGCCCCAGAGCAAAATGCTCGACAGAGACGACATGGTGCATATAGGCATCTGTGCCTGGCGCGGCGGTCAGTCGACGGAGCAGGTGATGGAACATGCGGAAGCGGCAACGCGTAACGCCGTATTGCAGGGGGCGAACGGCTGGGCGGTCTATGATGATACGCTGCCGGAGAAAGGGCGCGGCAACGTGCGCTGGCGAACCCTGATTGAACAGATGCTGAGCCGGGGCGGACCGCGCATCTATCAAAAACCGGCGGTCATGAAGAGTGGTCATGTCCATCATCGTGAGCTGATGTGCCGTATTTTTGATGGCACCGAAGAGGTTATCTCCGCGGAATATCTGCCCATGGTGTTGCAATTCGGATTGTCCGAAGAGTATGACCGTCAGCAAATCACCCGCCTCATTCCGTTTTTATCGTACTGGCCTGAAGAAAATCTGGCTTTACAGGTGACCGTCGAATCGCTGATCCGTCCGCGCTTCCAGCGCTGGTTACGTGACACGTTAATGCAATGCGAAAAATCGCAACGCAAACGCATTATTTTTGAACTTGCAGAGGCAGATGTAGGTCAACACATCAGCCGGTTGCGCCCGGTGGTGCGTTTAATCAATGCGCTTGGAGCTCGCGTGGCGGTAACCCAGGCGGGTCTGACGCTGGTGAGCACCAGCTGGATCAAAGAGCTGGATGTTGAATTATTGAAGCTGCATCCGGGTCTTGTAAGGAATATTGAAAAACGCACGGAAAACCAGCTGCTGGTACAAAGCCTGGTGGAAGCGTGCAAAGGAACGCAAACGCAAGTATTTGCCACAGGCGTACGTTCACGAAGTGAATGGCAGATGTTGACAGAGCGCGGCGTGACGGGCGGTCAGGGGGATTTTTTTGCCGCCTCTCAGCCGCTTGACACCAATGTGAAAAAATATTTGCAAAGATACTCTGTTTGACCTGCCGTTTACTTTGTTTTCACGTAGAATATCGCGCCTGTAGCTTTGAGTAAGACGAGCATAAAAGCCAGTGAACGACCTTTAATGGGTTACAAGTGAAAGTGAGGGACGCTGCTGTTTACTCAGCCCTGAGGGATTCAGGGGATGAATTTGTAACAAAGGAAACGTGCTGCACTAATTTTCACCGTAGCAGACGATTTTTGCGCCTTGTCGCTGCTGCGTGTGGTTGGTAAAGTAAGCGGATTTTGTTTTCCGCCCCAGCTTTCAGGATTATCCCTTAGTATGTTGAAAAAATTTCGTGGCATGTTTTCCAATGACCTGTCCATTGACCTGGGTACCGCGAATACCCTTATTTATGTAAAAGGACAAGGCATCGTATTGAATGAGCCTTCCGTTGTGGCCATTCGTCAGGATCGTGCCGGCTCGCCAAAAAGCGTGGCCGCAGTAGGTCATGATGCGAAGCAGATGCTGGGCCGTACGCCAGGCAACATCGCCGCGATCCGCCCAATGAAAGACGGCGTTATTGCTGACTTCTTCGTGACCGAAAAAATGCTTCAGCACTTCATCAAGCAGGTTCACAGCAACAGCTTCATGCGCCCAAGCCCGCGCGTGCTGGTGTGTGTGCCGGTTGGCGCGACCCAGGTTGAACGCCGTGCAATCCGTGAATCTGCTCAGGGTGCCGGTGCGCGTGAAGTCTTCCTGATTGAAGAACCGATGGCTGCGGCAATTGGTGCGGGGCTGCCGGTTTCTGAAGCAACCGGTTCTATGGTGGTGGATATCGGTGGCGGTACCACTGAAGTAGCCGTTATCTCCCTGAACGGCGTGGTGTACTCCTCTTCCGTGCGTATCGGCGGCGACCGTTTCGACGAAGCTATCATCAATTACGTTCGCCGTAACTACGGCTCTCTGATCGGTGAAGCGACCGCAGAGCGCATCAAGCACGAAATCGGTTCTGCCTACCCGGGTGATGAAGTGCGCGAGATCGAAGTTCGCGGTCGTAACCTGGCGGAAGGCGTGCCACGCGGATTCACCCTGAACTCCAACGAAATCCTGGAAGCGTTGCAGGAGCCACTGACCGGTATCGTGAGCGCGGTGATGGTTGCGCTGGAACAGTGCCCGCCAGAGCTAGCCTCCGATATTTCCGAGCGCGGTATGGTTCTGACCGGTGGGGGTGCGCTGCTGCGTAACCTCGACCGCCTGTTAATGGAAGAGACAGGTATTCCTGTCGTAGTTGCAGAAGATCCACTGACTTGCGTCGCCCGTGGTGGTGGCAAGGCGTTGGAAATGATCGACATGCACGGCGGCGACTTGTTTAGCGAAGAGTAGTCGGGTGTGAGAGGGTAGCAATTTGCTACCCTTTCTCTCTGACGCGAGAATACGCATAGCCTATGAAGCCAATTTTTAGCCGTGGCCCGTCGCTACAGTTTCGCCTGATCCTGGCGGTTCTGGTTGCGCTCGGGGTCATTATTGCCGATAGCCGCCTCGGTACGTTCAGCCAGATCCGAACGTACATGGATACCGCCGTCAGTCCTTTCTACTTTATTTCAAATGGTCCCCGTGAACTGCTCGACTCCGTGTCGCAAACGCTCTCATCGCGTGACCAGCTCGAACTCGAAAACCGTGCGTTACGCCAGGAACTGCTGCTGAAAAACAGCGAGCTGCTGATGCTGGGGCAATATAAGCAGGAAAACGCACGCCTGCGTGAACTGCTTGGCTCGCCGCTGCGCCAGGATGAACAGAAAATGGTCACCCAGGTGATCTCCACCGTAAACGATCCGTACAGCGATCAGGTGGTGATTGATAAAGGCAGCGTGAACGGCGTATACGAAGGTCAGCCTGTCATCAGCGATAAAGGCGTCGTGGGCCAGGTTGTGGCGGTTGCCAAACTGACCAGCCGCGTGCTGCTGATTTGCGATGCCACCCATGCACTGCCGATTCAGGTGCTGCGTAACGATATTCGCGTGATTGCCGCCGGTAACGGCTGCACGGACGATCTGCAACTGGAACATCTGCCCGCCAACACGGATATCCGCGTGGGCGACGTGCTAGTGACGTCCGGTCTGGGCGGTCGTTTCCCTGAGGGCTACCCGGTTGCGGTTGTCTCTTCCGTGAAGCTCGACACTCAGCGTGCCTACACCGTGATTCAGGCGCGTCCAACGGCCGGCTTGCAGCGTTTGCGCTACCTGCTGCTGCTATGGGGCGCCGATCGTAACGGAGCTAACCCGATGACCCCGGAAGATGTGCATCGCGTGGCGAATGAACGCCTGATGCAGATGATGCCGCAGGTACTGCCTGCGCCGGATGCGATGGGACCACCTGCACCCGTACCGGCTCCGGCGACGGGGTTAACGCAGCCGCTGCCGGATGCGCCGCCACCGCCGCAAGTCTCGGGTGGAGGGCAGTAGTGGCCAGTTATCGTAGCCAGGGGCGCTGGGTAATCTGGCTCTCATTCCTCGTTGCACTGTTGCTGCAAATTATGCCCTGGCCGGACGACATTCTTGTTTTCCGGCCAAACTGGGTATTGCTCATTTTGCTCTACTGGATCCTTGCCCTGCCGCACCGCGTAAATGTCGGCACAGGTTTTGTGATGGGTGCCATACTGGATCTTATCAGTGGCTCTACGCTTGGCGTCCGCGCCTTATCCATGAGCATTATTGCGTATCTCGTCGCACTCAAATTCCAGCTCTTTCGTAACCTTGCGCTCTGGCAACAGGCGCTGGTAGTGATGTTGTTGTCGCTCGCTGCGGATATCGTTGTTTTCTGGGCAGAGTTTTTAGTGATCAACGTCTCTTTCCGACCGGAAGTGTTCTGGAGTAGTGTAGTAAACGGTGTGCTCTGGCCGTGGCTGTTCCTGCTGATGCGTAAAATTCGCCAGCAGTTTGCCGTGCAATAAAAGGTTTCTATGACGTCTTTGTATCTTGCCTCCGGTTCTCCGCGTCGCCAGGAACTGCTCGCGCAGTTGGGTGTCTCCTTCGAACGCATCGTTACCGGTATTGAAGAAAAACGTGCTGAGGGTGAAAGCGCTCAGCAGTATGTCTCTCGTCTGGCGCGTGAAAAAGCGCAGGCGGGCGTGGCATGCGTGCCGCGTGACTTACCGGTGCTGGGTGCGGATACCATTGTCATTCTCAATGGTGAGGTGCTTGAGAAACCCCGCGACGCAGACCATGCGGCGCGGATGCTGCGTAACATGTCCGGACAAACCCATCAGGTGATGACGGCGGTAGCGCTGGCAGACAGCCAGTACGCTCTGGATTGCCTTGTGGTAACGGAAGTGACGTTCAGAGTCCTCACCGACGAGGAGATCGCCGGCTATATCGCCAGCGGTGAACCTATGGATAAAGCAGGTGCATACGGTATTCAAGGGTTGGGTGGCTGTTTTGTCAGGAAGATAAATGGCAGCTATCACGCCGTAGTCGGCTTACCGCTGGTGGAAACGTATGAGTTGCTGAGCAATTTTAACTCACTGCGTGAGGGAAGGGATAATTATGACGGCTGAATTGTTGGTAAACGTAACGCCATCGGAAACCCGTGTGGCCTACATTGATGGTGGCATTCTTCAGGAAATTCATATTGAGCGTGAAGCGCGACGCGGAATCGTAGGCAATATCTACAAAGGTCGTGTCAGTCGTGTCCTGCCGGGTATGCAGGCGGCTTTTGTAGATATTGGGCTCGATAAGGCGGCGTTTTTACATGCCTCCGATATCATGCCGCACACCGAATGTGTGGCAGGCGAAGAGCAAAAGCAGTTTGCCGTGCGCGACATCTCTGAGCTGGTGCGTCAGGGCCAGGATCTGATGGTGCAGGTGGTAAAAGATCCGCTGGGCACTAAAGGCGCGCGTCTGACCACCGACATCACCCTGCCTTCACGCTACCTGGTGTTTATGCCGGGGGCGTCGCACGTCGGCGTGTCACAGCGTATTGAGAGCGAAAGCGAGCGTGAGCGCCTGAAAAAGGTGGTCAGCGCCTACTGCGACGAGCAGGGCGGGTTTATTATCCGTACCGCGGCGGAAGGGATCAGCGAAGAAGATCTCGCCTCGGATGCGGCCTACCTGAAGCGCGTCTGGACCAAAGTGATGGAGCGTAAAAAACGCAACCAGACCCGCTACCGGCTGTACGGTGAGCTGGCGCTCGCTCAGCGCGTATTACGTGATTTCGCCGACGCCCAGCTTGACCGCATCCGCGTGGACTCCCGTCTGACGTACGAAGCCTTACTGGAGTTCACCGCCGAGTACATCCCGGAAATGCCGGGTCTGCTGGAGCATTACACCGGACGCCAGCCGATATTTGACCTCTATGACGTTGAAAACGAAATCCAGCGTGCGCTGGAGCGTAAGGTTGAGCTGAAATCGGGTGGCTATCTGATCATCGATCAAACCGAAGCGATGACCACCGTCGATATCAACACCGGCGCGTTTGTCGGCCATCGCAACCTCGATGACACCATCTTCAACACCAACATCGAAGCGACGCAGGCCATCGCGCGTCAGCTTCGCCTGCGTAATCTGGGCGGCATTATCATCATCGACTTTATCGATATGAACAATGAAGATCACCGCCGTCGCGTGCTGCACTCTCTTGAGCAGGCGCTGAGTAAGGACCGCGTGAAAACCAGCATCAATGGCTTCTCGCAGCTCGGTCTTGTGGAAATGACCCGGAAACGGACCCGCGAAAGCGTGGAACATGTCCTGTGTAATGAGTGTCCAACCTGCCATGGACGCGGAACGGTAAAGACGGTGGAGACGGTCTGCTACGAGATCATGCGTGAAATTGTCCGTGTCCATCATGCCTACGACTCAGACCGTTTTCTGGTCTATGCTTCCCCTGCGGTGGCGGAGGCCCTGAAAGGGGAAGAGTCGCACGCGCTGGCGGAAGTGGAAATCTTTGTCGGCAAACAGGTAAAAGTGCAAATTGAGCCGCTCTATAACCAGGAGCAGTTTGACGTCGTCATGATGTAAACGCAGTTCGCTGCGAGATTTAAGGCTGACAAGGAGAGACGCGTGAGGCGATTGCCGGGGATTTTACTGCTTACAGGGGCAACGCTGGTCGTGATTGTCGCGTTGCTCGTGAGCGGGCTGCGTCTCGCCTTGCCGCATCTGGACAGCTGGCGTCCGCAGATTCTGGCAAAAATCGAATCCGCCACCGGCCTGCCGGTGGACGTGAGTCATATCGAGGCAAGCTGGCAGAACTTTGGCCCGACGCTAGATGCGCGGGATATTAGCGCCAGCCTGAAAGATGGCGGCCACCTCAAAATCAAACGCGTCACCCTGGCGCTGGATGTCTGGCAAAGCCTGCTGCATCTGCGCTGGCAGTTTCGCGATCTCACCTTCTGGCAACTTCAGCTGATGACTAACACGTCGCTGCAAAGCGGCGACAGCGATCGAGGGCTGGAAACCAGCCGTATCAGCGATCTGTTCCTGCGGCAGTTCGATCATTTCGATCTGCGCGACAGCGAAGTGAGCTTTATTACTCTTTCCGGTCAGCGCGCTGAGCTGGCGATCCCACAGCTGACCTGGTTAAACGGGAAAGATCGCCACCGCGCCGAGGGGCAGGTGAATCTCTCCAGCCTGAACGGGCAGCACGGGGTTATGCAGGTGCGGATGGATCTGCGTGACGACAATGGCCTGCTGAACAACGGCAGGGTCTGGCTACAGGCGGACGACGTGGACGTGAAGCCGTGGCTCGGTGAGTGGCTACAGCAGAACATGCAGCTGGAGACCGCGCGCTTCAGCCTGGAAGGCTGGATGACGCTGACGAACGGGGCGTTCGCCAGCGGCGATATCTGGCTTAAGCAGGGGGGCGCGAGCTGGAAAGGGGAAAACCATCAGCATCAACTTTCCGTCGATAACCTCACCGCACACGTGACGCAAGATAAAGGCGGCTGGCAGTTCGCCATTCCGGATACGCGCATCTCCATGGATAACAAACCCTGGCCGCGCGGCGCGCTGACGCTGGCGTGGATGCCGGAACAGGACGTCGGCGGGATAAACGGTAAACGCAGCGACGAGCTGCGTATCCGCGCCAGTAACCTGGATCTGACGGCGATTGAAGGGCTGCGTTCAATGGCCGCAAAACTTTCACCGGAGCTGGGCGAAATCTGGCTGGCGACGCAGCCGAGCGGGCAGATAAACCGACTGGCGCTGGATATTCCGCTCCAGGCTACGGAAAAGACGCGTTTTCAGGCGGCATGGAAAAATCTCGCATGGAAACAGTGGAAATTGCTGCCGGGTGCCGAGCACTTCAGCGGTAAACTGGAAGGAAGCGTGGAAAACGGCAGGCTGACGGCAGAAATGCAGGACGCGAAAATGCCGTACGAAACGGTCTTCCGTGCGCCACTGGAGATCGAAAAGGGAAATGCCACTCTCAACTGGCTGAAGAATGACAAAGGTTTTCAGCTCGATGGCCGCGATATTGATGTAAAAGCCAAAGCGGTACATGCCCGTGGTAATTTCCGTTATCTACAGCCTGAAGGCGATGAGCCGTGGCTGGGTATTCTGGCGGGCATCAGCACAGATGACGGTTCACAGGCGTGGCGCTACTTCCCGGAAAACCTGATGGGGAAAGCGCTGGTGGACTATCTCAGCGGCGCTATTCAGGGCGGCCAGGCGGATAACGCCACGCTGGTCTACGGCGGCAACCCGCACCTGTTCCCGTATAAGCACAACGAAGGCCAGTTCCAGGTTCTGGTGCCGCTACGCAACGCCACCTATGCCTTCCAGCCAGACTGGCCGGCGCTGAAGAATCTGGATATTGAACTCAACTTCCTGAATGACGGCTTGTGGATGAAGACGGACAGCGTCGCGCTGGGCGGCGTAACGGCAAGCAACCTGACGGCAAACATCCCGGATTATTCCAAAGAGAAGCTGCTGATTGATGCGGATATTAAGGGGCCGGGTAAAGCGGTTGGCCCGTACTTTGAAGATACGCCGCTGAATGACTCCCTGGCAGCCACCCTTCAGCAGTTGCAGTTAGATGGCGATGTGAATGCTCGCTTACATCTGGATATCCCGCTGGACGGTGAATTGACCACCGCCAAAGGCGACGTTCGCCTTAATAACAACAGCCTCTATATCAAGCCGCTGGACAGCACCCTGAAAAACCTCAGCGGTCAGTTCAGCTTTGTTAACGGCACGCTGAAAAGTGAGCCGCTTAAAGCGACCTGGTTCAATCAACCCGTTAATATCGATTTCTCCACCACCGAGGGCGATAAAGCCTACCAGGTGGCGGTCAATATGGACGCGAACTGGCAGCCGTCACGCATGGATGTTCTGCCGAAGCCGATTGAGAATGCGGTGGACGGTGCGGTGTCATGGAATGGCAAGGTCGCCATCGACCTGCCTTATCATGCCGGTGCGCGCTATAACGTCGACATTACGGGCGATCTAAAAAACCTCAGCAGCCAGCTTCCCGCGCCGCTGAATAAAAAAAGCGGTGAAGCATTGCCCGTCAACGTTAAGGTTGCGGGCAACCTTAACAGCTTCGATTTAACCGGAAACGCGGGCGGAACAAACCACTTCAACAGCCGCTGGCTGCTTAACCGCAAGCTGACGCTGGACAGGGCGATCTGGACGACGGACAGCCGTACCACGCCGCCGCTGCCGGAGCAGGCGGGCGTTGAACTGAATCTCCCGCCGATGGATGGCGCAGAGTGGCTGGCACTGTTCCAGAAAGGTGTCGGGCAAAACGTCGACCAAACGGCGCAGTTCCCGCAGTCCATTACCTTGCGCACGCCTGCGCTGACGCTGGGCGGGCAGCAGTGGAACAACCTGAGTATTGTCTCCCGGCCGACGGTAAACGGCTCAAAGGTCGAGGCGCAGGGGCGTGAGATCAACGGTTCGTTGATCATGCGCGATCACGCGCCATGGCAGGCGGCTATCCGTTATCTCTATTACAATCCGACCTTTACGGCGTCTAAAGCAGAGTCGACAAGCACTTCTCCTGTCAGTGGCAATGGGACGTCGCGCGTGGATTTCAGCGGCTGGCCCGATCTCCAGCTGCGCTGCGCGGAGTGCTGGCTGTGGGGACAGAAATATGGCCGTATCGACGGTGATTTTGCCATTCAGGGAAATACGCTGAGCCTCTCTGGTGGGCTGGTGGATACCGGCTTTGGCCGCATGACTGCCGCGGGCGAATGGGTGAACAAACCGGGTGAACAACGCACCTCGCTGAAAGGCGATATTAAAGGCAATAAGCTGGACGCCGCGGCTAACTTCTTCGGCATTAGCACGCCGCTTCGCGGATCGTCCTTCGATGTGAATTACGATCTGCACTGGCGCGCTGCGCCGTGGACACCCGATGAAGCTTCGCTTAACGGCATCCTGAAAACCAACTTCGGTAAGGGTGAGATTGCCGACGTGAGCACGGGGCGCGCCGGGCAGATCCTGCGCCTGCTGAGTTTTGATGCGCTGCTGCGCAAGCTGCGCTTCGATTTCAGCGACACCTTCAGCGAAGGTTTCTACTACGATTCCATTCGCAGTACGGCGTGGATCAAAGACGGCGTTCTGCATACGGACGATACGCTGGTGGATGGCCTGGAAGCGGATATCGCCATGAAAGGCTCGGTCAACCTCGTGCGTCGCGAACTGGATATGGAAGCCGTGGTGGCGCCGGAAATTTCCGCAAGCGTGGGCGTTGCGGCGGCCTTTGTGGTGAACCCGATTGTCGGTGCGGCGGTGTTTGCCGCCAGTAAAGTGCTGGGGCCGCTGTGGAGCAAGGTCTCTATTCTGCGCTATCGCATTACCGGTCCGGTCGATAAACCGCAGATTAACGAGGTGCTGCGCCAGCCGCGCAAAGAAGCACCGCAATGATTTGACGTGGGCAGGTAATTGCCTCACTCTCAATAAATACGATCTTTATACCGCCACGGGCGGCAACGAACGAGTAGCAATAGATGAGTCTGAACCTGGTAAGTGAACATTTGCTCGCAGCGAACGGCCTGAGCCATCAGGACCTGTTCTCCATTCTTGGTCAACTGACCGAACGCCGCCTCGACTACGGCGATCTCTATTTCCAGTCGAGCTATCACGAATCCTGGGTTTTAGAAGACAGCATCATTAAAGATGGCTCTTACAACATCGACCAGGGCGTCGGCGTGCGCGCCGTCAGCGGGGAGAAAACCGGTTTTGCTTATGCCGATCAGATTAGCCTCGCCGCACTTGAGCAGAGCGCGCAGGCCGCGCGCACCATTGTGCGTGATACCGGAGATGGTCGCGTGAAAACGCTGGGTGAAGTGCAGCACGCTGCGCTCTATACCAGCATCGACCCGCTGCAAAGCATGAGCCGCGAAGAGAAGCTCGACATCCTGCGTCGCGTGGACAAAGTGGCTCGCGCGGCGGATAAACGCGTGCAGGAAGTCTCTGCCAGCCTGACCGGTGTTTATGAACTGATCCTGGTGGCGGCGACGGACGGTACCCTGGCGGCGGATGTTCGCCCGCTGGTGCGTCTCTCTATCAGCGTGCAGGTTGAAGACGACGGCAAGCGCGAGCGCGGCTCAAGCGGTGGCGGCGGTCGTTTTGGCTACGACTGGTTCCTCGGCGACGTTGACGGCGAAGCGCGCGCTGATGCGTGGGCAAAAGAAGCCGTGCGCATGGCGCTGGTCAACCTGTCTGCCGTGGCGGCTCCTGCCGGTACGCTGCCGGTGGTTCTGGGCGCAGGCTGGCCTGGCGTGCTGCTGCACGAAGCGGTCGGTCACGGCCTTGAGGGTGATTTCAACCGTCGCGGGACGTCCGTATTCAGCGGTCAGATGGGGCAGCTTGTCTCCTCCGAACTGTGTACCGTGGTGGATGATGGCACCATGCTCGACCGTCGCGGCTCGATTTCTATCGACGATGAAGGCACGCCGGGCCAGTACAACGTGCTGATCGAAAACGGCGTACTGAAAGGCTACATGCAGGACAAGCTTAACGCGCGCCTGATGGGCGTAGCGCCAACGGGTAACGGCCGTCGTGAATCCTACGCGCACCTGCCGATGCCGCGCATGACCAACACCTACATGTTGCCGGGCAAATCCACGCCGCAGGAGATTATCGAATCCGTTGATTACGGGATCTTCGCGCCAAACTTTGGCGGCGGTCAGGTGGATATCACCTCCGGCAAATTTGTCTTCTCTACCTCAGAGGCGTATCTGATTGAGAAGGGCAAAGTGACCAAAGCGGTGAAAGGCGCAACCCTGATTGGCTCTGGCATTGAGGCCATGCAGCAGATTTCCATGGTCGGTAACGATCTGAAGCTGGATAACGGCGTGGGCGTTTGCGGCAAAGAGGGCCAGAGCCTGCCTGTGGGCGTCGGTCAGCCTACGCTGAAAGTAGATAATCTGACGGTGGGCGGCACGGCGTAAATTTTCCCCCGCACCCTAACCCTCTCCCCAACGGGGAGAGGGGAAAAGCCTACTCTTTCCTTCTGCCCCGCATGCCCTGAAACAGCTCCGCCACTTCCACAAAATAGTCCGTCAGATAGTTAATACAGACCTGCACCTTCAGCGGCAGCTTGTCCTTTTCCGTATAGAGCGCGTACACCGGACGCGGATCGGACTGGTAGCGCGGGAAGAGGATCTCCAGCACGCCGCTGTTGATCTCGTTGATCACCCACATCAGCGGTACGTAGGCGATCCCGGCCCCGGCCACCAGCCAGCGTGAGATGGTCATCGGATCGTTGGTGACGAAGCGGCCTTCAGGCAGCAGTTTAGTGGAAAGCCCTTCCGGCGCGATCAGTTCAAATTCGTTATCTGGCCGAACGCTGTATTCCAGCCACGAGTGGTTGCTCAGATCGGCAGGTTTCTCCGGCACGCCATACTGTGCCAGGTAGCTTTTCGAAGCGCAGACCACCATCGGCATGCTGCCCAGTCGACGCGAGAACAGGCTAGAGTCCTGCAACGCGCCAACGCGGATCACCACGTCTAACCCATCGGCAATCAGGTCCGGTGCCGGAATGCCCGTAACCAGATTAACGGTTAAACCGGGATACTCTTTCAGCATTTCCGCCGTCATGGCAGCGAGAACATTTTGTGCCATAGTTGAAGAACACCCGATACGCAGCGTGCCGATAGGCGTGTTGTTAAAGGCATAGAGTTGCTCGTGAACGTCCTGCACTTCATGCAGCATTCGACGGCAGCCCTGATAGTAAATTTTACCCGCTTCCGTCAGCCCGATGCTGCGGGTGCTGCGGTTGAGCAGCTTCACCTGAAGCTCATCTTCCAGTTTTGACACTGTCTGACTAATGGATGAGACGCTCATTTGTAGCTGACGTGCTGCGGCGGTAAAAGAGCCTTGCTCAACCACTTTCGCAAAGACGGACATGCGTTTTAGACGTTCCATTATTCACTCTGGCTTAAAAGTGATTTAGATCACATATGATAGATAACAGCATAACAGTTACGTTAATATATTATTAATTACATAACGGCTGCGCCACTCTCGCCCGGCAATTCTTGCTCTCCTGCGGCGGCGCGAGCATAAAAATCCAGTAACCTGCACTCTCTTTAATCAAGGTCAACATGAGTCTGTTTCCCGTTATCGTGGTGTTCGGTTTGTCGTTCCCACCGATATTTTTCGAGCTTCTTTTATCACTGGCGATCTTCTGGCTGGTGCGCAAGGTGCTGGTCCCTACCGGGATTTATGATTTCGTCTGGCATCCTGCATTGTTCAATACCGCGCTGTATTGCTGCCTGTTCTATTTAATATCGCGCATGTTTGTCTGAGGTTGATGTGAAAACGCTAACAAGAAAAATCTCCCGCACTGCCATCACTATGGCGCTGGTCATCCTGGCGTTCATCGCTATTTTTCGCGCCTGGGTTTATTACACCGAATCCCCGTGGACGCGCGATGCGCGTTTCAGCGCGGAGGTGGTCGCGATAGCGCCCGATGTCGCCGGTCTCATTACGGCAGTCAACGTCCACGATAACCAACTGGTGAAAAAAGATCAGGTGCTGTTCACCATCGACCAGCCGCGCTATCAAAAAGCGCTGGAAGAAGCGGAAGCCGACGTGGCGTATTACAACGCGCTGGCCTCTGAAAAACGCCGTGAAGCAGGACGCCGTAACAAGCTGGGCATCCAGGCCATGTCCCGGGAAGAGATTGACCAGTCCAATAACGTGCTGCAAACCGTGCTGCATCAGCTGGCAAAAGCGCAGGCGACGCGCGATCTGGCGAAGCTCGATCTGGAACGTACCGTTATCCGCGCCCCGTCCGATGGCTGGGTGACCAACCTCAATGTCTATGCGGGCGAGTTTATCACGCGCGGCTCTACGGCCGTGGCGCTGGTGAAACAGAACTCTTTCTACGTCCTCGCCTATATGGAAGAGACCAAGCTGGAAGGCGTGCGTCCGGGCTATCGCGCCGAAATCACGCCGCTCGGCAGCAACCGGGTCCTGAAGGGAACCGTGGACAGCGTGGCCGCGGGGGTGACCAACTCCAGCAGTACCAATGATTCAAAAGGGATGGCGACCGTCGATTCTAACCTCGAGTGGGTTCGTCTGGCGCAGCGCGTACCGGTACGCATTCGTCTGGATGAGCAGCAGAGCAACCTCTGGCCCGCAGGCACCACGGCGACGGTGGTGATCACGGGTGAAAAAGACCGTGATGCCAGCCAGGATTCGATCTTCCGACAAATCGCCCATCGCCTGCGCGAGTTTGGTTGATCGCTATGGGCATTTTTTCCATCGCCAGCCAGCACATCCGCTTCGCCGTGAAGCTGGCATGCGCCATTGTGCTGGCGCTGTTTGTTGGCTTCCATTTCCAGCTTGAAACGCCGCGCTGGGCCGTTCTGACCGCCGCGATCGTCGCCGCCGGTCCTGCCTTCGCGGCGGGTGGCGAACCTTACTCCGGGGCAATTCGCTATCGCGGGATGCTGCGTATTATCGGCACCTTTATCGGCTGTATCGCCGCCCTGACCATTATCATCCTGATGATCCGCACGCCGCTGCTGATGCTGATTGTATGCTGTATCTGGGCGGGTTTTTGCACCTGGGTCTCTTCGCTGGTGAAGGTGGAGAACTCGTACGCCTGGGGTCTGGCGGGATATACCGCGCTGATTATTATCATCACCATTCAGAGTGAACCGCTGCTTGCTCCGCAGTTCGCCGTGGAACGTTGCAGCGAGATTGTCATTGGTATCGTCTGCGCGATTGTCGCAGACCTGCTCTTCTCTCCGCGATCGATCAAGCAGGAAGTCGATCGTGAGCTGGACGCGCTGATTGTTGCTCAGTACCAGCTCATGCAGCTGTGCATTAAGCACGGCGACAGCGAAGAGGTCGACAAGTCCTGGAGTGCGCTGGTGCGCCGCACGCAGGCGCTGGAAGGGATGCGCAGTAACCTCAATATGGAGTCTTCCCGCTGGGAGCGGGCCAACCGTCGTCTGAAAGCGATCAATACCGTCTCGTTAACGCTGATCACCCAGGCGTGTGAAACCTACCTGATTCAGAACACCCGCCCCGAAGTGGTAACGGATACTTTCCGCGAACTGTTTGATGAGCCTGTGGAGACGGTGCAGGACGTGCATCGACAGCTTAAACGCATGCGTCGTGTGATTGCGTGGACAGGAGAACGGGATACGCCAGTCACCATTTATACCTGGGTAGGCGCCGCAACGCGCTACCTGCTCCTGAAACGCGGCGTGATTAGCAACACCAAAATCAGTGCGGCGGAAGAAGAGGTGTTACAGGGCGAAGTGGTGATCAAACCTGAATCCGCCGAGCGCCATCATGCGATGGTTAACTTCTGGCGTACCACCCTGGCCTGTATACTCGGCACGCTGTTCTGGCTGTGGACCGGCTGGACGTCTGGCAGCGGCGCGATGGTGATGATTGCCGTCGTCACCGCGCTGGCGATGCGTCTGCCCAACCCGCGCATGGTCGCGATCGATTTTCTGTACGGCACCATTGCGGCGTTACCCATTGGCGCGCTCTACTTCCTGGTGATTATTCCCTCGACGCAGCAAAGCATGCTTTTGCTCTGCATCAGCCTGGCGGTGATGGCGTTCTTTATCGGGATTGAGGTACAAAAACGCCGTCTGGGATCGTTAGGCGCACTGGCGAGTACGATTAACATCATCGTGCTGGATAACCCGATGACCTTCCATTTCAGTCAGTTCCTGGATAGCGCACTAGGTCAGCTGGTGGGCTGTTTCCTGGCAATGATGGTGATCCTGCTGGTGCGGGATAACTCTCAGGCGCGGACAGGGCGCGTGCTGCTGAATCAGTTTGTATCGGCCGCCGTATCGTCCTTGACCACCAACACCGCGCGGCGCAAGGAGAACCACCTGCCGGCGCTCTATCAGCAGCTGTTCCTGTTGCTAAATAAATTCCCGGGCGATGTCGCCCGCTTCCGCCTGGCGTTAACCATGATTATCGCGCACCAGCGTCTGCGGAACGCGCCAGTGCCGATCAACGACGATTTGTCCGCCTTCCACCGCCAGCTACGGCGCACGGCGGACCATGTGATATCGGCATCCAGTGATGACAAACGTCGCCGCTACTTTAAGCAACTGCTGGAGGAGCTGGATATCTACCAGGAGAAACTGCGGATCTGGGAAGCGCCGCCGCAGGTTACCGAGCCGGTAGAGCGGCTGGTGTTTATGCTGCACCGCTACCAGAATGCGCTGACAGACAGCTAACGAAGAGAAAACCGACGCCAAAAGCGTCGGTTTTTTTGTGGCTATACTTATTCTTGCAGGTTCAAACATTCAGGAAGGGAGGACACATGACAACCCAGGCTCTTCAGGACAGTATTCTTTTTCAGACCGGGTATCTGGTCAACGGTATCTGGAAAACACTCGACACCACGTTTGATGTGCTAAACCCGGCCACGGGCGAAGTCATTGCGAAAGTGGCGAAAGCAGGAAAAGCCGAAACCGAAGAGGCCATTGTGGCCGCGACGAAGGCCTTTCCCGCATGGCGCGCAAAAACGGCAAAAGAGCGTTCCGCGATCCTCTATCGCTGGTATGAACTGATTATCGAGAACAAAAGCTGGCTCGGGCGGCTGATGACTACCGAGCAGGGCAAGCCGCTGAAAGAGGCTGAAGGTGAGGTGGACTACGCTGCCAGCTTCATTCAGTGGTTTGCCGAGCAGGCCAAGCGCGCCAACGGTGAAATCATTCCTCCGGTTAAACCTGGCTCCCGTATTCTGGCCACTCGTGAACCTGTCGGGGTGGTTGCTGCTATCACGCCATGGAATTTCCCGATGGCTATGCTCACCCGTAAGCTCGGCCCGGCGCTGGCAGCAGGATGTACCGGCGTGATCAAACCTGCAAACAACACGCCGCTGAGCGCCTTTGCGCTGCTGACGCTGGCGAAGCAGGCCGGTGTGCCGGATGGTGTGCTGAATGCGGTCGCGGGGAGCACCTCAGAAATTAGCGACGCCATTATGGCCAGCCATGACGTGCGCAAAATCTCGTTTACGGGTTCAACCGCCGTCGGGAAAACGCTGGTTCGCAATTCCGCAGAGACCATGAAAAAGGTATCGATGGAGCTGGGCGGTAATGCGCCGTATATCGTTTTCGAGGACGCGGATATTGATGCCGCCGTCAAAGGCGCGATCGCCAATAAGTTCCGTAACGCCGGGCAGGTCTGCGTCAGCGTAAACCGTTTCTATATTCAGGAGACGGTCTATGACAAGTTCGTCAATCAACTTGCCGATGCGGTGAAGGCGCTGAAGGTGGGTAACGGTCTGGACGAGGGCGTCGTTGTCGGCCCGCTGATTGAGCCTTCGGCTGTCGAGAAAGTGCGTGAGCACGTCGAAGATGCGGTAGCGAAGGGCGCCACGGTGCTGGCTGGGGGTAAACCGCACGAACTTGGCGGCAACTTCTGGATGCCAACCGTACTCGGTGACTGCCATGAAGGCATGAAGCTGGCAGAAGAGGAGACCTTTGGTCCCGTTGCCGCCTGCTTCCGCTTCACGTCGGAAGACGAAGTGGTTATGCGCGCTAACAATACGCCTTACGGGCTGGCGGCCTACTTTTATACCCAGAATCTTTCGCGCGTGTTCCGCGTCTCACAGGCCATTGAGAGCGGCATGATCGGAATTAATGAATGTGCGGTCTCGACCGAACTGGGTCCGTTTGGGGGCGTAAAAGAGTCCGGGCTGGGCCGCGAGGGGTCCGTGCTGGGGCTGGAAGAGTTTCTGGAAGTTAAAACCCTGCATATCGGGGGATTATAATAGACAGGGCGGCATTTGCCGCCCGCCTGTACCGGGTGGCTGGCAATGAAAATTTATACCTTTGATTTTGACGAAATTGAGAGTCAGGAAGACTTCTATCGCGAGTTTATTCGGGCGTTCGACCTGGAGCGGGGCAGCGTAAGCAATCTTGATATGCTGTGGGATGTGGTTACCGGCGACAGGCTGCCGTTACCGCTGGAAATCGAATTTACCCATCTGCCTGAAAAACTGCGCAGACGCTTTGGCGCATTGATTTTATTGTTTGATGAAGCGGAGGAGGAGCTGGAAGGGCAACTGCGTTTCAACGTGCGCCAGTGATAAAAAAGCCCCTGACCGGGAGGTCAGGGGCAAGTCGTATGATGAGATACGACGAGGGTTTATTTGTAAAGTTCTGCGGTAGCGTGCCAGTGGTCGCCACTGCGCGCTTCGATGATGCGATAAGATGACGCACCCTGTTCTTCCGCTTTTTTGTTCAGCATTTCGTGCATGTCCATCGGAGACGTACCGATGGCACCAACAGAAACAGTCCCGATAGCCTGACGGGATTGTGCCTGTTCGGCATTAATGGTGTCGGCTGCAAACGCACCGAATGACAGGACTGACAGTACGCTCAGGGTAGCTACAGTGGTTTTAATTTTCATGATTATTTACCTCGTCAATTATTTTACTGGGGTCTTTGTTCTGTGACCCTCATCACAAAATCAAGTATACACTAATCACGCAAAAAATTAATACCAGACTAATGGTTTCGCCTGTTATTACGTGTTAAAAAAATCATTTTTTATAACGCGAATGCATAAAAAGGAGCGCCACAATGCGAGGTTTATGGTTTTTTCTTGTCTAAATCAAAGGGATAGATCAATTTGATTTTTTGTGCGATTTTGCGGCAGATCATTCACTGAATGAATGTTAACAGGTGGTAAAAAGCACTATTTGCAAAAACAGCAGGCAGAGAAAAGCAGGGTAAAATGCGGAAGCAGCAGAATGATCCCCGCAGTCAGGCGCTACGGGGCAGACAATTACAGCTCCTGTTCGAACAGGACCAGAATCGCTTCGTAGAGGTCTTTCACCGAGAAACCATTTGCCGGGGTGGTAAAAATGGTGTCATCACCGGCGATGGTCCCGAGGATCCCCTCTGCTTTACCCAGCGAGTCCAGCAGGCGGGCAATCAGCTGGGCTGCGCCCGGGCTGGTGTGGATCACGACCACGGCATCGTTATAGTCGATGTCCAGAACCAGGTTTTTCAGCGGGCTGGAGGTCGTTGGCACGCCAAGTTCAGCAGGCAGGCAATAAACCATTTCCATTTTGGCGTTGCGCGTACGCACCGCTCCAAACTTGGTTAACATGCGAGAGACCTTCGACTGGTTGATGTTGTCGAAGCCTTGTTCCTGCAACGCCTGAACAATTTCTCCCTGAGAACTGAATTTCTCTTCTTTGAGTAGCGCTTTAAACGCCTTCACTAATTCTTCTTGCTTAGACGAGCTTCGCATAAGTCACCCGGAATATGACGATAGAAACAACATTATTATGCATGTGGATGAATTTTTATGCAAATTATCTACCTGACGCCAGGCTGAAATAATGTTATGAAAGGGAGAGATTTTATCAGATTTCGTTATCGGAAAACATGCCTGGGTCACGCCGCGCAAATAACCTTAAAAGTAAATTAAATGTTATCAAAATGATGTTGTTTTGGTGGCGTGGCAGGGTGTATTGTAACCCCCTCTTAATTCGTTGTTGCCTACAGCCCGATAGTATTCAGGTGAAGGTGAAAGACGTGCGACCTCAAATTCTTTAGCGATGAAAATTGTAATTAATGACGTGCTGAATTATGGTCGCCGCAACGGAGTTACAGATACTTAAGTTAACCATAATAAGGAGTTTAGGATGAAAGTCGCAGTCCTCGGCGCTGCTGGTGGTATCGGCCAGGCGCTTGCCCTACTACTGAAAACCCAACTGCCTTCAGGCTCAGAACTCTCCCTGTACGATATTGCTCCGGTAACCCCAGGTGTGGCGGTTGACCTGAGCCACATCCCGACAGCTGTGAAAATCAAAGGCTTCTCCGGTGAAGATGCGCGTCCTGCGTTGCAGGGTGCCGACGTGGTGCTGATCTCCGCGGGTGTTGCACGTAAACCGGGTATGGATCGTTCAGACCTGTTCAACGTCAACGCGGGCATCGTGAAAAACCTGGTTCAGCAGATCGCTGAAACCTGCCCGAAAGCGTGCATCGGTATCATCACCAACCCGGTGAACACCACCGTTGCCATCGCAGCAGAAGTACTGAAGAAAGCAGGCGTTTACGACAAGAACAAACTGTTCGGCGTAACTACGCTGGATATCATCCGCTCCAACACCTTCGTGGCTGAGCTGAAAGGCAAGCAGCCAACGGAAGTGGAAGTGCCGGTTATCGGCGGTCACTCTGGCGTGACCATCCTGCCTCTGCTGTCGCAGATCCCGGGCGTGAGCTTCACCGAGCAGGAAGTGGCTGACCTGACTAAACGCATTCAGAACGCAGGCACCGAAGTGGTGGAAGCGAAGGCGGGTGGCGGTTCTGCAACCCTGTCTATGGGTCAGGCGGCGGCACGTTTCGGCCTGTCTCTGGTTCGCGCGTTGCAGGGCGAAAAAGGCGTTGTTGAATGCGCCTATGTTGAAGGCGACGGTGAACACGCGCGCTTCTTCTCTCAGCCGCTGCTGCTGGGTAAAAACGGTGTTGAAGAGCGTAAGTCTATCGGCACGCTGAGCGCGTTTGAGCAAAACGCGATGGAAGGCATGCTGGATACGCTGAAGAAAGACATCACGCTGGGCGAAGAGTTCGTTAACAAGTGATCTTGTCCCGGTAAAAAAAACGGAGCGCTAAGCTCCGTTTTTTATGCCCGTCAGTTAGTGGCCGGGTATTCCTGGATGGTGACCTGGATCGTCAGCTTCTTGTCATTACGCATGACTTCAACAGGGATGATGGAGCCCGGGCGAATCTCAGCCACCTGGTCCATGGTTTCCAGCGCAGAGACCGCTGGCGTACCGTTGACGGAAAGGATAACGTCGTTCACCTGGATACCTGCATTGGCCGCCGGGCCGCCAGGCGCCACTTCGTTGACCACAATCCCCTGGATCTGATCGATACCACCGCCCTGCGTATGCATCGGTGCGATTTCACGCCCACCAATACCGATGTAGCCACGGATCACGCGGCCATCGCGGATCAGCTTGTCCATGATCTTGGTCGCCAGCTGGAATGGAATGGCAAAGCCAATCCCTTCCGGCGTTTCGCCGTCGTTGCTCTTGTCGAAGGAGAGGGTGTTAATGCCCATCAGTTCGCCCAGAGAGTTCACCAGCGCACCGCCGGAGTTACCGTGGTTGATAGAGGCATCGGTTTGCAGGAAGTTCTGCCGCCCTGACGGGTTCAGGCCGATTCGACCGGTCGCGCTGATGATCCCCTGAGTGATGGTCTGGCCCAGGTTGTACGGGTTACCGATCGCCAGTACCACATCGCCGATATGCGGCGTTCGTTTGCGATTAATCGGGATAGTCGGCAGACCGCCGGTGGCGTTGATCTTCAGCACCGCCAGATCGGTCAGGCTGTCCGACCCCACCAGCAGGGCTTCAAACACGCGGCCATCCTGCAAGGCGACGATAATCTGGTCGGCATCGTTAATGACGTGTTTATTGGTGATGATGTAGCCCCGGTCATCCATGATCACACCGGAACCGAGCGTGCGGATCTCCAGCTGGTTATGAGCGGAACTGTTAAGCCCGCGGTTATAGACGTTAACCACGGCGGGGGCGGCACGGCGTACCGCCTGATTGTACGTCGCAGGCGTTTCATCCGTGCTGTCGAACTGAGGAGCCGACAGTTTGTTGAACTGGCGTAAAGATGGCATAGCCACCAGCAGCAGACCGGCAACGATCAAACCAATGACAATTGAACGAAAGAGCTTTAAAAGCATGATGCGTGTGTCGTTAAAAAAGGAACGGTTTGCAGCATAACATGAGTTATCCGGACATCACACGCAGCGGCGATGCCCGGAGTCGCAAATGGTTAACGCAGTAAAATGTAGAGGGTATCGTTGCCACGGATAATTTGCAGGGCAATGACCGCCGGTTTACTCTCCAGCACCTTACGCATTTCGGCAATAGACTGCACGCGAGTACGGTTCACGCCCACGATCACGTCGTCCTGATGCAAACCTGCCTGCGCGGCCGGGCTGCTCTTCTCAACGGTAGTGACAGAAATGCCTTTCGTGCCGTTTTTAAGCTGACCATCGCTCAGCGTAGCGCCCTGTAGAGCCGGGGAGATCTGTTCTGCGCTGGCGGAAGAGGAGGTGCTCTTGTCCAGCGTCACTTCCACGGTCAGCGGTTTGCCCTCGCGGATCAGGCCCAGCTTCACTTTAGCGCCAGGCTCCGTGGTGGCAATACGCGAACGTAATTCAGCGAAGCTGCTCAGCGGTTTATCGTTCAGGCTGACAATAACGTCACCGGATTTCACGCCCGCTTTCGCAGAGCCTGAGTTGGGCAACACTTCGCTGACAAACGCCCCGCGCTGGACGTTGAGCTTAAAGGCTTTGGCGATATCGGCGCTCATCTCCATGCCTTTGATGCCCAGCAGACCGCGCTTAACCTCGCCAAACTGAATCAGCTGTTGAGACAGAGTTTTCGCCATGTTGCTCGGAATGGCAAAACCAATCCCGATGCTGCCGCCGCCTGGCGCGAGGATAGCGGTGTTGATGCCGATCAGCTCACCGTTCAGATTAAGCAGCGCACCGCCGGAGTTGCCCCGGTTGATGGAGGCATCGGTCTGGATGAAATTTTCCAGCCCTTCGAGATTCAGGCCGCTGCGCCCCAGGGCGGAGACAATTCCGGAGGTGGCGGTCTGGCCTAAGCCGAACGGGTTACCGACCGCGACAGCAAAATCACCGACGCGCAGCTTATCGGAATCAGCAATGGCGATCTGGGTCAGGTTGCTGGGGTTTTGTACCTGTAGCAGGGCGATATCACTCTGATCGTCACCGCCGATCAGTTTGGCGTCAAACTCCCGGCCATCGTTCAGCTGAACGCTGATTTTATCGGCCTGGCTGATCACGTGGTTATTGGTCAGGATATAGCCCTTAGCCGCGTCGATAATTACCCCTGAGCCCAGACCTTCAAACGGCTGAGCCTGCTGATCCGGCGCGTCTTCGCCAAAATATTTCTTCAGCTCTTCGGGAATACGCTGGCTTTGGCGTGCCGTCCCTTCCACCTGAACGCTGACTACCGCAGGCAGGACTTTTTCAAGCATCGGCGCAAGGCTGGGAATGGCTTCTTGTCCAGGCACCTGCGAAGGCAGTGCCGCACTGACGGGGAAGGACGCCGAGAGAGATAACCCGACACTTAACGCTAAGGCGCTCAACAGCTGGTTTTTTTTCTTCATCGATGCTGACTCTCGTATCCTGGAATGAAAAAGAACGGCCCCAAAAACATCTTGATGTTATTGAATTTTCAACCGCTGAACAATGAGGTGTTTGACTAAATAATAGCTGGGGACGGGAAGAAAGGACGGGCGCATAAGGTGCGCCCGTAAAATTTATTCAGGTTGTGCGATTAATCGCGTTTTACGCCACCGCGCAGCAGGCCGGACGCGCCGTCTGAATAGTCGCGTGGCATCTGAACCGGAGCCTGATCGTTACCGGCTTCAGAATCAGCCAGACGATTGCGGAAGGGGTTGGTCTCCGCGGTCATTTCCGGCAGCAGGCTGCTGGAGCTTTTCGCCATGTGCTGGTAGAGCTGGCGATAATCTGTCGCCATGTTGTCCAGCAGCTCAGCGCTACGGGCAAAGTGGCTGACCAGCTCTTCGCGATATTCTTCCAGTTCGGCTTTGTTCTTTTCCAGTTCGTATTGCAGTGACTGCTGCTGACGCAATTTGCGGTTACCGAAACGCATGGCCACAGCACCAATGATGATGCCGACGACTAAACCGATTAGCGCATATTCCCAGGTCATGAACTTCTCCCGTTGTCTTGTTGTTCCGTAGGGTGTTGGCTCGGCTCCTGCCTGTGCCTGATTATGCCACTATAACCGCTATTTCCGCAGAAGTGGAATCCTGACGTATCATCGCGTAGTGTAGAACGGCCTTTTTTTCATCAGCCACGCGCGCTGGTGAGGTTTAACTAAAGGAATAACAACAACATCATGCAAAACCTGTCCCCTTCATCGCGTTACCAACTGGCCCTGAGCGAGGGCACACACCAGCCGGATGATGTCCAGCGTGAAGCGGTTAACCGCCTGGACACGATTTATCAGGAAATTCTGGCGAAACCCGCCGATGCGGTGCAGAGCAGTGGGCTGAAGGCGGCATTCGGCCGTTTACTGGGCAAAAAAGAGCCCAAGGTAAACGCACCGGTTCGTGGATTATATATGTGGGGTGGCGTTGGGCGGGGTAAGACCTGGCTGATGGACATGTTCTACCAGAGCCTGCCCGGCACGCGTAAGCAGCGTCTGCACTTTCACCGTTTTATGCTGCGGGTCCATGAAGAGCTGACGGCGCTCCAGGGCGAAACCGACCCGCTGGAGATTGTGGCCGATCGCTTCAAGGCGGAAACGGACGTGCTCTGCTTCGACGAGTTCTTTGTTTCCGATATTACGGATGCCATGCTGCTGGGGGGCCTCATGAAAGCGCTGTTTGCGCGTGGGATCACCCTGGTGGCGACCTCAAATATCCCGCCGGATGAGCTTTATCGCAATGGTCTTCAGCGGGCGCGTTTCCTGCCAGCCATAGATGCCATTAAACAGCACTGCGACATCATGAATGTCGATGCCGGCGTCGATTATCGTCTGCGCACATTAACGCAGGCGCACCTGTGGCTTTCACCGCTGAACGCCGACACAGCCAGCGAGATGGATAAACTGTGGCTGGCGCTGGCAGGGGCACCGCGGGATAACGCGCCAGCGCTGGAGATTAATCATCGCCCGTTGTCGACGCTTGGCGTAGAGAACCAGACGCTGGCCGTCTCGTTTGCAACGCTCTGCGTGGACGCCCGCAGCCAGCATGACTACATTGCGCTTTCACGTCTGTTCCATACCGTTATGTTGTGGGATGTGCCCGTTATGACCCCACTCATGGAGAGCGAAGCGCGCCGCTTCATCGCGCTGGTAGATGAGTTTTACGAGCGCCACGTTAAGCTGGTGGTCAGCGCCGAGGTGCCTTTATATGAGATCTATCAGGGCGAGCGCCTGAAGTTTGAGTTCCAGCGCTGCCTGTCGCGCCTGCAAGAGATGCAGAGCGAAGAGTACCTCAAGCGTGAGCATATGCCGTAACAAATGCTCCCCTCTCCCCGTGGGCTGAGGGATCCCCAGTAATATGGTCATGCCACCATGACCATATTACTGTACTCTTTTCCCAGCTTTTT